>JAUILQ010000110.1 GCA_030433005.1 Alphaproteobacteria bacterium
GGCCGGCCTCCAGGGGATCCTCCGCCTCGGTCAGCTTCAGGTGGGCGTTGCCGCCGCCGAAAAGCCGGGTGAACAGGGACTCGAAATGGCCGTTGACCTCCTCGAACGAGGCGAGCAGCCGTTCGCGGCCCTCCCGGTTCAATTCGGAAATGGCCTTGCGGAATTTCTCGATCGCCGCGATCAGGTCGCCGCGCTCGCTCTCATAGGTCTCGATCTGCTCCTCGAGCTCCGTCGCCTCCTGCTCGGCGCGCAGGTTGACCGGCCCCATATTCTCGCGCTCGCGGACCAGCTTCTCCAATCGGGCCGTGATCGCGTCGAGCTCCGGCAGGGTCTCGTCTTCTTTCAGTTCGGCCAGGGCGAGCGCCTCGCCGGGCGCGCAGTTGAGGCGTTCGCGCACCCGGGCGATGACGGTCTCGAGCGCCTGCTCTGCCTGGCTGACGGCACCTTCCTTCCGGCCCTTGCTCTCGCGCAGGTCGGCGAGGCGCCGTTCGGCTTCCTTCAGCGCGCGGTCGACCGCTGACAGGGCCGTCTCCGCCTCGGCCAGTTTCTCGGCCGCGGCCTTTCGGGTTTGCTCCGCACCGGTCAACTGTTCTTCGAGTGCGTCGATCTGGTCCGCGATCTCGGCCGGCCGGGTCTCAAGCGCGCCCAGCGCGTCCTTGACCTCTTCCCAGCGTTCGTCGAGCTGTTCGATCTGCCGCTGGCTGTTGGTCTGGCGCGAGGTCCAGGCGCGCTGTTCGTCGCCGATCGCGACCAGCCGCTCCGCCCGGCGTTCCGCCTCGGCGGCCAGACGATTGCGCGCCTGCTGTGCCTCGGCCAGCCGTGCCCGGGTGTCGGCCAGGCTTTCGGTCAGTTCGTCCAGGCGCTGCCGTTCCTCGTCGAGCGGGCCGAGGGCACCGGCTTCCTCCGCCAGGACCGCCATCCGTTCGTCCGTCTCCGCCTTGTCGGCCTCGAGCGCGCCGATGCCTTCCTTGAGGGCTGCGAGGCGGGAGCGGATTTCGGCAGCCGCCTTTTCGGCCTTGTTCTCGGCCTCGCGCGCCCGGTTGGCTTCGGAGAAGGCGGTGCGTGCCGCTTCCGCCGCCGAGCGCGATTCCTGCGCGGCGTCGTCATAGGCCTCGGCCGCCGCGTCATGGGCACGCCGGGCGACATCTGCATCTTCCTCGGCCGACGCCCTGAGGTCCGCAACCTCGCTCAGCCGGTTTTCCTGTTTCAGGCGGGTCGCGGCGGCGGTCGGTGCGCCCGCCTTGACGGTAAAACCGTCCCACCGCCACAGGGCGCCGTCCCGGGTGACCAGCCGCTGGCCCTGGCGCAGGCGGCCGACGATCTCCCGCGCCGCCGCGTCGTCCTCGACCACGGCGATCTGCGCCAGCCGGCGGGCGAGCTCGGCCGGCGCCGTCACGTACTCGCTCAGCGCCACGCAACCGTCGGGAAGCGGCAGGGGCTCGCCGTCGCCGGCCCTGGAGCCCCAATAGACATCCGCCGCACCGTCGGTCGGTGCGGTAAGGTCCTCGCCCAGCGCGACGCCGAGGGCCTGTTCGTAGCCCGGCTTGGCGGTCACCTGATCCAGGACCGGGGGGAAATCCCCGTCGTCGCCCTTGTCCAGGACGGCGCGCAGGGCGTCCTCCTCGGCGGCAAGGCGGGCGACCTCGCCTTCGGCCTCGCGCAGGGCGGCACGCGTTTCTTCGGCAGCCGCCTCCAGGTCGACCTTCCGCGCCTCGGCCCGTTCAGCATCCGCCTGGGCGTCCTCGACGGCATCGGCGGCCGCCTGCGCGGCTTCGGCGGCAGCGACCACCGCGGTTTGGGTGTCGGATGCGGCGAGCCGTTCGATCTCGGCCTCGACCTCGGCACGCCGGCGCGCCAGCCGCTCCAGCCGGCCGTTGCCGTCGGCGATCTGCCGCTCGATGGTGGCGCGCCGCGCCTCGTCCGCCGCCACCTTGCGGGTCAGCGCGTTGGTCGCGTCGTCCAGGCCGCGAACGTCCTCGGTGAGCTTCGCGACATTGGTGTCCGCATCCTCGCGCGCACCGGTCTCGTTCTCCTGATCGGTGCGCAGGCGCTGGCTCTCTTCCTCCAGCCGGGACAGGGCGGCGCCGGCATCGGCATTGAAGGCGGCTTCCCGTTCCCGGTCCGCCTCGATCTGTTCCAGGCGCGCGCGGCGTTCGCCGATCTCGGTCTCGATGCGATCGGCCTCGGCGTCCAGCCGGTCGCGCGCGACGATCAGGCTCTGCAGCGCCGCGGCCGCCTCCGCCTCCGCCTGGCGCAGGCCCGGCAGGCCGGTCGACGCTTCCGCCTGCCGGGTCGACAGGTTGGCCGCCTCGCGGCTGAGGGTCGCCACCTCCTGCTCGACGTCGTGAAGGGCGGTGCGCGCCGCTTCCAGCTCGCCGACCGCCGCCTGCCACTTCAGGTGCAGCTGGGTCGCCTCCGCCTTGCGGATATGGTCCGACAGGTTGCGGTAACGGGTGGCCTGGCGGGCCTGGCGGCGCAGGCCCTGAAGCTGGGTCTGAAGGGCGACGACGACGTCCTCCAGCCGGGCCAGATTGTTCTCTGCGGCGCGGAGGCGCAGCTCCGCCTCGTGGCGGCGGGAATGGAGGCCGGTGATCCCTGCCGCTTCTTCCAAGAGCAGGCGTCGCTCGGCGGGCTTGGAATTGACCACCGCGCCGACCCGGCCCTGGCTGACGATGGCCGTCGAACGGGCACCGGTCGACATGTCGGCGAACAGGAGCTGGACGTCCTTCGCGCGCACGTCCTTGCCGTTGACCTTGTAGGCCGAGCCCGATTCGCGCTCGATCCGGCGGCTGACCTCCAGCTCCTCGAAATCGTTGAAGGCGGCCGGCGCGCGGCGGTCGTCGTTATCGAGGCCGATGACGACTTCCGCCACGTTGCGGGGCGGGCGGTTGGAGGTGCCGGAGAAGATCACGTCGTCCATGCCGTCGCCGCGCAGCTGCTTGGCCGACCCCTCGCCCATGCACCAGCGCATGGCCTCGAGCAGGTTCGACTTGCCGCAGCCGTTCGGCCCGACGATTCCGGTCATCCCGGTCTCGATCACGAGTT
>JAUILQ010000111.1 GCA_030433005.1 Alphaproteobacteria bacterium
GTAGCGAGCGCTGGCTCCGCCAGCGCCGGCACCGGCCCGCACCCCCGCCCGGCCACCCACGACAGTATCCTGAATGGGTGGCCGGGCGGGGGTGCGGGCCGGTGCCGTCTCATGTCACGCGTACCGCAGCCGCTGGCCGATCCCCATCGTCTCCGCCTTGCGCAGCAGGGCGACGCCGAGCGCGACGTCGCTGGTGCTCAGGCCGCGGTGCCAGAGCAGCGTGGTCTCCGAGTCCGATTCGCGGCCCGGCTTGAGGCCGGCGACGATCTGGCCGAGCTCGGCGTGCAGCGTCGCCTCGCTGAGCTTGCCGGCGTTGACGTGGGCGCGCAGCGAGCCGAAGGGGCCGCCCTTGCACTGGCCCCAGTCGTCGACGACCAGCTTGTCCATGATGTCGGTGAGGCTGAGCTCGACCGCGCTCATGGTGCCGTAGGGCACGACGTAGGCCGTCGGCTTGATCCAGGCGGTCTCGAGCAGCGGCTTCGGCTCCGACAGCCGCGAGGCCTCGACGACGATGTCGGCGCCCTCGACCGTCGAGCGCCAGTCCTCCGTCACGGTCACCGGCTTGCCGAGGTCGCGGCGCAGGCGCTCGGCGAAGGCCTCGCGGCTCTCCGGCCGGCGCGAGTGCACGCGGATCTCCTCGAAGTCGAACAGCCGGTCGAGCAGCCGGACGTTCCAGTAGGCGGTGCCGCGCGCGCCGATGTGGCCCAGCACCTTGGAATCCTTGCGCGCCAAGTACTTGGCGCCGACCGCGGTGACCGCGCCGGTGCGCATCTCGGTGATCCCGGTGGCGTCCACCACCGCGGTCGGCGTGCCGGTCTCGGGATCGAAGAGGTTGAGCATGCCGAACTCGGACGGCAGGCCCTTCCTGTAGTTGTCGACGAAGTCGCCGACGATCTTGACCCCGGCGGCGCCGAGCGGGCGGACGTAGCCGCGCAGCACGTTGAAGTGGCCGTCGACGCGGCCCGGCTCGGGCACCAGGTGGACGCGCGGCTCGATCACCGTCTCGCCGCGCCCCTGGGCTGCCAGGCTCTCCTCGATGGCCGCCAGGATCTCGTCGTCGGTGAGCGCCAGGCGCTCGACGTCGGGACCGTTGAGATAGGTGATGTGGATCTCGGGCATCGGGCGGCGGGCCTCCTTCGTCGGCTGGCGCGGTCGGGTTGGGCAGGGTGCGGCAGGGCACCCTGGCAGAGCCGCGGCAAAGCGCAAGGCCGCGCTTTCCCCGGCGCGCCCGAGCGGGCAGTCTTGCGGCCATGAATCCCGAGCCTTCCCTGACCCTCGACGGCGAGAGCCTGACCTGCCGCGGCCTCGCCGAGGCCGCCGCGCGGCCGGCACCGGCGGTCGCGCTCGCGCCGGCCGCACGCCGGCGCCTGACCGCGGCGCGCGGCGTGGTGACCGACGCCCTGGCCGCCGGAGAGGCGGTCTACGGCCTGACCACCGGGCTCGGCGCGCGGGCGACCCAGCGGCTCTCGGAGGCCGAGCTGGCGGCCTTCTCCTGGCAGACGCTGCGCGGGCGGGCGCTGTCGCTCGGCGCGCCGCTGCCGGCCGAGCAGGTGCGCGCGGCGATGATCGTGCGCCTCAACACCCTGGGCCGCGGCGGCGCCGGCTGCGACCCGGCGGTCGCGGACCATCTCGCCGCCTGCCTGGCCGCCGGCCTGACGCCGCTGGTCCGCGAGAGCGGCTCGATCGGCGCCTCCGACCTGCTGCTCGGCGCCACCCTGGGGCTGGCGCTGGTCGGCGAGGGCGAGATGGCCGACGCCGCGGGCCGCGTCGGGCCCAGCGCGGAAGTCCTGCGCGCGGCCGGGCTCGAGCCGCTCGCGCCGGGCCCGCGCGACGGCCTGGCGCTGGCCAACCACTCCAGCTTCTCCGGGGCGCTGGCGGCGCTCTACGCGGTGCGTGCCGAAACGGCACTCGAGGCCGTGCAGCGGACGGCCGCGCTGTCGATGGAGGGCTTCCGGGCCAACCTCTCGCCGCTCGACCCCGCGGGCCTGGCGCTGCGCCCGCAGGCCGGCCAGGCCGAGGCCGCCGCCGGCCTGCGCGCGCTGCTCGCCGGCAGCGGGCTGGAGGCGCCGGGCGCGGCGCGCCGCCTGCAGGACCCGCTGTCGTTCCGCACCCTGCCGCAGACCCACGGCGCCGGCTTCGCCGCGCTCGCGGTCGCGGCGGCGGCGGCGCAGGACGAGATCAACGGCGCCAGCGACAACCCGGCGGTGCTGCTCGACGAGTCGGGATCCGGGTCCGGCCGGGTGGTCTCGACCGGCGCCTTCCAGACGCCCTGGCTGACGGTCGCGCTCGAGGGCTTGAGCCGGGCGCTCGCCCAGGTCGCCCAGCTGCTGGTCGCGCGCCTCGCCAAGCTGCTCGCCGAGCGCTTCACCGGGCTGCCGCTGTTCCTGGCCCGACCGGGCGCCGACAGCAACGGCTTCGCGCCGTTGATGAAGCTCGCCGAGGCGCTGCTCGCCGAGCTGCTGCAGGCGGCCCAGCCGGTGCCGCTCTGGCCGAGCGTCAACGCCGAGGGCGTCGAGGACGCGCTGACCAACGCGCCGCTCGCCGCGCGCCAGGGCCTTCGCCTGCTCGAGGCCTTCGAGCGGCTGCTGGCGATCGAGGCGCTGGTCGCCGCCCAGGCGGTCGAGCTGCGCGGCTGCGCCGACAGCCTGTCGCCGGCCCTGGCGCCGCTGCTGCCGGGGATCCGCCGCCACGCCGCGCCGCTCGCCGAGGACCGCCCGCTGGCTGCCGAGGTCGAGGCCCTGGCCGCCGCCTTCCGTGAGGGCGCGTTGGTGGGGTAGGGGCGTCGCCTGCCGCTCTCACAGCCGTCATCCCCGCGGAGGCGAGAGCTCTGCGAAAGGCGGCGGGGTCGCGTCAGATAGGTTTTGAAAGGGTTGGGCGGTCTGGTGATCGCAGAGGGTTCGCTCGAGCGGCTGGCCTGTCTTTGTCGATCCGTACTGGTGTGGCTGAGTGGCATGAGAGCGCATTAGGTGGCGGCGGCGACGCGGCGCAGGTTGTAGGCGATGGCGATCAGGTCGACGTGGAAGGCGTTGG
>JAUILQ010000014.1 GCA_030433005.1 Alphaproteobacteria bacterium
AGCGCGACGGCGCCCGGCGCCAGGCGCACGTCGGCGGGGCGGTGCAGGAAGCCGACCTCCTCGACCAGCACGCCGTCGCGGTCCAGGAACAGGCCGCGCCGCGAGGCCGGCGGCGCCGCGCGCCGGCGCTCGCACCACAGGCCGTCGGCCTGCTCGCTCACGGTCGCGTCCCCGGACCGGCCGACGCGGCCGCCTATTGGGCGGTCCAGCCGCCGTCGATCGACAGCGCGGCGCCGGTGATGCGCTCGGCGGCCGGCGAGCAGAGGAACACGGCGTAGCCGCCGATCTGCTCCGGGGTCACGGCCTCTGCCGTCGGCATCTTCTCGCCGATCAGGCGGACCCGCGCCTCGTCGCCGCTGATGCCCTCCCGCTCGGCCAGGGCGTCGATCTGCTTCTGGACCAGCGGCGTCAGCACCCAGCCGGGGCAGATGGCGTTGCAGGTGACGCCGTCGCGCGCCGTCTCCAGCGCCGTCACCTTGGTCATGCCGACGACGCCGTGCTTGGCCGCGACGTAGGCGACCTTCTGGGCCGAGGCGACCAGGCCGTGCGCCGAGGCGATGTTGATGATCCGGCCCCAGCCCTGCCGCTTCATCGCCGGCAGGGCGTAATGCGTGGTGTGGAAGGCGCTCGACAGGTTGATCGCGATGATCGCGTCCCACTTCTCCGGCGGGAAGTCCTCGATCGGCGCGGTATGCTGGATGCCGGCGTTGTTGACCAGGATGTCGACCCGGCCGAACTCGGCGGCCGCCTTCTCCATCATCGTCGCGATCTCGGCCGGCTTGCTCATGTCGGCGCCGTCGTAGACGACGCGCACGCCGTGCTTCTCGGCCATGGATGTCTTCAGTTTGGCGATCGCGGCCTCGTCGCCGAAGCCGTTGAGCACGACGTTGGCGCCCTGGGCGGCCAGCGCCCAGGCCACGGCTTCGCCGATGCCGCTGGTCGAGCCGGTGACCAGGGCGGTCTTGCCGGAGAGGTCGGTCATGGTCAGGATCCCGTCAGATTCGGTGGTGGGGCGGATTGGCCGACAATCTGGCGATTAACCGACGGCCCCGCCAGCCCGAAGACCGCGATCGAGAAGGGGACGCGACGAGATGCCGGTGTGGCTGGCCTGGAGCATCGTGATCGGCGGTTGGCTGCTGCCGCTGCTGCAGGTCGCGGCCTCGCCGGCGAGCGGCCCCTGGGCGCCGCCGCCGGGCAGCCGCTGCCCCTTCGGCCCGCGCGTCGGCTGGCTGGTCATCGTGCTGGTCGCCGGGCCGCTCGGCTGGCTGCTCTACATGAGGCGCCGGCGGGCGTGAGGGGACGGACTCGCGCTTGTGCGCGGTCTCGGCACCGGCCCGCTCCCCCACCCCGCCACCCACGACAGTATCCTGAATGGGTGGCGGGGTGGGGGAGCGGGCCGGTGCCGAGACCTCGGGGTCCCTCAGCGCTTGAACAGCGAATCGGCGGCCGCCTTGTAGTCGGTCTTGCCGGCGATCTTGGCGCGCACCCGCTCGGCCTCGGCCTCGAGCTCGGCCAGATAGTCCTGCAGCTCCTCGACGCCCATCAGGTCCAGGTCCTTGGGCTTGGCGATCGCCTTGCGCGGTTCGAGGTCCATCGGGTCCATTGCGCCACTCCTGTCTCGCGCCGTTAGTCCGCTTCATACTAGACGGTGAGCCCGCCAGCGAAAGGAGAGCCTCGTGACCGAGTCCCCGCCCGAATCGATGACCGCCATCGAGATCGCCGAGCCTGGCGGGCCCGAGGTGCTGAAGCCGGGGCGCCGGCCGGTCCCGCGACCCGCGCCGGGCGAGGTGCTGATCCGCGTCGCCGCCGCCGGGGTCAACCGGCCCGACGTGCTGCAGCGCAAGGGCGCCTACCCGCCGCCGCCCGGCGCCTCGGACATTCCCGGCCTGGAGCTGGCCGGCGAGGTCGTCGGCCTGGGCGCCGGCGTCGAGACCTGGCAGGCCGGGGACAAGCTCTGCGCCCTGGTCGCCGGCGGCGGCTACGCCGAGTACGCCGTGGCGCCGGCGGCCCAGTGCCTGCCGCAGCCGCAGGGCCTGACGCCGCTCGAGGCGGCGGCCCTGCCCGAGACCTGCTTCACGGTCTGGAGCAACGTCTTCGACCGCGGCGGCCTGAAGGCCGGCGAGCGCTTCCTGGTGCACGGCGGCTCCAGCGGCATCGGCACGGCCGCGATCCAGTTGGCCCGCGCCTTCGGCGCCCGCGTGTTCGCCACGGCCGGCAGCGCCGAGAAGTGCAGGGTCTGCGAGGAACTCGGCGCCGAGCGGGCCATCGACTATCGCGAGGAAGACTTCGTCGCGGTCGTGAAGGAGGCCGCCGGCGGCTGCGACCTGATCCTCGACATGGTCGGCGGCGCCTACATTGCGCGCGACGTCGATCTGCTGTCGCCCGACGGCCGGCTGGTGTTCATCGCCTTCCTGGGCGGGCCCAAGGCCGAGCTGGACTTCCTGCCCGTCATGGTCAAGCGGCTGACGCTGACCGGCTCGACGCTGCGCGCCCGCGACGTCGCCTTCAAGGCGGCGATCGCCGCCAGCCTGCAGGCCCGCGTCTGGCCGCTGATCGAGGCTGGCCAGGTCCGCCCCGTGATCCACCGCAGCTTCCCGCTGGCCGAGGCCGCCCAGGCCCATGCCCTGATGGAATCGAGCCAGCACATCGGCAAGATCGTGCTGACCGTGTGAGGGCGGGCGGCACGATGGCTGCCGGCCCGCTCTTCCGCCCTCCCCGTTCGCCGTCATCCCCGCCTGCGCGGGGACGACGATGGGAGAAGCGAAAAGCGCTCGGGCGCTTCGACCTGCTTCGCGAGCGGGAGAGGCCGCGCCTCACTGCATGCGCATGCCGCCGTCGAGGCGGATGGTGTCGTTGCTCATCATCGGGCTGCCGACGATGGTCATGACCAGCGAGGCGAACTCGGCGGGCGTGCCGAAGCGCTTGGGGAAAGGAGTCTGCTGGGCCAGGTTGTCCTGGACCTCCTGGGGCATGTTGAGCAGCAGCGGCGTGCCGATCAGGCCCGGCGCGATGGTCATGACGCGCACGCCGAAGCGCGCCAGCTCGCGCGCCGCCGGGGTCATCATGCCGATGATGCCGGCCTTGGAGGCGGCGTAGGCGGCCTGGCCGACCTGGCCCTCGAAGGCGGCGATCGAGGCGGTCGAGACGATGACGCCGCGCTCGCCGTCCGCGTTGAGCGGCTCGGCGCCGGTCATGTCCGCGGCGGCCAGGCGCAGCAGGTTGAAGCTGCCGATCAGGTTGACGTCGATGACCTTCTTGAAGGCCTCGAGCGGCATCGCGCCTTCCTTGCCGACGATGCGCTTGGCCGGGGCGATGCCGGCGCAGTTGACCAGCACGCGGCAGGGGCCGTGGGCCTCGCGCGCCTTGGCGACGCAGGCCTCGGCGGCGGCGGCGTCCGAGACGTCGCAGGCCAGGCCCAGGCCGCCGATCTCCTTGGCCACGGCCTCGGCCGCCTCGCCGTTGAGGTCGAGCAGCGTGACCTTGGCGCCGGCGGCCGCCAGCGTGCGGCCGACCTCGGCGCCCATACCCGACCCGCCGCCGGTGACGATCGCTCCCAAGCCCTTGACGTCCATGACCGCTGCTCCTCGTTCTCTGTCGAATAGGCGGGCGGGATATAGCAGAGCGGCCCGGCGCCGTGAACGCGGAGAATCCCCTAGCGGCGCGGCGGAAACACAAGGTTGAGCGCGTCGGGCAGCACGCGGATCGAGGCCGGCAGCGAGGCGATGATGTCGCCGTCGCCCTGGATCGGGTCCTCCGGCGGTCCCTGGATCGAGATCTGGCGGCCGGTGACGATGCGGTAGTCGGACAGCCGGGGCAGCACGCCCAGCAGCATCGCCGCGGCATACTTGACGGCGTGCAGCCGGCCGGCCTTCTCGAACAGGCAGACCTCCAGGCTCGGCTCGGTCATCAGCGCGTCGGGCGCCAGGACGTAGCGGCCGCCGTAGTAGTGCGCGTTGCAGGCGACGGCCGAGGCGGCGTCGAAGACGGCGCCGTCGATCGTCACCCGGTAGGGCGGGAACTGGTAGACGCCGAGCTGGCGCAGCGTCTGCCAGACGTAGACCAGCTTGCCGATGCGCTTCTTCAGGCGGCTGTCGATGCGTGCGACGACATGGGCGTCGAAGCCGACGCCGGCCATCAGGCAGAAGGCCCGCCCGTTGGAGTCGCCGAGCGCCACCGGTCGCGCGACGCCCTCGACGATCGTCCGGGCGACCGTCGCGGGCCGGGTCGAGAGGCCGATCTCGTTGGCCAGCACGTTGGCCGTGCCGAGCGGCAGGATGGCCAGCGGCAGGGTGCGCCCGCCGGCACGGTTGGCGAGCAGGCCGTTGATCGCCTCGTTGACCGTGCCGTCGCCGCCGGCGACGACCAGGCGATCGCAGTCGTCGGCCCCCAGCGCCGCGGCATAGGCCTCGGCGTCGCCGCGCCGGCCGGTCGCCAGCTCCTCGATCTGGGCGCCGGCGTCGTGCAGCCGCTCCAGCACCGCGCCGTAGCGGCGCCAGCGGCTGCCGCCGGCGGTCGGGTTGTGGATGATCCGCAGGCGCCGCGGCCGGACGGGGGGCGGGTCGGGCGCGGGCCGGGAAGCGGGCGGGGGCGCGGGGAGGTCTTCGGGCATCGGCGCCGATTACTTGCCGCGCCGGACGTGACGGTTGTGTTTCACTTGAATGTCGCTTTGCTGAATATTGTGCTTTTGGGTGGCGCCGACCGCGACATCTTGATATAGCTGCTGCCGAAAAGTCCAGGGGGCCGCCGCGGCGGCGATGCGAGAGGCGGGGCGGGCCGATGAGCGCCGGTGTCGAGACCAGGAGCTACCGCGCGATCTTCCTGTCCGACGTCCATCTCGGCACCCGCGGCTGCAAGGCCGAGTTCCTGCTCGACTTCCTGCGCTTCAACGAGGCCGAGACGATCTACCTGGTCGGCGACATCTTCGACGGCTGGCGCCTCAAGAAGTCCTGGTACTGGCCGCAGGCCCACAACGACGTCGTCCAGAAGCTGCTGCGCAAGGCCCGCAAGGGCACGCGCGTCGTCTACGTGCCGGGCAACCACGACGAGGTCCTGCGCAGCTACACCGGTCACCACTTCGGCGGCGTCGAGGTCGCCGGCGAGGCGATCCACGAGACGGCCGACGGCCGGCGCATGCTGGTCGTCCACGGCGACGCCTTCGACGGCGTGGTGACCTACGCCAAGTGGCTCGCCCTGCTCGGCGACTGGTCCTACAACCTGGCGATCGACGCCAACCACTGGTTCAACCTGCTGCGCCGGCGCCTCGGCTTCGGCTACTGGTCGATGTCGGCCTGGCTGAAGCTCAAGGTCAAGAACGCCGTGCAGTTCATCGACCAGTACGAGCAGGCGGTCGCCGAGGAGGCGCGCCGGCGCGGCGTCGACGGCGTGATCTGCGGCCACATCCACCAGGCCGAGCAGCGCATGATCGGCGAAATCCTCTACATCAACGACGGCGACTGGGTGGAGAGCTGCACGGCGCTGGTCGAGCACTTCGACGGCCGCTTCGAGATCCTGCACTGGGCCGAGCGGCGCAACTTCTCGATGCTCGAGGCGGCGCGCGCGCTGCCCGAGCCGGAGGACGACGAGCTCACGGCCGCGGTGGCGGCGACCGCGCGGGCGCTCAGACGGAAGCTCGGCGAGGCGGCGTGATGCGCATCCTGCTCGCCACCGACGCCTGGTTCCCTCAGATCAACGGCGTGGTGCGCACCCTGAGCAGGGTCGTCGAGGAGCTGCAGGCCCAGGGCCACGAGGTCGAGGTGCTGCACCCCGGGCGCTTCCGGACCGTGCCCTGCCCGACCTACCCGGAGATCCGCCTGGCGGTGCTGCCGGGCGGCGGCACGCGGCGGCTGCTCGAGGCCTTCCGGCCGGAGGCCGTGCATATCGCCACCGAGGGGCCGATCGGCTGGGCCCTGCGCAACCTCTGCGTCCGCCGCGGCCTGCCCTTCACGACCAGCTACCACACGCGCTTTCCCGAGTACCTGGCGGCGCGCGCGCCGATCCCGCTCGCGCTCGGCTACGCGGTGATGCGCCGGTTCCACCGGCCCTCGAGGGGCGTGATGGTCGCCACGCCGACCCTGCGCCGCGAGCTCGAGGGCCGCGGCTTCCGCAACGTCGCCGACTGGTCGCGCGGCGTCGACACCGATCTCTTCAAGCCGCGCAACGACCCGGCCGTCGACCTGCCGCGCCCGGTCTGCCTCTACGTCGGCCGCGTCGCCGTGGAGAAGAACCTCGAGGCTTTCCTCAAGCTCGACCTGATTCTCGGCAGCAAGCTTGTGGTCGGCGACGGGCCGCAGCTGGCCGAGCTGAAGGGGCGCTTTCCCAAGGCCCATTTCGTCGGCGCCAAGCAGGGCGAGGAGCTGGCGCGCCACTACGCCTCGGCCGACGTCTTCGTGTTCCCGAGCCGCACCGACACCTATGGGCTCGTGATGCTGGAAGCGCTGGCCAGCGGCCTGCCGGTCGCCGCCTTCCCGGTGCCGGGCCCGCTCGATGTCGTCGACGGCCACGGCATCGGCGTGCTCGACGAAGATCTCGCCTACGCCGTCGAGCGGGCCCTGGCGATCCCGCCGGAGCGCTGCCGCGCCCATGCCCTCAAGTTCTCCTGGAAGGCCTGCGCCGAGCAGTTCCTGCGCAACCTGCATCCCTTCCCGGCCACCGCGACCTGACGGTTCAGTTCCGCCCGGCCAGCCAGTCTCCCGAGGTCGGATCCCAGGTCAGCCGCAGGCGGTCGCAGAGGCCGTCGTCGATCGCCAGCGTCGGTCCCCGGGCCGGGCAGCGGCCGGGGCTCTCCAGCGACAGCCGGGCGTCCAGCCCGCAGAGCGCGACCTGCTGGCCGGAGTCGACCGGGATCGGGCCGAGCGCCTGGCCGCCGGTCGAGCGCAGGCTCAGCGCCGGCGGCTGCGCGAGGGGATCGAGTCCGAGCGCCCAGGTCTCGCGCTGTCCGCTGCAGGTCGCGTCGCTCTCGACGAGGCCGGCGGCCAGCCAGGCGAGGTCGGGCGCGCCCGCGTGCAGCGCCGCCAGCGCCCGGGCCGCCGCCCAGCTGCGGTCCGCCGGCCGCCGTTCGCGCAGCCAGGCCCCGTCGAGCGCCGGCCAGCGACGCCAGTCGGCGTCGGCGGCTTCCGGTGCCTCGGGGCAGTCCGGGCGGCTGCGGTAGGCGACGGCGACCGGCAGCGGCTGCGACAGATCCCAGCTCGCGACCTCGCCGCAGTCGCCGAGGCCGCGCGCCTTGGTCACCAGCGTCAGGCGGGCGCCGTCGAGCTCGGCGAGACCGGCCAGGTCGGCCCGCCAGGCCAGGGTGCGCGCGCCCGGCCCGTCGCCGCCGTCCTGCGGCAGCAGCTGCGGGAACAGCAGCGGCACGGCCTCGAGCCCGCCCCCGGCGGTCTCGCGGACCCGCCAGGCGCGGTAGCTCGCCTGGTAGGCGTGCAGCGCGCAGGTCGCCAGCAGCAGGCGGTCGCCGCCGGCCCCGTGGCCCAGCGGGAGCAGGCTCATCGCGTCGGGCGGCATCGCCTCGGGACGGCAGTCCTCGGGCCAGACGACGGCGGCGCCGAGCGCGACGAGGCGGCCCGCCTCGAGGCCGGCGTCCGGCTCGGCGGCGCGGGCCGGAAGCGCCGACGGGATGGCCAGGAGGCAGGATGCAACCAGGGCGGCGAGCAGGGCTCTCATGCCGGCGAGCCTAGCCCCGGCGTCGCGCCCGCGCCATGCGGCTGGCGCTTTGTCCTGCCGCATGGCCCGTGCTAGACCACGGCCTCCCGGGGGCGAAGGTCCGGAACAGCAGATTTCCGAGGGCTCGTGAGCGACGCGCGCAAGGCCAAGGTGAAGTGGGACGAGTCGACCAAGGCGCTGGTCGGCCGGCTGTGGCGCGAGCACATCCACCCCTACCGCCGCCGGATCGCCGTGGCGGTCGCCCTGATGGCGGTGGTGGCGGCCTGCACCGGCGCCATGGCCCAGCTGATGGAGCCGATCATCGGCTACGTCTTCTCCGAGAAGGATGCCGACCTGCTGTGGGCGATCGCGGCGGCGACGCTGGTCGTCTTTACGGTGCGCGGCTTCGCCGCCTACGGCCAGGCGGTGCTGATGAGCCAGGTCGGCTTCCGCGTCGTCGCCGACCTGCGCCAGCGGCTCTACGAGCGGCTGATCCGCGCCGACGTCGCCTTCTTCAACGTCATGGCGCCGGGCCAGCTCAGCGCGCGCTTCGTGAACGACGTGATGCAGCTGCAGAACACCGTGTCCAACGTGCTGACCGGCTTCGGGCGCGACTTCCTGACCGCGCTCGCGCTGGTCGGGGTGATGTTCTACCAGAACTGGATCCTGGCGCTGATCGCCTTCGTCGCCTTCCCGCTGGCGATCGTGCCGGTGCTGCGCATCGGCAAGCGGATGCGCCGCGTCTCCGGCAACACCCAGCACCAGGTCGGCCTGCTCTCGACGCTGCTCGACGAGACCTTCCACGGCGCCCGCCACGTCAAGGCCTACGGCATGGAGGGCTACGAGTCGGAGCGCGCGCGCGAGCGCATCGACGAGGTCTACGAGCTGCAGCTCAAGGGCAGCCGGGTGCGCAACGTCACCCAGCCCCTGCTCGAGGTGCTCGGCGGCCTGGCGGTGATCGGCGTGATCCTCTACGGCGGCAACCTGGTGATCGCCGGCGAGCAGGGGCCGGGCTCCTTCGCCGCCTTCATCACCGCCGTGCTGCTCGCCTTCGAGCCGGCCAAGCGGGTCGCCAAGCTGAACAACAACCTGCAGGAGGGCCTGGCGGCGGTGCACCGGGTGTTCCAGCTGATCGACTACCAGCCGCAGGTCGTCGACCGCCCGGACGCGAAGCCGCTGCGCCTGGAGGGCGGTGCCGTGCGCCTGGAGCAGGTCGGCTTCGCCTACGAAGGCGCGCCGGAGGCCGCGCTCGACGGCCTCGACCTCGAGGCGCGGCCCGGCCAGACCGTCGCCCTGGTCGGCCCCTCGGGCGCCGGCAAGTCGACCATTCTCAACCTGATCCCGCGCTTCTACGACGCGACCGCCGGCCGCGTGCTGGTCGACGGCCAGGACGTGCGCGAGGTCACCCTGGCCTCGCTGCGCGCCGCCGTCGCCTACGTCAGCCAGGAGGTCATGCTGTTCGACGACACGGTCGGCGCCAACATCGCCTACGGGCGCAGCGGCGCGAGCCGGGAGGAGATCGCCGAGGCGGCGCGGGCGGCCGGCGCCGACGGCTTCATCCGCGAGCTGCCGCAGGGCTACGACACGCCGGTCGGCCCGCGCGGCGCCCGGCTGTCGGGCGGCCAGCGCCAGCGCATCGCGATCGCCCGGGCGATGCTGAAGAACGCGCCCATCCTGCTGCTCGACGAGGCGACCTCGGCGCTCGACAGCGAGAGCGAGCGCCATGTCCAGCAGGCGCTCGGCCGGCTCAAGCAGGGCCGCACCACGCTGGTCATCGCCCACCGCCTGTCGACCGTGGTCGACGCCGACCTGATCCACGTGCTCGACCGCGGCCGGGTCGTCGAGAGCGGCAGTCACGCCGAGCTGCTCGCCCGCGGCGGCGCCTATGCGCGGCTCTACGCCCTGCAGTTCGCCGAGGAAGCCGAGCCGCAGCCCGAGGCGTCCGGCGCGTCGGCGGTCGCCGCGGCCGGCGCCTAGCTTCGGAAGACCCCCGCCATGTCCCTGGCCAAGCGCTTCGCGCGCTCCGAGAGCGGCCGGCGCCTGCTGGCGCGCGCGATCGCCGGCTACATCCGGCTGGTCCACGCGACGACCCGCTGGCGGCGCGAGATGCCGGAGCCGACGCGCGCCCTGCTGGAGGGCGGGCGGCCCTGCGTCATCGCCTTCTGGCACGGCCGCATGCTGCCGATGCGCGGCGCCTGGACCGCGGATCCCGCCCGGCTGCACGTGCTGATCTCCGGCCACCGCGACGGCCGGCTGATCTCGACGGCGCTGGAGCGCCTCGGCTTTCCCTCGGTCTCCGGCTCGAGCCGGCGCGGCGGCGCCATGGCGCTGCGCGCGATGGGCCGGGAGCTGGCCCAGGGCGCCTGCATCGGCATCACGCCCGACGGGCCGAAGGGGCCGCGCATGCGGGTCAAGCCGGGTGCGGTCAAGGCGGCCCAGCTGTCCGGCGTGCCGATCGTGCCGGTCAGCGCCTCGGCCCGGCCGGCGCGGGTGCTGGGCTCCTGGGACCGCTTCCTGCTGCTCCTGCCGTTCGGCCGGGCCAGGGTGATCTGGGGCGAGCCGCTCGAGGTGCCGCGGCGCGCCGGCGAGGCGGAGCTGCTGGCGCTCGCCGAAGAGCTCGAGGCCCGCCTGATCGCGCTGACCGAGCGCGCCGACCGTGCGCTCGGTCGCCGGCCGGTCGCGCCCGACCCGCAGCCGGCGCCGCGCGATCTCTCGCCCTTGAGCCTGGCGCCGCGCGCGGGCGACCCGGGCGCGGCCGGCGACGGCTCGGCGCCTCTGGCGCCCGCGGACTAGGCCCCGGCCGTGCGGGCCCCCGGCTTCTGGCGGCGGCGCGGCGCGCTCTCGACCCTGCTGCTGCCCCTCGCCTGGCTCTACGATCTCGCGGGCTGGCTGCGCTGGCGCCGGGCCCGGCCGCTGCGCCTGGGCATCCCGGTGATCTGCGTCGGCAACCTGACCGCCGGCGGCGCCGGCAAGACCCCGACGGTGCTGGCGCTTGCCGGCCTGCTGGCGGACCGCGGCCTCGCCGTCCACGTCGTCAGCCGCGGCTACGGCGGGCACGAGCGCGGGCCGCTGCGGGTCGATCCCGAGCGCCACGGCGCGGCGGACGTCGGCGACGAGCCGCTGCTGCTGGCCCGGGCCTGCCCGACCTGGGTGGCGCGCGACCGCGCCGCCGGCGGCTCCGCCGCCGAGGCCGCGGGGGCCGAGGTGCTGCTGCTCGACGACGGCCTGCAGAACCCGGCGCTCGCCAAGGACCTGGCGCTGGCCGTGATCGACGGTGCCGCCGGGCTCGGCAATCGCCGGGTCGTACCGGCCGGGCCGCTGCGCGAGAACCTGTCGCGGGGCCTGAGCCGCGCGCAGGCGCTGCTGGTCGTCGGCGCCGGCGCGCCGGACCTGCCGGCCGGAGCCTTCGACGGCCCCCTGCTGCGCGCGACGCTCGAGGCCGGGAGCGCGCCGGGCGGCGCTGCCGCGGCCGACTGGCGGGGCCGTCGCGTCCTCGCCTTCGCCGGCATCGGCCGGCCGGAGAAGTTCTTCGACACGCTCGCCGGGCTCGGCGCCGAGCTGGCCGGCCGCCGCGCCTTCGCCGACCACCACGCCTATACCGCCGCCGACGCCGAGGCGCTGCTCGCCGAGGCGCGCCGGCTCGGCGCCGAGCCGGCGACCACCGAGAAGGACGCGGTGCGCTTGCCGCCGGCGCTGGCGTCGGTCACTCGGGTCTTGCCTGTGCACCTGTCTTGGCGCGACAAGCGGGCTGTCGAAGACCTGTTGGAGCGAGCCCTGGCCGATGGCCGACCGCAGCCGTGAGAAGTTTCTGGTCAAGTACGTCCGCTATCCGCTCGAGGCGGCTGTCGCCTTCCTCTTCCTCGGGCTGTTCAGGCTGCTGCCGCTCGACCGGGCCTCGGCCCTGGGCGGCTGGCTCGGGCGCAGCGTCGGGCCGCTGCTGAAGCTGTCGAGGCGCGCCGAGCGCAACCTCGAGCTCTGCTTTCCCGACATGCCGGCGGCAAGGCGCCGCGAGATCGTCCGCGCGATGTGGGACAACCTGGGCCGCACCGCCGCCGAGTACCCCCACCTCGACAGGATCAGCGACCCGAAGAGCGGGCGGGTCGAGATCCTCGGCGCGGATCTCGTCAAGGGCCCGGCATCGGAAGGCCGGCCGGTGATCATCGCCGCCATGCACCAGGCCAACTTCGAGGTCTCGGTGGTCACCGCCGGCGCCCAGGGCATTCCGATGGTCGGCATCAGCCGCGAGGCCAACAACCCGCTGGTCCAGAAGGTCGCCGAGAAGATGCGCGGCGTCACCCCGGGCAAGCGGATCCCCAAGGGCGCCAAGGGGGCGCGCGCCCTGGTCGCCGAGATGCAGAAGGGCTCGACCATCGGGGTGCTCGCCGACCAGAAGTTCAACGAGGGCTTCGAGGCGCGCTTCTTCGGCCTGCCGGCGATGACCGCCGACGGCCCGGCGCAGATGGCGCTGCGCTTCAACTGCCCGATCGTGCCCTCGCGCCTGGAGCGGCTGGGCGGCGCGCGCTTCCGGATGACCATCGAGCCGCAGCCGGCCTTCGAGCCGGCCGGCAGCAAGCGCGGCGACGCCCAGGCCCTGACCCAGGCGATCAACGACCGCTTCGAGGCCTGGGTGCGCGAGCGCCCCGAGGACTGGCTCTGGCTGCACCGCCGCTTCCCGAAGAGCTACTACCGGTAGGGCCGGTGGGCGGCAAGGACGAGCCGGCGGTCGCTTCGGCACCGCGCCCTCTCCGCTCCCTCCCCCGTCACTCCCGCGAAGGCGGGAATCCAGAGAACGTCGCCGCCGGCGCGGACCGACGAAGGTCGTGCGCGCGACTTCTTCCTCTGAATTCCCGCCTTCGCGAGAGCTCTGCGAAAGGCGGCGTTGGTGCGTCAGATAGGTTTTGAGAGGGTTGGGCGGTGGGGTGATTTCAGAGGGATCGCTCGTGCGGCTGGCCTGTCTTTGTCGATCCGTACTGGCGTGGGTGAGTGGCATGAGAGCGCTTTAGGTGGCGGTGGCGACGCGGCGCAGGTTGTAGGCGATGGCGATCAGGTCGACGTGGAAGGCGTTGGCTGCCAGGCCCCTGTAGCGCAATCGCGTCAGGCCGTAGCTGCGCTTGAGGGCGGCGAAGGTGCGCTCGACCGCCGAGCGGACGCGGCCGATCAGCTTGTTGCGGACCTGCTGCCAGTGCGGCAACGCCTTCTGGGTGCGCGTGCGCCGGTGCTGGATGCGGTCCTTGATGCCACGCGCCCTGAGCGCCGCGCGGCGCGCATGCTTCTCGTAGGCCTTGTCGGCATAGACCGCCCGCTCGTCGCCCAGAACCAGGCGGTCGGCGACCTCGCTCTCGTAGACCTTGGCCGGCGTCAGCTCGCGGCTGCGGATCAGCCCCGAGCCTTGGTCGACGCCGAGATGCAGCTTGTAGCCGAAGAACAGGCTGCGGCTCGGCCCACGGCGCGTCCAGTTGGCGTCCGGGTCCTGCGCCGAGCGGCTCTCCGTGCCCTTGGGCGTCGAGCCATCGCGCGGCGGCCGCACCGCGCTGGCAACCAGCGAGGCGTCGATCAGCGTGCCGCTCTTGACCATGTAGCCTCCTGCCTCGAGCTGGCGCGCCACCTCGGCGAACAGCGCCTCGCCGAGGCCCGCCTCCTTGAGCGCATTGCGGAACCGGCAGATCGTCGTCTCGTCCGGGCTCGCCTCGTCCAGCGCGAAGCCGCAGAACCGACGGAACGACACCCGGTCCTGCAGCGCCTCCTCCAGGCCCGGGTCCGACAGCCCGTACCACTGCTGCAACAGCAGCGCCCGGAACATCGCCAGCGCCGCGTAGGGCGGCCGCCCGACCTCGCCCGAGCGCACCGCACGAAGCAGCGCCTCCAGTCGCGACCAATCCAGAAGCCCCGAAATCCGCTCCAACCGTGCGTTCCGACCAAAACCCGCCGGCAGAAAGGCATCCACGAAGCTCGACTGACCGCCCATAACAAGCCTCCTCGACAGCCTGTCCAAGCGAATCACAACACCCCGAGCCGCACCAGCTTTCGCAGAGCTCTCGCCTTCGCGGGAATGACGACCAAGGGGAAAGGGTCGCGACAGGACTGAAGGAGGACTGGGCTGGGACCAGCGCTCGCTAGAACAGCTGCTCCTGCTTGGGCGCGGGCGGCGGCGCCTTCTTCTTCGGCGGCGCGCCGCCGCCGCTGCCGGCGACGGCCGGGGTGCGGCCGTCGGCGAACTGGATCTCCAGGGCGGTGCCGGCGGCGACGCCGGCGACGCGGGTGACGACCACGCCCTCGGCGTCGCGCACCACGGCGAAGCCGCGCTCCAGGGTCTTCTCGTAGGACACCGTCTCCAGCCGCGCGCCCCAGGCCTCGACGGCCTCGGCGGCCTTGTCGAGCTGGCGCCGGGTGCAGAGCTCGAGCCGCCGGTCGGCCTCGACCTCGGCGAGCGCGCGCCGGGCCGGCAGGGTCAGGCGCGGCGACAGCCCGGCGAGGCGCTGGCCGATCTCGCCGAGGCTGCGCTCGGCGTAGGCGATCTGCTGGCGCGGATGCGGCAGGCGCGCGCCCCATTCGCCGGCGCGCGCCGCGCGGGCCTGCAGGAAGCCGCGCCAGGCCAGGGCCAGGCGCTCGACCCGCTCGTCCAGCGCCTGGCTCTTCTCGCCGAGCAGGCGCACCGGGTCGGGCAGGCCGCGGCCCAGGCTCTCGACCGCGGTCGCGCGCTCGGCGAGCAGGCGCTGGCCGGCGCCGAGCTTGCGGCGCTCCAGGTCGAGCAGCGTCGCGACCAGCTCGCCGCGCACCGGCACGGCGATCTCGGCGGCCGCCGTCGGCGTCGGCGCCCGGCGGTCGGAGGCGTAGTCGATCAGCGTCGTGTCGGTCTCGTGCCCGACCGCCGAGATCAGCGGGATCCCGGATTCGGCCGCGGCGCGCACCACGACCTCCTCGTTGAAGGCCCAGAGGTCCTCCAGCGAGCCGCCGCCGCGCGCCACGATCAGCACGTCGGGCCGCGGCACGGCGCCCTGCGGGTCGAGGCCGTTGAAGCCGCGGATCGCGCGCGCGACCTGCTCGGCCGCGCCCTCGCCCTGGACCAGCACCGGCCAGACCAGGACGTGGCGCGGGAAGCGGTCGGCGAGGCGGTGCAGGATGTCGCGGATGACGGCGCCGGTCGGCGAGGTGACGACCCCGATGATCTCGGGCAGGTAGGGCAGCGGCCGCTTGCGCTCCTCGGCGAAGAGGCCCTCCTCGGCGAGCTTGCGCCGGCGGTCCTCGAGCAGCTTGAGCAGCGCGCCCTCGCCGGCCAGCTCCAGCGAGTCGACGACCAGCTGGTACTTGGAGCGGCCGGGGAAGGTGGTGATGCGGCCGGTGGCGACCACCTCCATGCCGTCCTCGGGCTTCAGCGACAGGCGCCCGGCGGTGCCCTTCCAGCAGACCGCGTCGATCGCCGCGTCGGCGTCCTTCAGGCTCATGTAGAGGTGGCCGGAGGCGGCGCGCTTGAAGCCGGAGATCTCGCCGCGCACGCGGACCCGGTCGAAGCGGTCCTCGAGCGTGCGCTTGATCGCCCGGCTGATCTCCGAGACCGAGACCTCGGGCAGATTGCCGGCCGCCGCGCCGCCCGGCGTGTTGCCGGGAGGGCCGCCGGAAGGGCCGTCTTGCAGGCCGGGGAAGGGGGGGTCGAGATCGCTCATGGGCTCAGCCGGGGCCTATGCTACAAGACCGGCCGCGCCGGACAAACCGGCCGGCGAGGAAAATCGACGCGGAACAACGACGAGGGATCGGCATGCGAATCCTGGTGGTCGGCGGCGGCGGCCGCGAGCATGCGCTCTGCTGGGCGATCGCGGCCTCGCCGCTCTGCGAGAAGCTGTGGTGCGCGCCGGGCAACGCCGGCATCGCCGAGGATGCCGAGTGCCTCGACATCGCCGCCGACGACGTCGACACGCTGGTCGCCTTCGCCGTCGAGCAGAAGCTCGACCTGGTCGTCGTCGGCCCCGAGCAGCCGCTGGTGCTCGGCCTGGTCGACCGCCTGGAGGCCAAGGGCATCAAGGCCTTCGGCCCGAGCGCCGCGGCGGCGCGCCTGGAGGGCTCCAAGGGCTTCATGAAGGACCTCTGCGCGCGTCACGGCATCCCGACCGCGCGCTACGGCCGCTTCACCGACCCGCAGGCCGCCAAGCAGCTGGCCCGCGAGCTCGGCGCGCCGGTCGTGGTCAAGGCCGACGGCCTCGCCGCCGGCAAGGGCGTCACCGTGGCCGAGAGCCTGGAAGAGGCCGAGGCGGCGATCGAGGAGGCGCTGGTCGGCGGCCGCTTCGGCGCCGCCGGCCACGAGGTCGTGGTCGAGGAGTTCCTCGAGGGCGAGGAGGTCTCCTTCTTCGCGCTCTGCGACGGCACGCGCGCGCTGCCGCTGGCCGGTGCCCAGGACCACAAGCGCGCCTTCGACGGCGACCAGGGGCCGAACACCGGCGGCATGGGCGCCTACTCGCCGGCGCCGGCGCTGACCCCGGCCCTGCAGGCCCGGGTCATGGCCGAGATCGTCGAGCCGACGGTCGCCGCCATGAAGGCCGAGGGCGCACCCTTCAGGGGCGTGCTCTTCGCCGGGCTGATGATCGCGCCCGACGGCACGCCGCGGCTGCTCGAGCACAACGTGCGCTTCGGCGACCCCGAGTGCCAGGTGCTGATCCTGCGGCTCAAGAGCGACCTGCTGCCGGCGCTGGTCGCCGCCGCCGACGGCCAGCTCCGCGACTTCGACCTGCGCTGGACCGACGAGGCCGCGATCGTCGTGGTCATGGCCGCGAAGGGCTATCCCGGCGCCTACGAGAAGGGCGGCGAGATCCGCGGCCTGGAGCAGGCGGCGCAGGTCGAGGGGGTCACGCTCTTCCACGCCGGCACGACCTGGGCGCGCGACGGCCGCCTGACCGCGGCCGGCGGCCGCGTGCTCGGCGTCGCCGCCCTGGGGCCGACGCTGAAGGAGGCCCAGGCCCGCGCCTACCAGGCGGTCGAGCGCATCGACTGGCCCGGCGGCTTCTGCCGCCGCGACATCGGCTGGCGGGCGCTGGGGGGCTGAGGTCGTGCTATGATCACGCTCATGGACCGCCGACCGCAGCTTCCCGAGGGCCTCGACCCGGAGTCGATCAAGTCCGTCGCCGCGCGCCACGGCGGACGCCGGGTGCGCATCTTCGGCTCGCGGGCGCGCGGCCACGCGCGCCCGGACAGCGATCTCGACCTGCTTGTCGAGATGGAGGAGGGCAGAAGCTACCTCGACCTGGTTTCGATCGCCCTCGAGCTGGAGTCACGCTGCGGGGTTCGCGTGGACCTGCACAGCGACAGGGCGCTGCGGGCACCGGTGGCAGCGCGAGCCGAGGCCGACGCCGTCGCGCTATGACGCGGGAGCGCGACGCGCTGCTTCGGATCGTCGAGGAAATCGACCTGCTCGACCGGCTCATGCCGCAGGCCTTCGAGGACTTCGACGCCAGCATCGAGAAGACGCGCGTGGCCTTCTACGGCTTGTTGGTCATCGGCGAGGCTGTCGGGCGCATCGATGCCATGACACTCGCGAGAGAGTCCGCCATCCCCTGGCCGAGCGTCCGAGCGTCCGAGCGCTGCGCCATCGCATCGCCCACGACTACGACGAAATCGACACGCGGCTGCTCTGGCAGGTCCTCAAACGGGACCTGCCGGAGTTGCGCAGTGCTGTCGAGCGCCTGTTGGCAGAAGGCTGAAGGGGGCCGGTCTCGCTAGGCCTTGCTAGCTTGTCCCGACCTCAGCCGGCCTCGGCCTCCTTGCGGCGCAGGTCCTTCTTGCGCTCGTGCGGGTCGAGCAGGCGCTTGCGCAGGCGGATCGAGGCCGGCGTGACCTCGACCAGCTCGTCCTCCTCGACGTAGGCCAGGGCCTGCTCCAGGGCGAAGCGCGTCGGCGGCGTCAGGCGCACCGCCTCGTCCTTGCCGGAGGCGCGGATGTTGGTCAGCTGCTTGGCCTTCAGCGGGTTGACCTCGAGGTCGTTGCCGCGGCTGTGCTCGCCGATGATCATGCCCTCGTAGACCGGGGTGCCGGGCTCGACGAAGATCAGCCCGCGATCCTCCAGGTTCCACAGCGCGTAGGCCACGGCCTCGCCGGTCGCGTTGGAGATCAGCACGCCGTTGCGCCGGCCCGGGATCGGGCCCTTGTAGGGCGCATAGGAGTGGAACACGCGGTGCATGATGCCGGTGCCGCGGGTGTCGGTCAGGAACTCGCCGTGGTAGCCGATCAGGCCGCGCGCCGGCGCGTGGAACACTAGGCGCTGCTTGCCGCCGCCCGACGGCCGCATCTCCTGCAGCTCGGCCTTGCGCTGGCTCATCTTCTCGACCACGACGCCCGAGTACTCCTCGTCGACGTCGACCTGGACCTCCTCGATCGGCTCCAGGCGCTGGCCGTTCTCGCTCTTGAACAGCACGCGCGGCCGGCTGATCGACAGCTCGTAGCCCTCGCGGCGCATGTTCTCGATCAGCACGCCGAGCTGCAGCTCGCCGCGCCCGGCGACCTCGAAGGCGTCCTTGTCGGCGGTCTCGGTGATGCGGATCGCGACGTTGCCCTCGGCCTCGCGCAGCAGGCGCGCGCGGATCAGGCGGCTGGTCACCTTCTCGCCCTCCTTGCCCGCGAAGGGCGAGTCGTTGACCGAGAAGGTCATGGCCAGGGTCGGCGGGTCGATCGGCTGCGAGGCGATCGGCGCGTCGACCGAGAGGTCGCAGATGGTGTCGGCGACGGTCGCGCCGGGCAGGCCGGCGATCGCCACGATGTCGCCGGCCGAGGCCTCCTCGACGGCGACGCGCTCCAGGCCGCGGAAGGCCAGCAGCTTGGTCAGGCGCGCGCGCTCCAGCTCCTTGCCGTCGCGGCCCAGCGCCTTGACGGTGGTGTTCATGCGCGCGGTGCCTGAGAGGATGCGCCCGGTCAGGATGCGGCCCAGGAAGGGATCGGCCTCCAGGGTCGTCGCCAGCATGCGGAACGCGCCCTCCTCGGTCTTCGGCGCCGGCACGCGCTCGACGATCAGGTCGAACAGCGCGTCCATGTTCTCGCGCGGCGCATCCGGCTCGGCGACCGCCCAGCCCTGCTTGGCCGAGGCGAAGAGCGTCGGGAAGTCGAGCTGCTCGTCGCTGGCGCCGAGCGCGGCGAAGAGGTCGAAGACCTCGTCCTGCACCTCGTAGGGCCGGGCCTCGGGCTTGTCGGCCTTGTTGACCACGACGATCGGCTTCAGGCCGTGGGCCAGCGCCTTCATGGTGACGAACTTGGTCTGCGGCATCGGCCCCTCGGCCGCGTCGACCAGCAGCAGCACGCCGTCGACCATCGAGAGGATGCGCTCGACCTCGCCGCCGAAGTCGGCGTGGCCCGGCGTGTCGACGATGTTCAGGCGCACGCCCTTCCACTCGACCGAGGTGCACTTGGCCAGGATCGTGATGCCGCGCTCGCGCTCCAGGTCGTTGGAGTCCATGGCACGCTCGGCGACCTGCTGGTTGGCGCGTAGGGCGCCGGACTGCCGGAGCAGCTGGTCGACCAGGGTGGTCTTGCCGTGGTCGACGTGGGCGATGATCGCCAGGTTGCGCAGGTCGTCGCGCATGGTGGTTCCTTCGAGGTCAAAGAGAAAGGGGCCGGCGCCGCGCCGGGGATAGCTGCCCCGCGGCGGCGCCGGTCGGGGTCAGGCGAGCTTTTCCTTGGCCAGCTCGGCCAGCGAACGCTCCGGTCGGGGACCCATATGGGTGATCACCTCGCCGGCTGCCAGGGAGCCGTAGCGGCCGCAGGCCGCGAGGTCGAAGCCCTTGGAGTAGCCGTAGAGGAAGCCGGCGGCGTAGGCGTCGCCGGCGCCGGTCGTGTCGACCAGCTCGCCGAGCTTCATCGCCTCGACCTTGAAAGCCTCGTCGCCGGACAGCACCAGCGAGCCCTTTTCGCTGCGCGTCAGCGCCGCGACCTCGCAGTGGCCGCGCACCGCGTCGACCGCCGACTCGAAGCTCTTGGCCTCGTAGAGCGAGAGGATCTCGGTCTCGTTGGCGAAGAGGATGTCAACGTGGCCGTCGACCAGCTCGCGGAAGGAGTCGCGGTGGCGCTCGACGCAGAAGGCGTCGGACAGGCTGAGCGCGATCTTGGCGCCGGCCTCGCGCGCCGCCTCGGCCGCCTTCAGGAAGGCCTCCTTGGCCGGCGGCGCGTCCCAGAGGTAGCCCTCCAGGTAGAGGATCTTGCCGGCGCGCACCAGCTCCAGGTCGAGGTCCTCGGGCCCGAAGGTGATCGAGGTGCCAAGGTAGGTCGCCATGGTGCGCTGCGCGTCGGGCGTCACGAAGATCAGGCAGCGCGCCGTCGGCTCGCCCTCGGTCGCCGGATCGTTGCGGTAGACCGTGCCGCCCGAGGTGATGTCGTGGCGGAAGATGCCGCCGAGCTGGTCGTCGCGGACCTTGCCGATGAAGCCGCCGCTGGCGCCCAGCGAGGCCAGGCCGGCCATGGTGTTGGCGGCCGAGCCGCCGGAGCTCTCGACGGCGGGGCCCATGGCGGCGTAGAGCGCTTCGGCGCGCGCCGTGTCGATCAGGGTCATGCCGCCCTTGTCCAGCGACTGCTGCTCGAGGAAAGCGTCCTCGGCGTGGGTCAGGACATCGACGATCGCGTTGCCAATGCCGACGACATCCAGGTTGCCCGGCTGCATCCGTTACCTCCGTTTTCGCGGAATTCGGGGCGCCCTATAGCAGCTTGCGGCGGCGATTTCATCTTTTGCGTTGCAGCAAGCGGCGCGCTATGCATTCCAGGCCATGATCTCCGATCTCTCAAAGGCCTTCGGGCAGCTGTCGGATCCCGCCGCGCGCGGCGTGCTCTGGCGTGCGCTGTTCTTCTCGCTGCTGACCTTCGTCGCGCTGTGGGTGGCCGCCGGCTTCGGGCTGAGCTACGCCGGCGATGCGCTGGTCGTCTGGATCCAGGGCCTGGGCGTCGAGGGCGTGCTGCTCGACGTCGTCGAGCTGCTGTTCGGCCTGGCCTGGATCAGCGCCCTGCTGCTGGTCTCCTTCTTCCTGTTCCCGGCGATCGTGGCGACCGTGCTGTCGTTCCTGCTCGACGACATCTGCCGGGCCGTCGAGGCGCGGCACTATCCGGGCCTGGCACCGGCGCGCGAACCGCCCCTGATGGAGGAGATCGCCGACGGCCTGCGCTTCGCGGGCGTGACGATCGGCCTCAACCTGCTGGTCCTGCCGCTTTATTTGGTGTTGCTCTTTATCCCCCCGACCAACGTTTTGCTGTATTATGCGCTGAACGGCTACCTGTTCGGGCGCGAGTACTTCGAGCTGGTCGCCGTCCGGCGCCTGGGACCCGCAGAGTCGCGGGCGCTGCGCAAGCGGAACAGCGGCCGGGTTTTTATCGGTGGGGCGGTCATTGCCTTATTGTTGACGCTGCCGGTGATCAACATCATCACGCCGGTCGTGGCCACGGCCTTCATGCTGCATCGCTTCGAGCGGATGCGTCGCGGAAGCTGAGGAGGGCACGACTGAATCGGCCCGAGCGATTCGGCGTCAGGGCCCGAAAAGACTGGCGGCGCGGCCGGCGATTGAAGTATTCGACCAGAGAAGGGACGAAAAGCCGATGTTCGGACGACGCAAGAGCGGGACCGGAGACGAGCGTATGGACAACGCCGCCGCCGAGACGACCAACCGGGAAGCCGGCGCCGCGCGCAGCAGCCGGCCCGATGCCGCTGCCGTGCTCGAGCGGCAGCCCACGCCGCCGATCCGTGAACCCCTGCGACGCCCGACACAGGAGGCCCGCCCCGTGGCACCGAGCAAGACGATCGAAGAGACCGAAGGCAAGAAGCTGACCGTCGGCAAGGGCATCCGCCTGTCCGGCGAGATCACGGCCTGCGAGAAGCTGGTCGTCGAGGGCCAGGTCGAGGCTGACCTGACCGGCGCCCAGGACCTGGTCGTCGCCGAGAGCGGCCTGTTCAAGGGTCGCGCCATCGTCGACCGCGCCGAGATCAGCGGCACCTTCGAGGGCGAGCTGACCGTGCGCGAGGTGCTCAGCCTGCACGGCAGCGGCCTGATCGAGGGCACGCTGAAGTACGCCGAGATGGAGATCGAGCGCGGCGGTCGCGTGCGCGGCACCATCGAGGAACTGGACCAGTCCGGCGCCGCCGCCAAGCCGAGCGGCCCGAAGGCGGTCGAGACGGGCGGCTCCGTCCCCTCGGCGACCGCCGGGTCGCAGGCCGGCGCGCGCGAGGGCGAGAAGGAGGAGGCCGCGGCCAAGCCTGAGGCCGCGGCCAACTAGACCGCGATCGCCCCGCACCGGCCGCGGTGCGGGGCGGGAATCGCGGACTGACCGTGGCGTTGATCGCGCCGCCCGGGTCGCCTCGGACCGGGACGGCGCCGATCCGATGAGGTGCGATGAACCGGGGGGCGCTTGCCTTCGGAGCGGCGATGATGTTGGCGGGTCTGACGGCCTGCTCGTCGGAGCAGCTCGCCCTGCTCCCGGGCGTCGGCTCCTCGGCCGAGAGCTACGAGTCCGAGCAGCTGGTCGGCGCCACCGACACCACGCTGCTGCAGGCCTTCGGGCCGCCCGCGCAGCGCCGGCGCGAGCCGCCGGCCGAGGTCTGGCAGTACCGCTCGAGGCAGTGCGTCGTCGACTTCTATCTCTACCAGACCCAGCCGGTCGGCCTGTCGGTCGTTCACCTGGAGGCGCGCAGCCCGCTCGCCGGACGGCTTCCCGTGGACACCTGCCTGCCGGGGCTCTGACCAACCACCCGCCGGTCAAGCAGCTTCCCGAGCGGGCGCCCTCCGACCGCGCCGGTGGGGAAGGCGTGGCGGGGACGACTTGGCGGGGACGACCTAGCTGGGGCGCCAGCAGCCGCGCTCGGGCAGCATGGCCGGCAGGAAGCGGACGCCGCCGAACAGCATGTCGACCTTCTCGCCGTCGCTCGACAGCGGCAGCAGCAGCCGATGGTAGCTGTAGAGCTTGCCGTCGTTGCCGGTGAACTCGACGGCATAGCAGCTGCCGGCGGGCGACCGCGTGGCTTCGACGTGCTGTCGGATGACCTCGTCCCGGATCACCGGGTTGACGCCCTCGTCGAGCCACTGGCCGGTCGATTCGACGCCCTCCTTCTGGACGATTCCGGAACCCACCAGGCGCTTGCGGAAGCGCGGCGGGTCGCCGACGACGTCGAGCAGGATGACGAAGGGCAGCAGGCTCGGGATGTCCACGGGATCGATGTCCTGGCGGCGCGGCATGGCGTTCCCGCCGCGGCGCCGGCGCCAGTAGGCGAGGACCCGAGCCAGGGAGCCCTCGGGCTCGCAGCGCCGGAACAGCACCTCGCCGCGCGGCGGCGGCAGTGCCGCGGCCTGGGCGGCGGCGCCGCCGAGGGAGCGGCGCAGGAATCGATAGGGCGTCAGGCCGCGCTCTGCCATCGTCCCGGACGTCGAGCCATCTCGCACCCCCTGGCTGCCACCGGTCCCGTGCACCATGGCCCGGGCCGGAGGCCCGAGCATTGCCGCATGTCGGACCTCGAACAATCGGATTCTTGTAGCGAATTGCGACGGCGCCGCTTGGTTCCGGCCCGCCCGCTCCGCCTCGGCGGCCGCCGGCGTCAGGCCGGCGGCGCGGGCGGCGTCAGGAAGGCCGCGGTCTCGGCGATCGCTTGGGCGAGGCCGACCCGGGCGTAGGGCACGCCCTCGGGGAAGGCCGTCGCCAGGCGCGTCGGCATCATCGGGTCGAGCAGCACGAACACGCCGCGGTCGTCCCCGCGGCGCACCAGGCGGCCGAAGGCCTGGCGCAGCCGCAGTCGGGTCAGGCGATCGTCGTAGCCGCGGCCGCCGGCCTGGCTGCGCCGGGCCTTGTGGATCAGGCTCGGTCGCGGCCAGGGCACGCGGTCGAAGACGATCAGCCGCAGCGCCCGGCCCGGCACGTCGACGCCGTCGCGCACCGCGTCGGTGCCGAGCAGGCAGGAATCCGGCTCGGCGCGGAACACCTCGACCAGGGTCGAGACGTCGAGGCCGTCGAGGTGCTGGGCGTAGAGGTCGAGCCCGCCGGCCGCCAGCGGCGCCGCGATCCGGGCGTGGATCGCCTTGAGCCGCGAGATCGCCGTGAACAGGCCGAGGCCGCCGCCGCGCGCCGCCAGGAACAGCTCGCGGAAGGCCGCCGCGACCTGGTCCATGTCGTCCTTGCGCACGTCGGTGACGACGAACACCCGGGTCTGGGCCGGATAGTCGAAGGGCGAATCGACGCGCAGCCGCAGCGCCGGCGCCGCCAGGTGGCTGGCGCCGCTGCGTTGCTCGGCAGTGCGCCAGTCGGCCTCGGGGTCGTCGCTGCGGTCGGTCAGGGTCGCCGAGGTGACCACCGCGCCCTGGACCCGCGACAGCACCGCCCGCGCCAGGGGCTGGCCGGGGTCGAGCCAGTGACGGCGGTAGCCGACGTCGATCTCGCGGCCCTCGATGCGCTCGAGCGCGAACCAGTCGACGAAGTCCGGCGGCGTCTCCTCGGCCAGACTGGCGAGCATGCCGCGCCAGGCGCCGAGCGGCATCAGCGCCCGCTTCTCCAGGCTGCGCGCCGCGCCCTCGACGCGCCGCCGGGTCTCGCTGTCGAGCGTGTCGGCCTCCTGGTCGAGCTTGGCGAGCAGGCGCTTGCGCAGCGCCGCCAGCGGTGCCTGCAGGCGCTCCAGGGCGGCGTCGAGCCGTTCGGCCGCCTCGTCCAGCCCCTCGACCAGCGGCTCGACCTCGCACTCCAGCGAGTAGCCCTCGCCGGCCTTGCTGGCGCGCGCCAGGACCTGCTGGCGCAGACGCAGAAGAAAGGCTTCCGTGGGATTCGGCGGCGCCGAAGCCTCGACGGTGCCGTGGGCCAGGCGCTCGTGCCAGCCCTCGCCAGGCAGGGCCCGCGCGGCCCGCAGCGCCTGCTCCAGCTCCTCCTCGAGCGCCGGATCGGCGGCCGCGAGGTCCTCGAGCCGCCGCTTGAGGCCGCGCAGCCGGCTCGCCGAGGCGCTGCGCCGGCCCTCGGCGCCGAGCAGCCAGCGCCGCAGCTCGCTCGCCTCGCGCCCGCTGAGGTGGGCGGCGAAGGCGCCGTCGGCCGCGTCGAACAGATGGTGGCCCTCGTCGAACACGATCTCGGCCGGCACCTGGCCGTCCTCGTCGCCGCCCAGCGCGGCCTGGATCAGCACCAGCGCGTGGTTGGCGACGACCAGGCGCGCCTGCCTGGCGCGGCGCACCGACTTCTCGATGAAGCACTTGCGGTAGAACTCGCAGGCCGAGAAGACGCATTCGCCGCGCCGGTCGGTGAGGCCCAGCGAGCGGCCCCGGCCGATGAGGTCGGCGAGCCAGCCGGGGAAGTCGCCGCCGACCATGTCGCCGTCGCGCGTCGCGCCGGCCCAGCGCGCCATCAGGCCGAGTCCGATCGCCGTCTCGCCGCCCTTCAGCGCGACCGAGCGCGCCTGCTCGGCGTAGTTCAGCAGGCAGAGGTAGTTCTCGCGGCCCTTGCGGACGACGACGCGACGGCGCTTCTCGGCCGGCTGCGGATAGAGGCGCGCCAGCTCGCCGTCGATCTGGCGCTGCAGGTTGCGGGTGTAGGTCGACAGCCAGACCGCGCCCTCGTTCTGCTCGGCCCAGAGGCTGGCCGGCGCGATGTAGCCGAGCGTCTTGCCGACGCCGGTGCCGGCCTCGGCGAGCACGACGTTGGGCGCGTCCTCGGCGTCGCGCGGCGCGAAGGCGCGGCTGATCGCCTCGGCGTAGTCGGCCTGCTGCGGGCGCGGCTCGGCCTCCTCGCCGAGCAGTTCGGCGAGGCGCCGCCGGGCGGCTGCGGGATCGACCGGCAGGCTGGAGGGCTGCGCCGGTGGGGCGTGCTCGGCCCACTCGCCCATGCGTTCCCAGACCGCGTAGCCCTGGCCGGCACGCGGCGCCGTATCGGTACTCTCGCCCAGCGCCTGCAGCAGCGGCGGGCCCCAGCGCCAGCCGCCGCGCGCCATGGTGAAGGCGATGCCGCGCGCCGCCGCGTCCTCGAAGGCGCGCGCCGCCATCTCGCGCAGCAGGCGCTCGGCCGCGAGGCCCAGGGTCAGCGCGCGCTCCTCCAGGCTCTCCGGCGGCGCGAGGCCGAGCGCCAGCGCCAGCCCGCGCGGCGTCGGCGCGCAGAAGGCGGCGGGGCGCACGAAAGCGAAGAGCTCCAGCAGGTCGTAGCCGGCCAGGCGGTCGAGCCCGAGCCGCCGCGCCGTCGCCGGTGCGTGGCACAGCAGCGGCGGCTCGGCGGCCGCGCGGGCGCCCGCCTCGCGCGCCGACAGCGTTTCGATCTCGCCGTCCGGGCTCAGCCACAGTGCCTGGCCGCGACCGGCCACCAGCGCCGCCGGGGCGCCCGGCGTCGCCCGGCCCGGGCCGCCGCCTGGCGCGGCCCCACCGAAGCCCTCGACCGTGTCGCTGTCGCTCATCGCGCCGCAGTATAGGGGCGTGGTCGAGTCTGGCCAGGGGAGGCGAGCCCTCGGCGGGCCGGGAGCCTGCCGACCGGGAGCCCGGGCCCTGGCGCGTTGACGTGCCGCGGGCGGGTGCCTAGCTTCGCAGCCTTCACGCCAGTAGCGGAGCCGGCCCGGCAGCGCCGGGCCCGGCGGGCGCGGCAGACCCTGTCGAGGACCAGCGGACCATGTCTGAAGACCAGCAGCAGCCGACCCGCGCCGGGCGCGACCTGGAGGAGCGCGCGTGGGCGCTCGAGGCGCGCGCCTGGCCCTTCGAGGAGGCGCGCAAGCTGCTCGAGCGCACCGGCGGCAAGGCGCCGGACAAGGGCTACGTGCTGTTCGAGACCGGCTACGGCCCCTCGGGCCTGCCGCACATCGGCACCTTCGGCGAGGTCGTGCGCACGACCATGGTGCGCAACGCCTTCCAGCGCATGAGCGACATCCCGACCCGGCTGTTCTGCTTCTCCGACGACATGGACGGCCTGCGCAAGGTGCCGGACAACATCCCGAACAAGGCGCTGGTCGCCGAGCACCTGCACAAGCCGCTGACCAAGGTGCCCGACCCCTTCGGCAAGTACGAATCCTTCGGCCACCACAACAACGCGATGCTGCGCGGCTTCCTCGATTCCTTCGGCTTCGAGTACGAGTTCCAGTCGTCCTCCGACTGGTACCGCTCGGGTCGCTTCGACGCGGCGCTGCTGGCGGTGCTGCGCCACTACGACGCGATCATGGAGGTGATGCTGCCGAGCCTGCGCGAGGAGCGGCAGCAGAGCTACAGCCCCTTCCTGCCGATCTCGCCGAAGAGCGGGCGCGTCCTGCAGGTGCCGATCCTCGAGCACGACGCCGGGGCCGGCACCGTCGTCTTCGACGACGAGGACGGCACCCGTACCGAGCTGCCGGTCACCGGCGGCCACTGCAAGCTGCAGTGGAAGCCCGACTGGGGCATGCGCTGGCACGCGCTCGGCGTCGACTACGAGATGTCCGGCAAGGACCTGATCGACTCGGTGAAGCTGGCTTCCCGGATCTGCTCGATCCTGGGCAGCCGGCCGCCGGAAGGCTTCAACTACGAGCTGTTCCTCGACGAGGAGGGCAAGAAGATCTCCAAGTCCAAGGGCAACGGCCTGTCGGTCGACGAGTGGTTGCAGTACGGCCCGCCGGAGAGCCTGGCCCTGTTCATGTACCAGAAGCCGCGCGCCGCCAAGCGGCTCTACTTCGACGTCATCCCGCGCGCCGTCGACGACTACCTGAAGCACACCCGGGCGATCGCCGGCGAGGAGCCGGCGCGGCGGCTGGAGAACCCGGCCTGGCACATCCAGGCGGCCCTGCCCGGCGCCGAGCCCGAGCAGACCGACATCTCCTTCTCGCTGCTGCTCAACCTGGTCGGCACCGCGAACGCCGAGGACAAGGCGGTGCTCTGGGGCTTCATCAGCCGCTACGCGCCGGAGGCGACGCCGGAGAGCGACCCGCTGCTCGACAAGCTGGTCGGCTACGCGATCGCCTACTACCGCGACTTCGTGCTGCCGACCAAGGCCTACCGGCGGGCGACGGAGCCGGAGGCCGCGGCGCTCGGCGAGCTGCTACACGAGCTCGAGCTGCTGGCGCTCGACGCCGACTCCGAGTCGATCCAGAACGTCGTGTACGAGGTCGGCAAGCGCCACGATGCGACCTTCCCGACGCTGCGCGACTGGTTCAGGGCCTGCTACGAGATCCTGCTCGGCCAGGAGCAGGGGCCGCGGCTCGGCTCCTTCTTCGCGCTCTACGGTCTGCCCGAAAGCCGGGCCCTGATCGGCAGCGCCCTGGCCGGCGACCTGGCGGTGCGGCCGGGCGACGCTCTGGCGGACTCGGGTCCGGCTTCCCAGATGCAAGCGTGAGGCCCTTCCGCAGGGATATCCGAGACACAGCGCAAGAGAACCGATGCTCGACCGATTGAAGGCGATGCTCAGCGACCGCGGCGGCGAGGCCGGCGGCGGCTCCGCGGAGAGCGACCTGCACCGCGCCGCGGCCTCGCTGATGGCCGAGGCGGCGATCATGGACGGCGAGATCGACGCCGAGGAGCGCCACGCGATCGGCGCCGCCCTGGCCCGGCAGTTCGACCTGCCCCAGGCGGAGGCCGAGGCAATGGTCGGACGCGCCGCCGAGGAGGCCTCGGACAAGGTCGAGATCTACGGCATGGCGCGCCAGCTGAAGGACGGCCTCGACTACGACGCGCGGCTTGCCCTGATCGAGGATCTGTGGGAGGTCGTCTATGCCGACGGCAAGCTGCACGATCACGAAGCCAGCCTGATGCGCCGGGTCGCCGGACTGCTTTATGTCAGCGACCGCGAGAGTGGCACGGCCCGCAAACGCGTGCTTTCGCGGCTCGGATTGGAGGACTAGGATCGCCGCCGTCTTCGACGGGTCCTCGTCGACCGCGTCCCGCACGGAAGGGGGCGGCGCGCGGGGGCCGCAGGACGGGCGGTCGCTCAGGAGAATACTCGATGACGTACGTCGTTACCGAAGCCTGCATCAAGTGCAAGTACATGGATTGCGTGGAAGTCTGTCCGGTCGACTGCTTCTACGAGGGTGAGAACATGCTCGTCATCCATCCCGACGAGTGCATCGACTGCGGCGTCTGCGAGCCCGAGTGCCCGCCCGAGGCGATCATTCCCGACAGCGATCCCGAGGCCGACAAGTGGCTCGAGGTCAACAAGGACTTCTCCGAGACCTGGCCGAACATCAACCGCAAGGGCACGCCGCCGGCCGACGCGGAAGAGCACAAGGGCGAGGACAACAAGTACGAGAAGTACTTCACGGCGAACCCCGGCCAGGGTTCCTGAGCGCGCCGGCGTTCGCGCTCTCGCCGCGGACGGGCTGATCGGGACGGAGCGCGACCGCTGCGGCGCCGCCGTGCCGCCGGCGCATGGCGCCTATGAGCGGCTTCTGTTGTATTGCAGCGCCTTATGTAGTATATTGGTAACGTTCATTTCGGGTGCGCGTAGTGCATCCTATAGAGCGTCGTCTTGAAAGCTAGGCGTCGCCGTCCGTTCTCGCCGCAGTGGCAAGCTCGACCCGTGCTCCGTGACTTCCACAGGCGCACCGATCGATTTCGTCCCTTGCGGTGGCGGCGGCCGTACGCTGCCGGGTCCGGACGGTCCACTCGTCCGGACAGTCCGACAAGAGCAACGGAGTCCGAAAACACTCATGTCGAAGAAGCTCGAGTTCTCCACAGGTGATTACGTCGTCTACCCGACGCACGGCGTCGGCAAGATCACGGGCATCGAGACCCAGCAGATCGCCGAGGTCACGGTCGAACTGATCATCATCAAGTTCGAGAAAGACCGCATGACCCTGCGGGTCCCGGTGGAGAAGGCGCACAACTCGGGCCTGCGCCGGCTGTCTTCGCGCAAGATGATGGACACCGCCCTGACGACCCTGAAGGGCCGCAGCCGCGCCAAGCGTACCATGTGGTCGCGCCGCGCCCAGGAGTACGAGGCCAAGATCAACTCGGGCGACCCGGTGTCGATCGCCGAGGTGGTGCGCGACCTGCACCGCGGCGACGACCAGCCGGAGCAGTCCTACTCGGAGCGGCAGATGTACCAGGCGGCGCTCGACCGCCTGGCGCGCGAGCTCGCCGCCGTCGAGAAGATCGACGAGGCCGCTGCCGCCGAGAAGCTGGAGAAGCTGCTGAAGGCGGCCTGAGGCAGCCACCGGCGGTCCGTTACCGGAGACGAGGGGGCGCTGGCCGGAACGGCCGGCGCCCTTTCTCGTTATGCAGCCGGCCCCGCCTCCGGCGCGGGCGCGCGGCGACGGCCCCGATTTCGCCATCTCCCCGGTATCCCCTTGCGGCGCGCCCCCGCCCGGCGCGATCCTCCGCGCGGGGGGCGAGGCTCCGCCCGGCGCGGCGGGCCTGAACCACTGCCCGGGAGGGGCTTGTGCGGAACCCTGCTGCTTCGGATCATGAGAACCTCGCGCCCGGCCATCGTCCCGGGGTGTCCCTCGAAACGCCGCCTCCCGGCGGCCGTGCCGAAAGCCCGACCCGCCCGAGCATGAGCGACCGCCCGATCTTCGCCACGCTGCCCGAGAGCCGCCGGGTCTGGGCCGTCGCCTCGGTGCACGGCGAGGTCGAGCGGCTGCGCCGGCTGCACGACCTGCTGTGGCCCCGGCTCGAGCCCGGCGACCGGCTGGTCTACCTCGGCAACCTGCTCGGCTACGGCCCGGCGGTCGTCGAGACGCTCGACGAGGTGCTGCTGTTCCGGCGCGCCGTCATGGCGCTGGAGCCCGCCGAGGCCGCCCACGTGGCGCTGCTGCGCGGCGGCCAGGAGGAGATGTGGCAGAAGCTGCTGCAGCTGCAGTTCGCCAACGACCCCAAGGCGGTGCTCGCCTGGATGCTCGACAACGGCGTCGGCGCCACCCTGGCCGCATACGGCGGCTCCGCCGAAGAGGCGCGCAAGCAGGCGGCGACCGGGGTCGTCGGGATCACCCGCTGGACCCAGCAACTGCGCGCGGCGATCCAGGCGCATGAAGGGCATTTCGAGGTCTTCGGGGCCCTGCGGCGTGCCGCCTTCACCGACGACGGCGGGCTGCTGTTCGTCAATGCCGGTCTCGACCCGAGCCGACCGCTCGAGGCGCAGCGCGATTCCTTCTGGTGGGGCGGCGGCGGCTTCGCTGCGCTGCAGGAGCCCTGGGGCGGCTACCGGCGGATCGTACGTGGCCACGAGCGCGGCCATCCGGGCCTCGTCGAAGGGCCGGTGACGCTGACCCTGGACGGCGGCTGCGGCCATGGCGGCCCGCTGCTCGCCGCCTGCCTGACCGCCGACGGCAGCCTCGCCGACAGCCTCGAGGCCTGAGGCGGCCGCCCTCGCGCCCGAGGCTGCCTCACGCTTGGGGCTGCCTCACGCTTGGCCTGGCTCACGCCCGACCTGGCTTACGCCCTGCTTGGCTCACGACAGTGTGAAGGCTGCGGCGCCCGGGCGGCCGGCTGCGCGGTGATCCGGCCTCCCCGGGCTCCCGTAAGAAGCCATGAGATCCCAGCGAGGAGCGTGCTCATGGCCCTGATCGAGACAGCCGAAGCCCAACGCGCCAATGCCGGATTCATCCGCCGCTCGATGGGCGAGCCCCTGTTGTCGCGCGAACGCGAGTTCGAGCTGGCCCGTGCCTGGCGCGAGGACGGCGACGAGCGGTCGCTGCACCTGCTGACGCGAAGCTACATGCGCCTGGTCGTGGCGATCGCCGCGAAGTTCCGGCACTACGGCTTGCCGATGAGCGACCTGGTGCAGGAGGGCTCGGTCGGCCTGATGCAGGCTGCCGCGCGCTTCGAGCCGGAGCGTGACATCCGCTTCTCGACCTACGCCTCCTGGTGGATCCGTTCGGCGATCCAGGACTTCATCCTGCGCAACTGGTCGATCGTGCGGACCGGCACGACGGCGGCGCAGAAGTCGCTGTTCTTCAATCTGCGGCGCCTGCGCGCGCAGATCGAGGAGGCCGGCGGCGAGCGGCTGACCCAGGACGGGCGGCGCAAGATCGCCGAGGCCCTGCGGGTCGAGATCTCCGACGTGGAATCCATGGAGTCGCGCCTGTCGGCCAGCGACCAGTCGCTCAATGCCGGCATCGGCGAGGAGGGCGACGACGAGTGGCAGGATTTCCTGTCGGACGAGCGGCCCTCGCCCGAGGACAACATCCTGATCAGCCACGACGGCGCCGTGCGCCACGAGTGGCTGAGCGACGCGCTGGGTACGCTCGACGGCCGCGAACGCCAGATCATCGAGGCGCGGCGCCTGACCGACGAGGGGGCGACGCTCGAGGAGCTCGGCCAGAAGCTCGGCGTCAGCAAGGAGCGGGTGCGTCAGCTCGAGCACCGCGCGCTCGGCAAGCTGCGCCGGGCGATCACAGCGCGCTCGCCGGCGCCGCTCGACCTGCTGCTGGAGAGCTGATCAGGTCCGCGGCGGATCGACCGCGAGGCGGAAGGTCTCGGTCTCCCCGCTGCGCCCGCGCAGGCGCACGCTGCCGACCGGCTCGACCGCCGCGTCGGCCGGCAGCAGCGCGCGGGTGTCGCCGCTGATCAGGATGGTCACCGGCTCCTCGCCGTGAACCTCGTGCCCGAGCGCCTCCAGGCGCTGCGCCGTGTTCACCGTGTCGCCGACCAGCGTGTAGTTGACCCGGCCCGCCGCGCCGATGTTGCCGACGATGGCCGGTCCGCTGTGGATGCCGATGCGCAGGTGCACGGGCGGCTCCCCGGCGGCCTGACGGGCCCGGTTGTCGCGCGCCACCGCGGCGGCGATCGCCCGTGCCGCGCGGCAGGCGCGCGCGGCATGGTCCGCCTGCTCGAGCGGTGCACCCCAGAAAGCCATGACCGAATCGCCGATGTACTTGTCGATCGTGCCCTCCTCGGCCTCGATCTCGGTGCCGAGCAGGTCGAAGTGGTGGTTGAGGAAGGCGGCGACCTCCTCGCTGCGCAGGCGCTCGGCGAGCGCCGTGAAGCCGACGATATCGGTGAACAGGACGGTGACGACCCGCGCCTCGCCCCGGCTGGCCGCCTCGCCCAGCGTCATCAGCCGCTCGACCAGGCGCTTGGGCACGTAGGTCTCGAACTGGCGCAGGCCGCCGAGCATGGCGTGGAAGCTCTGGTCGGCGGCGTCGATCTCGCGGAAGAAGCTGCCGAGCCGCGGCGGCACGCGATCGAGATCGAGGCTCTCGACCGCGGCGGCCGAGTCCGCCAGGCGGCCGATCGGCCGGGCGATGGCGCGACCGAGCAGAACCGCCAGCGCCAGCGCGACCACGACGATCGCCAGGGCGAGAAGAGCCGAGCCGATCAGCCGGCGGATCGGCGCGCCGACCGCCTCGTTGCGGAAGTGTGCGCCGACGAGCCATGGCTCGGCGCTGACGCCCTCGAGGCGCTGGTAGACGAAGACCATGTCCTCGCCCGCGACCTCCACCAGGTGTCCCGACAGGCCGGTGCCGGCCAGCAGGTCGCCGATCGTCTCGCGCTCCGGGTCCCAGATGCCGGCCAGCACCGGATCGCCGACCTCGGCCAGGGTCGGCAGCGGATGCTCCGGCGAGGTCCCCGGCATGCCTGCGGCGAGGCTGGGGTGGGCCAGCACCCGCTGCTCACCGTAGAGAATGAAGGCGGTGCCCTCGTACTGCTCCGAGAGCTCGCTCAGGAAACCGGACAGCTCGGTCAGGCCGACGACGGAGGAGACGACGCCCAGGAAGCCCGCGTCGCCGCGGATCGGCGCATCGACGGCGATCGTCGTCTCCTCGAACTGCTCGACCCAGAACAGGGTGCGGCGGCTCGCCGCCTCGCCCGCCGCGACCTGGTCGATGAAGCGCGCGATGCCCGGCTCGTCGCGCCAGTCGCCCTCCATCGACTGGATCCCGTCGTCGAAGCGGCCGACGCGCAGCGCCCGGCCGTCGGCGGAGAAGACCGCCATGCCCCGGGATTGCGGCACGCCGGCCAGCGAGCCGGCCATCAGGTCGGCCAGGCTCGCGCGGTCGGACAGCGCGACCCGCCCTTCCGCGATCTGCGCGGCGACGAAGGCGGCCTGGTCGCGGACCGTGCGGATGTGGCGGTCTATCTGCAGGTTGATCGAGCCGATGGTGACCTCCGAGAACTTGCGCAGCAGGTCGGTGGTGTTGCGCTCGGAGACGCCGAGCGTGACCAGCGACACCGCGGCCAGGGCCGCCAGCATCAGGCCGCCCAGCCCGAGCGTCAGCACCGTCGCGATCGACAGCCGCAGGCGCCGACGCGGCGGCCGCGCCTCGGTCATTCGAGCACCTCGATCTGCTCGGGATGGCTGACCTCGATCATCGGCCCGTTGATCGGCAGCACCCAGCCACGCACGCGGATTCGGCGGCCGCGGTAATCGGCCGGATCCCTGCCCTCGCGCTCGAACAGCCGCCGGGCGGCGGCATCCAGGCTGACCGTGAAGTCCTCGCGCCAGTCGTCGCCGAAGTTGAGGTAGGTGCGCCCGCGCACGTCGGCGACGTCGCGCACGCGCCCTTCGACCAGGGCGAAGCGGTTCAGCCCGAAGCGTGCCTCCTCGGCCGGCAGCACCCGGTAGGCGAAGACCGACCACAGCCCGACGCGCCGCTCGCGGGCACGCCGCTCGGCCTCCAGCAGGGCCGCCGCGCCGAGGCGCAGGTCGAGCCGGCTCACGACCCGCGCCAGACCGGCCGAGACCAGCTCGGCGTTGAGCCAGCGCCCGGCGCCGTCGACCAGATGCCCGAGCCGCCGGCCGTAGCGGTCTTCGGTCGTGCCGGCCGGCGCCAGCCGCCAGTCGCGGCCGAGCGCGCGCGCGGCCAGCGCGGCTCGGGCCGCGGCGGCCAGCGGCCAGTCGTCTTCCGGGAGGGCATCGAGCGGCGGCTTGGGCGCCTCGACCAGCGCCAGGCGCAGGAGACGGCCGTCGGCCAGCACCAGCGTGTCGCCGTCGACGACCTCCGCGGGTCGGACCGTCTCGGCGGCCTCGAGGGCTGCCGAGCCGAGGGCGGCGGCGGGGTCGGCATCGGGGTCGGCGCCGCCGTTCGACGGCTGCGCCGCCGCGGCGCCGGCCACGCTGGCAGCGGCGACCGCCAGGGCGGCGATCCACAGCAGAGGCCTCGGGGCGCGGACGAGGGGGCTGGCCATCTCGCGAGTCTAGCGCGTTCCACCGGATCGCTGCACGCCGGCAGCGCGGCGGCGCCGGGGGCTGACCCACCGCGCGGCGCGGGCTATAAGGGCCGCCGGTCGCTCCCCTGCGGCGGCCCCTTGCTACCGGAGGACCGATGGCCGCCCGCGATCTCTTTCCGCCGATCGAGCCCTACGAGAGCGGCCGCCTCGCCGTCGACCCGCCGCACGAGCTCTACTGGGAACAGTCGGGCCGCCCGGACGGCCAGCCGATCCTGTTCCTGCACGGCGGGCCCGGCGCCGGCGCGGCGCCGGACCATCGCCGCTTCTTCGACCCCGGCCACTACCGCATCGTCATTCACGACCAGCGCGGCGCCGGCCGCTCGCGGCCGCTCGGCGAGACCGAGGGCAACGACACCCAGGCACTGATCGCCGACATCGAGCGGCTGCGCGAGCGACTCGGCATCGAGCGCTGGCACGTGTTCGGCGGCTCCTGGGGCTCGACGCTCTCGCTGGCCTACGCGCAGGCACACCCCGAGCGCGTCTCGGCGCTGATCCTGCGCGGCATCTTCCTGTGCCGCGAGACCGAGCTCGAGTGGTTCCTCTACGGCATGCGCCAGTTCTTTCCCGACGCCTGGGCGAACTTCGCGGCCGGCGTTCCCGAGGCCGAGCGCAACGACCTGCTGGAGGCCTACCACCGGCGGCTGATGGATCCCGATCCCGCCGTGCACCTGCCGGCGGCGCGCGCCTGGAGCGTCTACGAGGGCGCCTGCTCGACCCTGCTGCCGAGCCCCGAGACCGTGGCGGCCTTCGGCGAGGACCGCATGGCGCTCGGCCTGGCCCGGCTCGAGGCGCACTACTTCAAGAACCGCATCTTCCTGCCGCCCAACGCCCTGCTCGACAACATCGGCCGGATCCGGCGCATCCCGGCCGCCATCGTCCAGGGTCGCTACGACTGCGTCTGCCCGACGGTGACCGCCGCCGAGCTGCACGACGCCTGGCCCGAGGCCGCCTTCCAGATCGTGCCCGACGCCGGTCATTCGGCGATGGAGCCCGGCATCCGCCGGGCCCTGGTCGCCGCCGCGGAACGCTTCAAGGGCGTGTGAGCGCGCGCCAGGCGGCACCACCGGCCGGCGAATCGGCAGACCGGGCTCGTCGAAAGGCAGCCGACACAATTACTTGCCCTGTGCAGTCATGGCGCTACACTGCGCGCGGTCGTGATTTCGGGATGGTCGAGGGGGTTGGTGTCTTGAAGAAGCTCGTCGCGGCGGCCTTTGCCGCCTTTTCGCTTGCGCTCGCCGGGACTGCGCTCCAGCCGGCGCAGGCCCAGTCCTTCACCACGAAGGACGCCTCGCACCTGGTCTTCAACGTCGGCTACTACGACGTCGTCCAGGACGACGACACCGCCACCTCCTTCGGCGTCGAGTACCGCGACGGCAATACCTTCCTGGGCATCTTCAAGCCGATGGTCGCGTCCTTCGTGACGACCGACGGCAGCTTCTGGCTGGGCGCCGGCGTCGCCGTGGACTTCTACCTCGGCGAGAACGTCGTGCTGACCGGCAGCTTCGCGCCGGGCTACTACGCCGAGGGCGACGGCAAGGACCTCGGCTATCCGCTGGAGTTCCGCTCGCAGCTCGAGCTCGGCTACCGCTTCGAGGACTACTCGCGCCTGACCGTCGGCATCAATCACCTGTCGAACAGCGGCATCTTCGACGACGACGGCAACCCGGGCACCGAGGTCGTCACCGTCAACTACTACCTGCCGCTCGGCAACCTGATGTCGATGATGGAGTGACGCGCGCGGCTGCCGCGCCCCGACCGGAACAGCCCCGCTGCCCGCCGCGCAGCGGGGCTTTCTCGTTCCGGCGCGTCAGGCCCGGGCGATCTCCAGCGTGACCGCGAGGAAGTGCAGCGCGGCGGCGAGCAGCACGAAGCCGTGCCAGATCGAGTTGTGGAACGGCAGGCGGCTCAGGCCGTGGAACAGCGTCCCGGCGGTGTAGAGCGCGCCGCCGCCGAGCAGCAGCCAGAGCGTCGCCGGCGCCACCGACTCGACGAGCGGGCCGAGCGCCAGCAGGATCGTCCAGCCCATGGCCAGGTAGAGCGCCAGGCCGACGCGCTCGAAGCGCCGAGGGTAGCGCAGCTTGAGCAGCACGCCGGCTGCCGCTGCCACCCAGACCGCGGCGCCGAGCAGGGGTCCCGTCGGCTCCGGCAGGCGCGCGAAGGCGAAGGGCGTGTAGCTGGCGGCGATCAGCAGGTAGATCATCGCGTGGTCGACGCGCCGCAGCAGCTCCTTGCCGCGGCCCGGCGGCGCCAGGTTGTAGGCCGCCGAGGCGCCGAGCCCGCCGAGCAGGCCGAGGCTGTAGGCGAGCAGCGTCAGCCAGGTCCCGGTCTCCTGCCGCAGGCCGGGCCCGAGCAGCAGCCACAGGCCGCCGGCCAGGGCGCCGAGCACGCCCAGAATGTGGATCGTCAGGTCGGCCTGCCGTTCGCGCCGCGAGTAGTGCGGAAAGGCGAAGGCGCCGACGGTCGGGTGGTGGCGCTCAACCATGGCCCGGGCAAGCCTGCCCGCCCGGGCGGCCGCCCGGCAAGGGCTTCGCCGATCCGAGGCCCGAAACGCAACGGGCCCCGGCGGGGCAACGCCCGCCGGGGCCCGGAACATCGTCTCGCCGGGGCGCCTCGCGGCCGCGGCCGCGCGCCCCTCGGCGATCAGAGCGCCTTCAGGTTGGCCGCGGAGGTGCGGCCGCGCTTGGCGTCGGTCTCGAGCTCGTACTCGAGCTTCTGGCCGTCGTTCAGGCTGCGCATGCCGGCCTGCTCGACGGCGCTGATGTGGACGAAGACGTCCTTGCCGCCGGCATCCGGCTCGATGAAGCCGAAGCCCTTGGTGGCATCGAACCACTTCACGGTTCCGCTGGGCATGATGAAATCCTCCTCTGTCGCTTGAAGGGTGTCTCGGGTGTGGGTCTCGGGGTCAGGCCGCGTGACGCGCGCCGCCGCCGGGTCCGCGCCGGTTGCGCGACTTGCGGCGCGGCGCCTGGCCGGGCTTGCCGCCGAACTTGGCGCCCTGGAACGGCTTCTGGCCGTTGGCGCCGGCCTTGCGGCCCTGGCCGCCGCCGGGATTGCCGCGGCCGCCGCCGTTCTGCGCCTGGCCCTGGCGCCGGTGCGGCGGCGGGGCCGCCGGCAGGTCGGCGGGGTCGACGTCGTTGGCGACCGTCAGGCGCTGGCCGGTCAGCTTCTCGATGTCCTTGAGGTAGCCGCGCTCCGAGCCGTCGCAGAACGACAGCGCGATGCCGGTGGCGCCGGCCCGCGCCGTGCGGCCGATGCGGTGGACGTAGCTCTCCGGCTCGTTCGGCAGGTCGAAGTTGACGACGTGGGTGATGCCCTGGACGTCGATGCCGCGCGCCGCGATGTCGGTGGCGACCAGCACGCGCGAGTCGCCGTCGCGGAAGCGGCCGAGGGCGCGCTGCCGGGCGTTCTGGCTCTTGTTGCCGTGGATCGCGTCGGCCTCGATGCCGGCCTGCTCCAGGTGCTTCACGACGCGGTCGGCGCCGTGCTTGGTGCGGGTGAACACGATGGCCCGCTCGATCTCGCGGTCCCCGAGCAGCTCGGTCAGCAGGTCGCGCTTGCCGGTGGTCGTGACGAAGTAGACTCGCTGCTCGATCTTCTTGGGCGCGCTCGACACCGGCGTCGCCTCGATGCGCCGCGGCTGGCGCAGCAGCGAGTTGGCGAGCGACTCAACCGCCTTCGGCATGGTCGCCGAGAACAGCAGGGACTGGCGCTGCGCCGGCAGGCGGCCGGCGACCTTGCGGATGTCGTTGATGAAGCCGAGGTCGAGCATGCGGTCGGCCTCGTCGAGCACGAAGTGCGTGACCGAGTCGAGGCGCAGCTCGCCGCCCTGCATCAGGTCGACGACGCGCCCCGGCGTGCCGATGACGATGTCGACGCCGCGACGCAGGCGCTGGGCCTGGCCGCCGCGGCCGACGCCGCCGATGATCAGGGCGCTGCGCAGCGGCAGGCCCTGGGCGAAGCCGGCGAGGCTGTCGTTGATCTGGACCGCCAGCTCACGCGTCGGGGCCAGGATCAGCGCGCGCGGCGCCTTGCCGGCGGGCTTGCCGGCGGCCAGCGCCTGGATCAGCGGCAGACCGAAGGCGCCGGTCTTGCCGGTGCCGGTCTGGGCGATGCCGATCAGGTCGCCGCCGTCCAGGACCAGCGGAATCGCCTTGGTCTGAATCGGGGTCGGGGTCTCGAAGCCCAGCTTGGCGAGGGCAGCGAGCGGGGAGCCGGCGAGGCCGAGCTCCGCAAAGGCAGATGATGTCAAAAGAAAGAGATCCTCGGGGCGGCCGGCCGGACGCGTCCAGTCTCTGCTGGCAGGCGCAAAGGCGGCGGGCGGCCCTTTGATCCGACGGCCGCGCGCGAAAGCGGCCGAAAGACGGTTGCTTGTCAGATCTACTCGGGAATGCGGTGCCGCTGCCCTGGCATGCCCGGAAAGCCTGTCCGACCGACCCTGGCGGGTGGCCCGAGAACTTCCGGCGGCGCGCGCCGCTTTCGCGCTTTCGCGAACAAATCTGAGCGTGAGATAGGGCCAATTGTGCACTGCGTCAAGAACTATCCGCCGCCGGGGCCGCGCCAGCCGGTGGCTCAGAAGCCGGCGCGCAGGGTCCAGGCCAGGGCCGCCCCGAGGCTGGCAAGCACCGGCAGGCTGAGCCACGCGCGCAGCGGCCGGTACCAGGCCGGCAGCTGGTTGGCGCGCACCACGGCGCGGTCGACCAGCCAGGCCAGGGCGAAGCCGGCGGCGAGCAGCAGCAGGCCGAAGGCCGGCGGCAGGATCAGCGCGACCCAGGCGATCAGCGCCGGCGCCACCGCCCAGCCCAGGCGCGCCCAGCTGAAGGCCGCCGCGGCGGTCGCGGCGCCGGCCTGATACTGGCCGAGCGCCAGCCCCCAGTGCACGGCGCCGAGGAAGCTGAGGATCACGGCGCCGTAGGCGAGCAGGGCGAAGAGCGCGACCGTGGCGCCGGTCGGCGGCAGCAGCCACAGCGCGACGGCGAGGCCGACGAAGGGGATCAGGCCGGACAGGGCGAGCGTTGCGAGCGGGCGCGGCAGGGCGGTGATCTGCATGCCTGCCGAGATGGCGCAAGAGGCCGCCGCGGGCAAGCGGCAATCCTGCTAGGCTGCGGACCCGTTTAGCCCGGAGACCGGTCGATGGCTGGCACGATCCTGTTCGGCGCGCCCTACAGCGTCTACGTGCGCATCGCCCGCCTGACCCTGGAGGAGAAGGCGGCGGCCTACGAGCTGGTCCCGATCGACATCTTCGCCGAGGGCGGCCCGCCGGCCGGCTACCTGGAGCGCCATCCCTTCGGCAAGATCCCGGCGCTGGAGCACCAGGGCTTCCGGCTGTTCGAGACCGACGCCATCGTGCGCTACCTCGACGAGGTCCTGCCGGGCCCGGCCCTGACGCCGCCGGCGCCGCGCGAGCGGGCGCGCATGACCCAGGTCATGCGGGTGCTCGACAACTACGGCTACCCGAGCCTGGTCTGGGGCGTCTACGTCTCGGAGGCCGGCAGCCCGGCCGACCGCGACCCGGCGAAGCTGGCGGCGGCGATCGACCCGGCCCGGCGCTGCCTGGCGGTGCTCGACGGCCTGCTCGCCGGGCCCTGCTTCCTCGGCGACGCGCTCAGCCTCGCGGATCTCCACGCCGCGCCGATGCTGACCTACCTGAGCCTGGCGCCGAGCGGCCGGACGCTGCTCGCGGAGACGCCGCGGCTCGGCGCCTGGCTGCAGCGCATGGCCGCCCGCCCGAGCCTGCGGGCCACGGCCTTCCCGGCCGAAGATCAGTCGGCCGCGCCGCTCGCCTGAGGCCCGCGCCGCTCGAGCCCGTCCAGAAAGACCGCCACGGCGGTTCGTGCGCGCTGGCGCAGCGTCTCGGCCGGCGGCGGCGCGCTGCACTGGGTCATGACGCGCAGCACCCACTGGCCCTGCAGCATCGACAGGAAGAGGTCGGCGGCGAGCTCGGGATCCTCGACGCGGAGCCGGCCGGCGCGGTCGGCGCGCGCCAGGTAGGCGGCGATGCGCGCCGTCAGCTGGCGCGGGCCGTGGGTCAGGAAGCTCTCGATCATCTCGGGAAAGCGGCCGCCCTCGGCGCAGAAGATGCCGAGCGTGCGGATCGCCTCGGGATCGAAGACCTTGTTGAGGTAGGCCAGCGCCAGGGTCTCGAGGACGGCGCGCGGCTCGCTGTCCTCGTCGAGCACCAGCTGCATCGACTCGCTGAAGGCCGTGCAGCGCTCGGCGACCGCGGCCTCGAGCAAGCCCTCCTTGCCGCCGAAGGCCTCGTAGAGCGTGGCCCGCGAGCCGCCGGACAGCGCGATGACGTCGTTCAGCGTCGCCGCCTCGCAGCCCTTCTCCTGCATGACCTGCCAGGCCGCCTCGATCATCGCGCGTCGGCGGGCCTCGCCGCGGCTCTGCGGGGAGCGGCCGGCGGCCGGAGCGGTCTTGGCGGGCGTGCGGTCGGTCGAGCTGTCGGTCATCGCTGCTCAGATGGGCGCCGCAGGGCCTCGAGAAAATCTCTTGCACCGCAGCAAATACAGAATACTGTATCGTACAGTACACACATATGCGGGGGCCTGCAACAAAGCGCTGCCCGTCCCCGCCATCTCAAGCCGGCGTCTCCCCCAGGGCGAGCGCCGGCGCTTCGTCGAGGAGTTCCGCCCCGTGACGACGCCGACCTTCCTTCGCGCCCCGCTGACGCGCGCCCTCCTGCTGGCCGGCCTGGCGCTGCTCGCCGCCGGCTGCGAGCCGGAGGACGCGGCCAACGCCCAGCCGGCCGCGCCGCCGCCGCCGCAGGTCGGCGTGCGCAGCCTGGCGCCGCAGAGCGTCGCGCTGAGCACCGAACTGCCCGGCCGCACCGTCGCCTACCGCCGCGCCGAGGTGCGTCCCCAGGTCGACGGCATCATCCAGCAGCGCCTGTTCGAGGAGGGCGCGGCGGTCGAGGCCGGCGAGCCGCTCTACCAGATCGATCCGGCCGTCTACCAGGCGGCGGTCAAGGCGGCGCGCGCCGAGCTCGAGCGCGCCGAGGCGACGCTCAAGGCCAGTTCGACAAAGGTCCGGCGCTACCGCGAGCTGATCGGCCGCAACGCCGTCAGCCAGCAGGACTACGACGACATGGTCGCCGCCCAGGCCGAGGACGCCGCCGACGTGGCGGCGGCCGAGGCGCAGCTCGAGCGCGCGCGCATCGACCTGGAGTACACCGTGGTGACGGCGCCGATCGGCGGCCGCATCGGCCGCTCGGCGATCACCGAGGGCGCGCTGGTCACGGCCAACCAGGCGACGCCGCTGTCGACCATCACCCAGCTCGACCCGATCTACGTCGACGTCACCCAGTCGAGCGCCGAGCTGCTGCGCACGCGCCGGGCGATCGCCAGCGGCGAGATTTCGGTCTCGCCCTCGGGCGAGGTGCCGGTCGAGCTGGTCGTCGACGCCACCGGCGGCAGCTACCCCCACGAGGGCCGCGTGCAGTTCTCCGAGGTTCTCGTCGACGAATCCACCGGCACGGTCAGCCTGCGCGCCGTCTTCCCCAATCCCGACGGCGAACTGATGCCGGGCCTCTTCGTGCGCGCCCGGGTCAGCCAGGGCGAGGCGCGCAACGCCTTCCTGGTGCCCCAGGCCGCGCTGGTGCGCGGCAGCGACGGCGGCGCCTACGTCTGGATCGTCGGCGAGGGCGACACCGTCAGCCGCCGGCCGGTCACGGTGCGCCGCGCGGTCGGCGGCGACTGGCTGGTCACCGAGGGCCTGAGCGCCGGCGAGCGCCTGGTCGTCGACGGCCTGCAGCGCGTCCGTCCCGACGCCGCCGTGACCCCGGTGCCGCTCGACGGCGACGGCCAGGCCGCCGCTGCGTCGCCGGCGAGCTGACCGCCGGCGCCGGCTTCCCCTCGCCTCCCGCCTTCCTTCGCTCCCGCTTCCGGATCCGCCGCCATGGCCCGCTTCTTCATCGACCGGCCCGTCTTCGCCTGGGTCATCGCGATCATCATGATGCTGGCCGGCGGCCTGTCGATCCTGCAGCTGCCGGTCGAGCAGTACCCGGAGGTGGCACCGCCCTCGGTCCGGATCACCGCGACCTACCCCGGCGCCTCGGCGCAGACCCTGGAGAACACCGTCACCCAGGTCATCGAGCAGCAGATGAACGGCCTCGACGGCCTGCGCTACATGTCCTCGAACAGCGATTCCAGCGGCCTCGCGCAGATCACCCTGACCTTCGATCCCGAGGTCGACCCCGACATCGCGCAGGTCCAGGTCCAGAACAAGCTGCAGCTGGCGACCCCGCAGCTGCCGAGCATCGTCCAGCAGCAGGGCATCCAGGTCGCCAAGTCGAACGGCAGCTTCCTGATGGTGCTGGGCTTCGTCTCCGACGATCCCGAGACGCCGCAGACCGACATCGCCGACTTCGTCGCCTCGACCGTCCAGGACCCGATCAGCCGGGTCAACGGCGTCGGCAGCGTCACGCTGTTCGGCGCCCAGCACGCCATGCGCATCTGGCTCGATCCCGACCGCCTGACCAGCTACGAGCTGACCACCGGCGACGTGATTCGCGCCGTGGAGGCGCAGAACGCGGAGGTCTCGGCCGGCCAGATCGGCGGCGCGCCCTCGGTTGCGGGCCAGCAGGTCAACGCCACGATCATCGCCCAGACCCGGCTGGAATCGCCCGAGGAGTTCGCGAACATCCTGCTGCGCGTCAACACCGACGGCTCGCAGGTGCGCCTCGGCGACGTCGCGCGCGTCGAGATCGGCGCGGAGTCCTACAGCACCGTCGCCCGCTACAACGGCCGCCCGGCCGCCGGCGTCGGCATCAACCTGGCGACCGGCGCCAACGCCCTGGAGACCGCCGAGGCGGTGCGCACCCGGATCGACGAGCTGAAGCCCTTCTTCCCGGCGGGCTTCGAGGTCGTCTACCCCTACGACACCACGCCCTTCGTGAAGATCTCGATCGAGGAGGTGGTCTACACGCTGCTCGAGGCCATCGTGCTGGTCTTCTGCGTGATGTTCCTGTTCCTGCAGAACCTGCGCGCGACCTTGATCCCGACGATCGCGGTGCCGGTCATCCTGCTCGGCACCTTCGGCGTGCTCGCCGCCTTCGGCTTCTCGATCAACACCCTGACGATGTTCGGCATGGTGCTGGCGATCGGCCTGCTGGTCGACGACGCCATCGTGGTCGTCGAGAACGTCGAGCGCGTCATGGCCGAGGACGGCCTGGGGCCGCGCGAGGCGACGCGCAAGTCGATGGGCCAGATCACCTCGGCGCTGGTCGGCATCGCCCTGGTGCTCTCGGCGGTCTTCGTGCCGATGGCCTTCTTCGGCGGCTCGACCGGCGCGATCTACCGGCAGTTCTCGATCACCATCGTCTCGGCCATGGCGCTGTCGGTGCTGGTCGCGCTGATCCTGACGCCGGCGCTCTGCGCGACCATGCTGAAGCCGCCGAAGGGCGACCACGGTCTCACCCGGCGCGGGCCCTTCGGCCTGTTCAACCGCGGCTTCGACGCCGCCAACCGCTTCTACCAGCGCAGCGTCGGCCACGTCATCGGGCGGCGCCTGCGCTACCTGCTGATCTACCTCGTGATCGTCGGGCTGCTCGGCTTCCTGTTCCTGCGCCTGCCGACCTCGTTCCTGCCCAACGAGGACCAGGGCATCATGTTCGCCCAGGTCACGACACCGGCGAACGCCACCCAGGGCCGCACCATCGAGGTGCTGAAGAAGGTCGAGCGGCACTTCCTCGAGGCCGAGGCCGACAACGTCAACGGCCTGTTCACCGTCGCCGGCTTCTCGTTCAGCGGGCGCGGCCAGAACGCCGGCATCGCCTTCATCAACATGAAGGACTGGTCGCAGCGCGAGGAGCCGCAGGACAGCGTCTTCGCCATCGCCGGGCGCGCCATGGCGGCCTTCTCGCAGATCCGCGAGGCGCAGATCTTCGCCTTCACGCCGCCCTCGATCATCGCGCTCGGCAACGCCACCGGCTTCGACTTCCAGCTGCTCGACCGCGGCGGCCTCGGCCACGACGCGCTGATGGCCGCGCGCAACCAGCTGCTCGGCATGGCGAGCCAGGACCCGCGGCTGGCCGGCGTGCGTCCGAACGGCCAGAACGACACGCCGCAGTTCCGCATCGACATCGACCAGGAGAAGGCGAGCGCGCTCGGCCTGTCGATCGCCGACATCAACGCCACGCTGTCGGCCGCCTGGGGCTCGGCCTACGTCGACGACTTCGTCGAGAACGGCCGGGTCAAGAAGGTCTACCTGCAGGCCGACGCGCCCTACCGCATGCTGCCCGAGGACCTCGACCGCTGGTACCTGCGCAACGCCGCCGGCGAGATGGTGCCGGTCTCGGCCTTCGCCAGCACGCGCTGGACCTACGGCTCGCCGCGCCTGGAGCGCTACAACGGCATCTCCTCGATGCAGATTCTCGGCCAGCCGGCGCCCGGCGTCTCCTCGGGCGAGGCGATGGACGCCATGGAGCAGCTCGCCGCCAAGCTGCCGCAGGGCATCGGCTACGAGTGGAACGGCCTGTCCTACGAGGAGCGGCTGTCGGGCGACCAGGCGCCGCTGCTCTACGCCCTGTCGCTGCTCGTCGTCTTCCTCTGCCTGGCGGCGCTCTACGAGAGCTGGTCGATCCCGATCTCGGTGATGCTGGTGGTGCCGCTCGGCGTGCTCGGCGCGGTGCTGGCGGCGATCCTGCGCGAGCTGCCCAACGACGTCTATTTCCAGGTCGGCCTGCTGACCACCATCGGGCTGTCGTCGAAGAATGCCATCCTTATCGTCGAGTTCGCGCGCGAGCTCTACGACAAGGGGCTCGGCCTGATCGAGGCGACGGTCGAGGCGGCGCGCCAGCGCCTGCGCCCCATCGTCATGACCTCGATGGCCTTCTCGCTCGGCGTGCTGCCGCTGGTGCTGAGCAGCGGCGCCGGCGCGGCCAGCCGCCAGGCGATCGGCACCGGCGTGTTCGGCGGCATGCTGTCGGCGACCTTCCTGGCGATCTTCTTCGTGCCGCTGTTCTTCGTGCTGATCGTGCGCAACTTCTCGCGCAAGCGCCCCTCGGCGGCGGGCAGGGCGGAAGGCGCAGCGGACGCGCCGGCGCCCGCCGAGTGACCCTCCAGGCAACGGACCCCTTGATGAAGACCACGCTTCCCGCCGCTCTCGCGCTCGCGCTTCTGGCCGGCGGCTGCTCGATGATCCCCGAGATCGAGCTGCCCGAACCGCCGGTCGAGGGCCTCTGGCCGAGCGGCCCCGCCTACGAGCCGGGCGCCAACCTCGCCGCGGCGCCCGGCCAGCCGACGCTGGGCGACCTCGGCTGGCGCGAGTTCTTCCGCTCCGCGCCGCTCGAGAGCCTGATCGGCGAGGCGCTGGCCAACAACCGCGACCTGCGCGCCGCCGCGCTCGCCGTCGAGCGCGCGCGGGCGCTCTACCGGGTCAGCCGCGCCGGGCTCTATCCGCAGCTCGACGCCGGCGCCGGTTTCAGCCGCCAGCGCACGGCGCGCGACTTCAGCGCGAGCGGCGAGGCGACGACCGATTCCCGCTTCGAGGCGAACATCGGCGCGACCGCCTTCGAGCTCGACTTCTTCGGGCGCATCCGCAGCCTCAACGAGCAGGCCCTGCAGCAGTACTTCGCGACCGAGGAGGCGCGCCGCAGCGCCCAGATCGCGCTGATCGCCGAGGTCGCCAACGCCTACCTGGCGCTGCTCGCCGACCGCGAGCTGCTGGCGCTGACCGAGGCGACGCTGGCGGCGCAGCAGCAGTCCTTCGGCCTGACCTCGACGCGCGCCGAGCAGGGCCTGGCGACCCAGCTCGACGTCGCCCAGGCGCGCACCGCGGTCGAGACGGCGCGCGCCAACCTGGCGCTCTACACCCGCCAGGTCGCCCAGGACCGCAACGCCCTGGAGCTGCTGGTCGGCCGGCCGCTGCCCGACGACATCGGCGAAGAGGCGCCGCCGGTCACCGCCGGCGACTTCGCCGCCGACCTGCCGCCCGGCTTGCCCTCCGAGGTGCTGCTGCGGCGCCCCGACGTGCGCCGGGCGGAGCGCGAGCTGCTGGCCGCCAACGCCAACATCGGCGCGGCGCGCGCCGCCTTCTGGCCGAGGATCAGCCTGACCGCGAGCGGCGGCGTCGCCAGCGGCGACCTGACCGACCTGTTCCAGGCCGGCTCCGGCACCTGGCTGTTCTCGCCCTCGCTCAGCCTGCCGATCTTCGACGCCGGCCGCCGCGAGGCCAACCTGGAGACCGCCGAGGTCGAGCGCGAGATTGCCGTCGCGCAGTACGAGCAGGCGGTGCAGACCGCGTTCCGCGAGGTCGCCGACGCGCTCGCCGCGCGCGGCACGCTCGACGACCAGATCGCCGCCCAGCGCGACCTCGTCGAGGCGACGCAGGACTCCTACGAGCTCTCGCAGCTGCGCTACGAGCAGGGCCTGGACAGCTACCTGACGACGCTCGACTCGCAGCGCGCGCTCTACGCCGCGCAGCAGCGCCTGATCGCGCTCGAGCAGCAGCGCCTGGCCAACCTCGCCACGCTCTACAAGGCCCTGGGCGGCGGCCTCGGCGCCAGCGCCGCCGAGGTCACGGCCGAGCGCGCTGCGCCGGCCCGTCCCCCCGGCGCGATCCCGACGCTGGACTGAGTTGCGCGACTCGGCCTCGTCCTGTCGTCATCCCCGCGAAGGCGGGGATCCATAGGGACCTGCCGGGAAGGACAAACGCGGCCTGTCTGGGTCGCAGACTCACGATGGACCCCCGCCTTCGCGGGGATGACGGCGGGGCAGAGCGGAGCCGGGGGTAAGCTACCCCGCTTCCGTCTCGCGGGCGAAGTAGAGGTCGTGGAGCTGCTCGAGCTCGACCTGCGCGGCCGGCTCGGCGAGCAGCACCCGGCCCGAGCGCATCAGCCGGACCTCGTCGGCCAGCTTGAGCGCGCGGCCGGTGTTCTGCTCGACCAGCACGATGGTCAGGCCCTGGGCCTTGAGGTCCGCCAGCGTGCGGAAGATCTCGTCGACGATGACCGGCGCCAGCCCGAGCGAGGGCTCGTCGATCAGCAGCACCCGCGGCTGCTCCATCAGGCCGCGGCCGAGCGCCAGCATCTGCGCCTCGCCGCCGGACAGCGAGCCGGCCTGCTGGCCGCGCCGCTCGGCGAGTCGCGGGAAGAGCTCGTAGACCCGCTCCAGGTTGGCCTTCCAGTTCGGCCGGCCGGCGCGCGGGAAGGCGCCCATCATCAGGTTGTCGAGCACCGAGAGCTCGGGAAAGACCATGCGGCCCTCGGGGATCAGCACGACGCCCTTCTCGACGATCGTCCAGGTCCGCTCGGCGAGCAGGCTGGCGCCGCCCAGGCGGATGTCGCCGGCCGAGGCGCGGACCAGGCCCATGATCGCGCGCAGCAGCGTCGTCTTGCCGGCGCCGTTGGGCCCGACGATGACCGTGGTCTTGCCCTCGGCGATCGTCATGTCGACGTCCCAGAGCACGTTGATCGCGCCGTAGCCGGCGCGCAGGCCCGAGATCTCGAGCCGGGACATCTCAGGCTGCGGCGTCACCGGTGTAGCTCCTTACCACCTCGGGGTCGCGGAACACCGCCTCGGGCGTGCCGTCGGCGATGATCCGGCCGAAGTTGAGCACGACCGCGCGCGGGCAGAGCGTGCGGATCGTCTCGATGTCGTGCTCGATGACGATCATGGTCAGGCCGAAGCGCTCCTTGACCGTCATCAGGGTGCCCCCGAAGGCGCGCTTGGCCGAGGTCTCGAGCCCGCCGAGCACCTCGTCGAGCATCAGCAGCCGCGGCTCGACGGCCAGCGCCTTGCCGACCTCCAGCGCCTTCTGCTCGGTCAGCGCCAGGCCGTGGGCGGCGTCGACGTGCTGCTTGTCGGCAAGGTCGAGCAGCTCGAGGATCTCGTCGAGCCGCGCCTCGTCGCGCTTGCCCGCGCCGAACCGCTGGGCGACCGTCAGGTTCTCGCGCACCGTGAGCTCGTGCAGCGGCTGCGGGATCTGGAAGGTCCGGCCGATGCCCTGGCGCGCGCGCTTCCAGTTGGCGGCGCGGCCGAGCGGCCGGCCGGCGAAGGCGATGCGGCCCGAGCTCGGCGGGAAGACCCCGGAGATCAGGTTGAACAGCGTCGTCTTGCCGGCGCCGTTGGGCCCGACCAGGCCCAGGGTCTCGCCCTCGGCGACCGCCAGCGTGACGTCGCTGAGCGCGGCGACGCCGCCGAAGTTCATGGACACCGATTCAAGCGCGAGCACCGGGCTTCCCCTCCTTGTCGCCGCCCTCTCCGCTCCGGAGCCCGAGGCGGGAGATGAGCGGCAGCAAGCCCTGCGGGCTCCACAGGATCATGGCGCCGAGCAGCAGGCCGAAGATCAGCTGGTGGCCGCTCGGCATCAGCTCCTTGAACACCAGCTGGTCGACCAGATAGACCGCCAACGCCCCGATCACCGGGCCCCAGACCGTGCGGTAGCCACCGAAGATCGCCGCGGCGATCGGCAGCACGGTCCACTCGCCGGAAAAGGCGTAGTCGGGGTCGAGGAACGAGATCTGGTGGGCGTTGAAGGCGCCGATGACCCCGGTCATGAAGGCCGAGACCAGCAGCATCAGGGCCTTGAGGTGGGTCGAGGGCACGCCGACCACGCGGGTCGCCAGCTCGGAGTCGTGCATGGCACGCAGCGCCAGCCCCCAGGTCGAGCCGCGGATCGCCGCGTAGACCGCCATCCAGGCCAGCACGATGGTCAGGATCAGGCAGTAGGCGCCGACCTTGCTGCCGAGCTCCAGGCCGAGGACGGTCGGGAAGCCGGGGATCGAGAGCAGCCCGCCGGCGCCGCCGGTGACGCTCTCGAACTCGACCGCCAGGATCTTGAAGATGTGCGCGTAGGCCAGGATCGCCAGGGCGAAGTAGGGCCCGCGCAGGCGCAGGGCGGGCAGCGTCGCCACCGAGGCGACGGCGGCGCCCAGCCCGCCGGCCAGCATCGCCGGCAGCACCGGCCAGCCGGCGTCGAGCGTGAGCAGCGCCGAGACGTAGGCGCCGACGCCGAAGAAGGCGGCATGGCCGAAGGAGACCAGGCCGCCGAGGTTGCCGAGCAGCGCCCAGGCGACGGCGATGCCGCCGATCGTCAGCGCCGCGATGATCAGGCTCATCACGTAGTCCTGGCCGCCGAAGGCCAGCGGCACGGCGACGTAGGCCAGCAGCAGCACGGCCAGCACCAGGGGCGTGCGGGGGGCGGCTCTCATCGCGCGCGCCCTCATCGCCGGCCGAACAGGCCGCGCGGCCTGAGGAACAGGATCAGCAGGAAGACCACCATCGCCGTCAGCTCCTGCAGCGAGGGCTTGGCGAAGGTCGCGGTCAGGCTCTCGCCCATGCCGATCAGGATGGCGCCGATCAGCACCCCGGGCACCGAGCCCATGCCGGCCAGCACGGTGATCACGAAGGCCTTGATCGTCAGGTTGTGGCCGAGCGCGGGAAAGACCACGGTGGCGCAGTAGATGGCGATGCCGGAGAAGGTCGCCAGCACGCCCGAGACCACGAAGGACAGGCCCTCGACCAGCGCCGGGTTGACGCCCATCAGCAGGGCGGCGTCGCGGTTCGAGGACACGGCGCGCAGCGCGCGGCCGAGCCAGGAGTGGTTGAGCCACCACCAGGTCGCGGCGATCAGCGCCAGGCCGACGCCGAAGAACACGACCTCGGAGCGCATCGAGAACAGCGTGTCGGCGATGACGAAGCCCTCGAGGAACCAGCCGCTCGAGGTCGAGCGGATGTCGGCGGACCAGACGATCAGGATCAGGTTGGTCAGCACGATGGCGACGCCGAAGGTCAGCAGCAGCGAGTTGAGCTCGCGGTCGGTGCGGATGCGGCTGACCGCCAGGTAGATCGCCAGCGCGGTCAGGCCGACGACGACCAGGGCGACCGGGATCGAGGCCAGGGGATTGAGGCCGGCCGAGCGCTCCATCTCGAAGGCGACGTAGGCGGCCAGCAGCACCAGCTCGCCGTGCGCCAGGTTGATGATGCGCATGGTGCCGAAGACCAGGGCCAGGCCCAGCGCCAGCGTGGCGTAGGTGCCTCCGGCGAGCAGGCCGGAGAACAGGGCCTGCAGCGTCAACTCGACCATGTCGTCCTTCCAGGGATGTCGGGCGTCCGGGAACAGCCGGGGGGGCGGGAGAAGCCCGGGGGGCGGTCGCGCCCCCCGGCGCCGGAGCGCTGCCTACCAGGGCACCGCCGGGAAGTTCATCTCCGCGGTCTGGGCCTTCTTCGGCCAGACGATCTCGACGCGGTCGCCCCGGTGCTGGCCCATGCGATGCGAGAAGCTGGGGTTGTCGCCCTTCTCGTCGAAGACGACGTCGCCGATCAGCGTGTCGGCCTCGACGGCGCGCAGCTCCTCGGCGATCTCGCCGGCCTCGATCTTCTGGTCGTCCTCGAAGGCGCGCACGATGGCGTCGACCAAGAGCGTCGTCTGGACGTAGCCGAACTGGCCCAGGTAGTCGGGCTTCTGACCGTGCAGCTCCTCGTACTTGGCGGCGAAGGCCTGCGCCTCCTCGCCCTGGAACTCGACCGGGTAGGGCAGCAGCGAGGTGCCGTAGACGTTCTGCACGAGGTCGTGGAACTCCTCGTTCATCTGGCTGGTCGCCAGCGACCAGACGCCGACCATCGCCTTGACGTCGGGCTTGAGCACCGTGCCGGCGCGCAGGATGCCGACGTAGTCGTTCTCGTAGCCGATCATCGCCACGGCGTCCGGGCGGTCGCGCAGCTTGACGTTGTTCATGATCGGCTTGAAGTCGGTGGTCGAGCCGTCGAACTCGTGCATCGTGACCTCGACGCCGGCCTCCTCGAGGTGCTTCTCGACGTACTTGGCCATGCCCGAGGTGGCTTCCTTGTTGGAGAACAGGATCGCCACCTTCTCGACGCCCATCTCGTCGAACAGCCCGACCATGGCCTTGCCGTAGCCGGCCGAGTTGTTGATCCGGAAGAAGCCGGTCATGCCGCGCTCGGTCAGGCCCGGCGCGACGCCGCCAGAGGTGATGTAGACCTTGTCGGCCTTGGCCGCGGCCTCGGAGGCCGGGCCGATGATGTTGGAGCCGTAGCCGCCGGTGAAGGCGACGACCTCGTCGGCGGCCAGCTTCTCGACCGCCGCGACCGCCTTGGCCGGGCTGGTCTCGTCGTCGATCGTCTCGACCGAGAAGCTGTGCCTGCCGGCGTAGCGCTCGTTGGCCAGCGCCACGGCGACGGCGATGCCCTCGTGCATGCCGGTGCCGACGCGTGCCAGCTTGCCGGTCAGCGGCACGTGGGAGCCGAGCGCGAAGTCCTCGGCGGCGGCCGTGCCGGCCAGCGCCACGGCGCCGAGCCCGGCGATGCCGGCGATCAGACTCTTGGCGGCCAGGCCCTTGATGAATCGCGACTGTCTCATGCTTTGGTCTCCTCCCTGGTGATGGTCTGTCCGGGCCCCTTGTTCGCGGGGACCTTGCGGACGGTCGGTGCCAAGGGTCAGGCGGCGTTGCCCACCCCCATCGAGCGGCGGATGTTGGCGGCGAGCGCGGCGAGCCGCGGACCGATGTCCTCGACCAGGCGCTCGCGCGACAGCATGTAGGCCGGGCCGCCGCAGTTCAGCGAGAAGGACAGCGAGCCGTCGCCGATGCCGAGCGGCACGCCGACCGAGTTGACCTCCGGCTTCCAGGTGCCGGCCGAGACCACGAAGCCGCGGCTGCGGTAGTCCTCGATCGCCTCGTGGATGCCGTCGCGCACGCGCGGCCAGCGGTCGCCCTCGTGGCGCTCCAGCTGCTCCATCAGGAGCGCGCGCTCGTGGTCGGGCAGGCCGGCGATGTAGGCGCGGCCCATCGAGGAGGTGCCGAGCTTGATGTGCGAGCCGACGTCGAGCGCCAGGGTGATGGCGCTGTCGCCGCGGCAGCACTCGACGTAGACCATCGACAGGCGGTCGCGCGTGCCGAGCGCCACCGAGACCCCGGAGTGGTCGGCCAGCTCCTGCATGAGCGGCCGGGCGACGTCGCGCACGCCGATCGAGCCGAGGCAGGTGAAGCCGAGCGACAGCACGGCGATGCCCGGGCGGTAGCGCCCGGAATCCGGCAGGTAGGTCAGGTAGCCGAGCTTCGACAGCGTGTAGGTCAGGCGTGAGACGGTCGGCTTGGGCAGGCCGGTGCGCTCGGCGATCTGCTGGTTGCCGAGCGCCCGGTCGTCGGTGCGGAAGGCGCGCAGCACCTCGAGCCCGCGGGCCAGCGCCGTGACGAACTGCGTGTCCTTCCCGGCGCTCTCGACGTCGGCGCGGCCTGCGGTGGTCGAGCCACCCTCTCCGTTGGGATCCGCAAGTCGCTTGCGCACGGCCGTGTCCCGCCCCTCTCGCATCCGTCTGCGGGCGCGCCGGCGCCCGGACCGCGGATGTCGTTGTGCCGCGAAGCTTGTCACCGCCTCCGGGCAGCGTCAACAAAAACGAAACAGAATTTCACGATACGAAATTAGCAGCGTTCAACGACCGCGGCGATGCCCTGGCCGACGCCGATGCACATGGCGACCAGCGCGCGGCGCCCGCCACTGCGCTCGAGCTGGCGCAGCGCCGTCAGGGCGAGGCGCGCCCCCGAGGCGCCGAGCGGATGGCCGACCGCGATGGCGCCGCCGTTGGGATTGACCCGGCTGTCGTCGGGCGCGAGCTCGAGCAGCTTGAGGCAGCCCAGCACCTGGCTGGCGAAGGCCTCGTTGATCTCGATGACGTCCACCTCGGCCAGGCTCAGGCCGGCGCGCGCCAGCGCCTTCTTCGAGGCCGGCACCGGGCCCAGGCCCATGACCCGGGGCTCGACGCCGGCGACCGCGGCGCCGAGGATGCGGCCGCGCGGCGCGACGCCGGCCTTCTCGCCGGCGGCGCGCGAGCCGACGTAGACGCAGGCCGCGCCGTCGTTGATGCCCGAGGCGTTGCCGGCGGTGACCACGCCGCCCTCGAACAGCGGCCGCAGCTTGGCCAGCGCGGCCGCGTCGGTCTCGGGGCGCGGGTGCTCGTCGAGCGACACCGCCTGCGGCGGCTTGCGCCGGCCGCTCGGCACCGAGACCGGCAGGATTTCGTCCTCGAAGAAGCCCTCGGCGCGCGCCGCCTCGTACTTGCGCTGCGAGGCGAGCGCGAAGGCGTCGGCGGCCTCGCGGCCGATCTCCAGGTCGGCGGCGACGTTGTCGGCGGTCTGCGGCATGCTGTCGTTGCCGTAGCGCGCGACGACCTCGGGGTTCGGGAAGCGGCTGCCCATGGTCGTGTCGAAGACCGTGGCCTCGCGGCTGTAGGCGCTCTCGGCCTTGGCCAGCACGAAGGGCGCCCGGCTCATGCCCTCGACGCCGCCGGCCAGGAACAGCTCGCCCTCGCCGCCGCGCACCGCGCGCGCCGCGTCGAGGATCGCCGCGAGACCGCTGCCGCACAGGCGGTTGACCGTCAGGCCCGGCACCTCGATCGGCAGGCCGGCGCGCAGCAGAGCGTTGCGCGCGACGTTCCGGCTGTCCTCGCCGGCCTGGTTGGTGCAGCCGATGACGACGTCCTCGATGTCCTCGACGGCGAAGGGCGCGCGCCCGACCAGCCCGGCCATGACCTGGGCGAGCAGCTCGTCGGTGCGCAGCGGCGCCAGGGCGCCGGCGTGGCGGCCGAAGGGGCTGCGCAGCCCGTCGTAGAGGAAGGCGTCAGGGGAGGTCTCGGGCATCGCGTGGCTTCCGGATCAGGCGTTCTCGGGCGTGTCGAGCGGCAGGTCGAGCAGGGCGCGGCGGCGCAGCCAGAGGCTCGGCCGGTAGCGCGGGTCGCCGGTCGCGGCCTGCAGGTTCTCCAGGATCGACAGGACCCGGCGCGGGCCGAGGCGGTCGCCGAAGGCGAGGCTGCCGTGCGGGTAGCCGAGCGCCAGCTCGACCGCGCGGTTGATGTCGTCGGGCGCGGCGATGCGCTGCTGGGCGATCTCGCAGCCGACGTTGACGATGCAGGCCAGGATCCGCTGGGCGACGAAGCCCGGCGAATCCTGGATCGCCGTGACCGCGCTGCCGTCGGCGGCGAGCAGGGCATGGGCCTGGTCGCGGCAGGCGGTCTCGGTCACCGGCGTGGTCATCACCGTGCGCCGGCCGGCGAGCGCGAACAGCAGGTCGACGGCGACCGTGCGGGTCGGGTCGAGGCTCTCGGCCAGGGCCGCGCCGGTCGCGTCCTCGCCGAAGGGCGTGACCAGGCAGAGCGCGCCGTCGGACGGCCGCGAGCCCTGCTCCAGCTCGCCGCCCGCGGCCTGCAGCACGCCGCGCAGGCAGGCGGCGGCCTCGGGGTGGCGCTCGCTGATCCAGACCGGCCGGGATCCTGCCGAGGGCACCGGCGGCTCCTCCGGCCAGGCCTGCTTGCCCTCGGGGTAGGCGTAGAAGCCGCGCCCGACCTTGCGGCCGAACAGGCCGGCGGCGGTGCGCTGCGCCGTGATCTGCACCGGCCGGAAGCGCGGCTCCTCGTAGTACTGGTGGTAGATCGACTCCATGACCGCGTGGGAGACGTCGAGCCCGGTCAGGTCCATCAGCGTGAAGGGCCCCATGCGGAAGCCGGCGGCCCCGGTCACGATCCGGTCGACCGCGGCGAAGTCGCAGACGCCCTCGGCGACGATGCGCAGCGCCTCGGTGCCGAAGGCGCGGCCGGCGTGGTTGACGAGGAAGCCCGGCGTGTCGGTGGTGCGCACCGGCCGGTGGCCCATGCGCTCGGCCAGCGCGCAGAGGCCGTCGAGCACCCACGCCTCGGTCATCACGCCGCCGATCACCTCGACGAGCTTCATCAGCGGCACGGGGTTGAAGAAGTGGAAGCCGGCGACGCGGCCGGGCCGCTCGGCGGCGGCGGCGAAGCCGGTGACCGACAGCGAGGAGGTGTTGGTCGCGATCACGCAGTCCGGGCCGACCGCGGCCTCCAGGCCCTTCAGGACGGCGTGCTTGACCTCCATGCGCTCGGCGACCGCCTCGACGACGACGTCGCAGCCGGCGAAGGCGGCGTAGCCTTTCTCCGGGCCGGCGTCGGTCGCCTCGAGCCTCGCCACGGCCGCGTCGGCCGCAGCCTGGTCCAGGCGGCCCTTCTCGACCTTGCGCGCCAGCATGCCGGCGACGAAGTCGCGGGCCTCGCCGACCGCCTCGGCGCGCGCGTCGGCGAGGCGCACGGTGATGCCGGCCTCGGCGGCGATCTGGGCGATGCCCCGGCCCATCGCGCCGGTGCCGACGATGCCCAGGACGAGATCGGCCTTGTCGGCCGCAAAGGCAGTGTGGCTGGCCATGCCGCTATTCGCCCCTGAACGCCGGCTTGCGCTTCTCGACGAAGGCGGCCATGCCCTCCTTCTGGTCGGCCGTGTCGAACAGCAGCTGGAAGGCCTGGCGCTCGAGCAGCAGGCCGGCGTCGAGCGGCGCGTCGGCACCGGCCAGCACCGCCTCCTTGATCTTGCGCGCGGCGACCGGCGGCAGCGCCGCGATGCTGCGTGCCATCTCGAGCGCGCGCTCGATCGTGCGCGCGTCCTCGACGACCTCGCTGACCAGGCCCATGGCCTCGGCCTCGGCGGCGGTCACCGGCTCGCCGGTCAGCAGGATCTTCATGGCCTTGAACTTGCCGACCGCGCGCGGCAGGCGCTGGGTGCCGCCAGCGCCCGGCATGATGCCGACGCGGATCTCGGGCTGGCCGAACTTCGCGCCCTCGCCGGCGACGATGATGTCGGCGTGCATCGCCAGCTCGCAGCCGCCGCCGAGTGCCCAGCCGTTGACCGCGGCGATCAGCGGCTTGGGGAACTCCTTGAGCGGCTTCCAGCTGCGCTCGCCGGCGCGGCGCATCATCTCGGACGGGCTGGCCTCGGCCATCGCCTTGATGTCGGCGCCGGCGGCGAAGATCTTGTCGCCGCCGGTCAGCACCACGCAGCGCACCGTCTCGTCGGCGGCCAGCGCGGTGAAGTGCTGCGCCAGCTCTTCGCGCACGGCCGCGCTCAGCGCGTTGCGCGCCTCCGGCCGGTTGAGCCGGATCACCGCGATGCCGTCTTCCGGCCTCTCGAGCAGGGTCTCGCTCACGTCGCCTCCCGCAGTTTCTGGTCCCAGGGTCCGCCGCGGCCGGCGCCGCAGCGTGGTCCAGTGGAACAGGCCGCCACAGGAATTCCAAGCCGGAAATTCCGTATAGCGAAACCTTATTCCGTTTTCTTGACCGGCATGATGGATCGTGCCACCGTCGCCGACAACCCCGTTTTTCGGCGGGCCGCCGCGCGCCCCAGACGCTGCCGGCGGCGCTCCCGACCGTGGGGTCGAGAAGAGCGCGGGGCCGCTGCCGGGACCCGCCCCCGAGACAGGAGGAAGGCCCCCCGCGATGGCCCTGGACGCCGACACCCTCGAGCAGTTGCTGGAGACCGTGAGCCGCTTCGTCGAGGAGCGGCTGCGCCCGCTCGAGCCGCGCGTCGCCGAGGAGGACGCGATTCCGGCCGAGATCGTCGGGGAGATGCGCCGCCTCGGCCTGTTCGGCCTGTCGATCCCGGAGGACTACGGCGGCCTCGGGCTGACCATGAGCGAGGAGGTCCAGGTCGCGTTTCGGCTCGGCCGCACCTCGCCGGCCTTCCGCTCGCTGCTCGGCACCAACAACGGCATCGGCTCGCAGGGCCTGGTCATGGACGGCACCGAGGAGCAGCGCCGGCACTACCTGCCGAAGCTGGCCTCGGGCGAGCTGATCGGCTCCTTCTGCCTGACCGAGGCCGGCAGCGGCTCGGACGCCGGCTCGCTGCGCACCGCGGCGAAGGCCGACGGCGACGACTTCGTGCTGAACGGCACCAAGCGCTACATCACCAACGCGCCGGAGGCCGGGGTCTTCACGGTCTTCGCGCGCACCGACCCGGACACCAGGGACGCCCGCGGCGTCACCGCCTTCGTCATCGACGCCGACACGCCGGGCATCTCGCTCGGCGCGCTCGACAAGAAGATGGGCCAGCGCGGCGCCCACACCTGCGACGTCAATTTCGACGACGTGCGCGTGCCCGCCTCGGCGATCATCGGCGGCCCGGCGCGGCTCAACCAGGGCTTCAAGACGGCGATGAAGGTGCTCGACCGCGGCCGGCTGCACATCGGCGCGGTCTGCGTCGGCGTCGCCGAGCGGCTGATCGAGGACTCGCTGCGCTACGCGCTCGACCGCGAGCAGTTCGGCCAGCCGATCGCCGAGTTCCAGCTGATCCAGGCGATGCTCGCCGACAGCAAGGCCGAAGCCTACGCGACCCGCTGCATGGTCGAGGAGACGGCGCGCCGCAAGGACGCCGAGATCCCGGTCTCGACCGAGGCCGCCTGCTGCAAGCTCTACGCGACCGAGATGGTCGGCCGCGTCGCCGACCGCGCGGTGCAGATCCACGGCGGCGCCGGCTACATCGCCGATTACGGGGTCGAGCGCTTCTACCGCGACGTCCGGCTGTTCCGGATCTACGAGGGCACCAGCCAGATCCAGCAGCTGGTGATCGCCCGCAACATGATCCGCGAGGCGCGCAATTGGTGACGCCGGCCGGGGAAGGGCGGGAAGGACGGGTGGCCGCGCCCGACCTCTCGCGCTTCCCGCGCCGCATCCACGAGATCGTCGAGCGCTGGCGGCAGGAGCGGCCGCAGGCGTCCGCACTGGTCGAGCCGGGCGCGGACGGACGGCAGGGCCGCAGCCTCGACTTCGCCGGGCTCGGCCGGGCGGTCGACGCCGCCGCCGAGGCGCTGCGCGGCGCCGGCGTGCGCGGCGGCGACCGCGTGCTGATCCTCAACGAGAACGCGATCCCGACCGCCGCCTTCCTCTTCGCCTGCTCGCGGCTCGACGCCTGGGCGGTGCTGGTCAACGCCCGGCTGGCGGCGCCCGAGGTCGACCGGATCCTGGCGCACTGCGAGCCGCGCGCCCTGGTCTGCACCCACGAGGTCAGCCCCGAGGCCGCCGCCCACGGCGCGCGCCACGGCGCCGCGGAGCTCCGCGACCCGGACTTCGGCGCGGTGCTGCTGCGCGGCCATCTGGCCGCCGAGCCGGAGCCGGTGGAGGAGGGCAACGCCGGCCAAGTCGCGGCGATGATCTACACCTCGGGCACGACCGGCCGGCCCAAAGGGGTCATGCTGACCCACCGCAACGTCCTCTACGTGGCCATCGTCTCGGGCGCCCAGCGCGGCCTGTCGCCGGCCGACCGGGTCTATGCCGTGCTGCCGATCAGCCACGTCTTCGGCCTGGCCAGCACCTTCCTCGGTACGCTCCACGCCGGCGGCTGCCTGCTGCTGGTGCCGCGCTTCGACCCGGCGCACCTGGCGGCCGCGCTGGCCGGTGAGGGCCAGCCGCCGGTCACGGTCTTCCAGGGCGTGCCGGCGATGTACGCCCGCCTGCTCAAGCACCTGGCCGGCGCCGGCCGGGCCCTGAAGGCGCCGGCCCTGCGCTACATGAGCGCCGGCGGCGCGCCGCTCGATATCGACTGGAAGCGCCAGATCGAGGCGCGCTTCGGCCTGGCGCTGAACAACGGCTACGGCCTGACCGAGGCCTCGCCGACCGTCTCCCAGACCCTGACCGGCGAGCCGCGCGACGACGATTCGATCGGCCCGCCGCTGCCCGGCCTGCAGATCCGCCTGGTCGACCCGGCGACGGGCGCTGCCCTAGAGCCCGGCAGGCCCGAGGCCATCGGCGAGCTCTGGCTGCGCGGCCCGACGGTGATGAAGGGCTACTTCCGCGACGCCGAGGCGAGCGCCGCCGCGGTCACGCCCGAGGGCTGGCTGAAGACCGGCGATCTCGCCCGCCAGGACCCCGACGGCTACCTCTTCCTGGTCGGGCGCGCCAAGGAGCTGATCATCCGCGGCGGCTTCAACGTCTACCCGCCCGAGGTCGAGACCGCGCTCAACGCCCATCCGCGGGTCACCCACTCGGCCGTCGTCGGCCGCCCGGTCAAGGGCGACGAGGAGGTCGTCGCCTTCGTCGAGCTGGCGCCGGGCAAGCCCGGCGAGCCGCCGGTCGACGAGGCTGCGCTCAAGGCCTTCGTCCACGACCAGCTGGCGCCCTACAAGCGCCCGCAGCGCATCTTCGTGGTCGACTCGATGCCGGCCAGCGCCGCCGGCAAGATCCAGAAGCATCGCCTAGCCGCCCTCGCCGAGGAACTCTGCGCCGAGGGGTGAAGCCGCGCCGCCCTCGCCTCGGGGACGCGTCAGGCGGGGGTGCCGCGCCGGCGCAGCAGCAGCCAAGCCAGCCCGAGCCCGGCCAGCAGCAGGCCGAGCGGTCCCGGCTCCGGCACGGCGACGGGCGGTGTCTCTCCGCTCCCCGGAGCGGGCGGCAGGTCGGGGCGCAGATCGGAAGGCAGATCGGGCAGCAGGCCGCTCTCCGGCGGCGCGGGCGCCGGGAAGGCCGGTGCCAGGAAGGGGGCCTCCGGCGGGCCGGCCTGTGCGCGGGGCGTCGTCGCCCCGGACAGCCCCCCGGACGGCCCGGCCGTTGCCGCCGGCCGCGCGAGGGCGAGCGGCGAGAGGACCGGTGCGCCCGGCAGCCCGAACGGCCGGAAGGCGAAGGGATCGGCCGGGAAGGCCGCGGCGCCGAAGGAATCTGCGGCGAACTCGGGGCCGAAGCCCGACGTGCCGAAGGGCCGTCGGGACCGGCCGCGGTCGAACAGGCTGCGCCGCTCCTCGTCGGGATCGCGGCTCCCCGACTCCGACCCGCTCGCTGGCGCGTCCGCCGCAGGGCTGCCACCGCCCTCCCGACGCTCCGCGTCCAGCGGCAGCGATCGTGGTGGGGCAAGGGGCGCGGCGAGCAGTCGGTAGGGCTCGAGCAGGCGATTGCCGTCGCGGCCGGCACCGCTGCGCGCCGTGTCGTCGCCCCTCTCCTCGCTCTGCGCGAGGCGGGATCGGCGGGCCGCTGCCGGCGGCTCGGAGCTCGATCCGAAGATCGAGGGCCCGAAGGCCGAGGGCGCGACCTGCACGCGGCCGGGGCCGAGCGCATCCTGGCCGGGCCCGGCCGTCGGCTGCGGTGCCGCGACCCAGGTCAGCAGGGCGCAGCCGCAGGCGAGCAGGGCGAGGGGGAGCGGTGCCGTCATCGGCGCCTCCCGCCCCGGCGGGCGCGGCTCAGGGGCGCGGTCCTGCCCCCGAAGGTCGACCGGGGGCACGCGCCTCGCGGGCAAAAGGGAAGGCAGCGGTTACCATGAGATGTCTACGCTTTCGGCGTGCGAAGGTTCCCGGGCCGGGCGCGCCGCCGGCGGCGGCTCAGGCGCGCAGGGCCCCCGGACGCGTGCAGGCGACGACCAGCCACAGCAGCCCGAGGCCGGCGAGCAGCAGGGCCAGGGAGCCCGGCGCCGGCACCTCGACCGGCGGCGTGCCCGGGCCGGTCTCGCTGCCGGGCAGGCTGCCCTCGAAGGGCTGCAGGTGGACCTGGGCGAGCTGCTTCAGGCGGCCGGCGACCAGCGTGCCCTCGATCGCGGAGAAGTTCATGACGAAGGCCTCGGGCGCCAGGACCGAGCCGAAGAACTGGCGCCAGAAGGTCAGGCTGGTCGCCTCGTGGAAGTTCCAGAGCACGTGGGGCGCCGCGTCGAAGGGGCCGCCCAGGAAGTTGTCGGCCATCGCCAGGGCGCTGCCGCCGACGTTGACGATGACGGTCTCGGCGCCGTTGAGCGCGAAGTCGATCTCGTTGACCGCGCCGAAGAAGGCGCCGCCGTCGGCGATGTCGTAGACCGCCAGGCCGTCGGCGTCGGGCGCCAGCTCGAAGCGGCCGACGCTGCCGTCGATGGTCGGCGCGCTGCCGCCGAGCGCCGCGAGGTCGCCCGAGGTCGCGCTCAGCGTCGAGGCGAAGCCGGGCAGGTCGATCGGCGCGTTCTCGATCCTGTTGCCCTGGTTGAAGGTGCCGTCGTAGGTCCCGCCGAAGGTCGCCGTGCCGCTGCCGCCCGGCCCGGCGTTCATCTCCAGCACGCCGCTGCCGCTGCCGCCGACCGTCGCGTCGCCGCCGTTGTCGAGCTTGACGTTGCCCGACAGGCTGCCGCCGACGACCAGCTCGTCTAGCGCGGAGGCGGGCGCCGTGGTGCGCGTGTGGAACTGGCCGCCGTGGAGGCTGCCGCCGACGTAGCCGCGGCCCTCGACGTTCGACCAGGAGGCCATGCTGCCCAGCGAGACGACGTTGAACTGGCGCAGGATCTCGCCGGTGGTCAGCGGCCCGGCCGCGGCCGGGCCCGAAGAAACGAGACCGGCGACCAGGCCGGCGGCCAGCCCGCCGAGCAGGCCCGCGAGCGGAAGGGTGGGACGCCGGCGGGCGGCGCGAGCGGCCTGTGCGGCGCTGCGTCGATGGCCGTGGTCGAGTCGAAGGCTGTCGCTGGTCATCTGGCTGTCTGGTCCCCCAAGACCGGTGCGTGCCGGCCCGTCGGCGCGTCGCGGGGCGCGCGGCCGTCGAGCCGTTGGATCGTCTGGCGCGGATAGAAGACGCGGCAACCCGCGTCGGGGTTCCGGTTCCCCGCTCTAGCGGAACGGCCCCTCGCCCTGGAGCACGGCGTCCGTCGCCGCGTCGAGCGGGCGGTAGAGCGCGATGCCGAGCAGCGCGTCGATGCCCGCGGTGCCTCGGCGCAGCGGCAGCAGCAGCACCTCGTAGCGGACGTGGGCGCGCTGCTGCCACTCCAGCGTCTGGCGGCGCAGGCAGACTTCGCCGGCCAGGGCGCGCCCGTAGTGGCGCCAGAGCTCGGGGTCGACCGCCGGCGGGATCAGCGCCGAGAGCCGGCGGCGGGTGATCTCACCCTCGAAGCGCGCGATCTCCGTGCCGACCAGGCGGAACACCAGGTCGAAGCCGGACGGCGCGTCGCCGCTGCCGGGCCCTGCCGTGCCGGCGGGCGGCAGCCGGTCCGTCAGGAAGAGGTTGGGCAGCAGCGGCCCCAGCTCCTCGGGCCGCAGCGCGCTGCGCGGCATGACGCCCTCGATGGCCCGCGCGCGCCAGTAGGCGAGCAGCGCGGCGATGGGGGCGTGGAAGGGCTCCGTCAGAGCGGCGTCCAGGGCCGCCGCCTCGCAGATCAGCCCGTCGCTCCAGGTCTCGTCCATGCGCGACGGCCTCTTGGGGCTGCTGCCCCTGGATCCGGGCCGGCCAAACCCTTGGGCCCCAGGGATGCCAACCATCTCTAAGGTACGAAACGTTACCTATGTGTCCGGGCCGGACAGAGCAGAGATGGCGTCCCCGGAGGGATTCGAACCCCCGACCTACGGATTAGGAATCCGTTGCTCTATCCTGCTGAGCTACGGGGACGCACGCGATCCCGCAGATAGCAGAAAGCCGCGCCGCCCGCCACCCGTGGCGGCGCCTTCCCGGACCTCGTGCGCCCTCCTAGCCGCGGTCGCCGGCGGTCGGCGGCGGCGCCTGGTTGCCGAGCTGCGATTCGCGGCGCGCGATGTAGAGCGAGGAGGCCACGATGACCAGCGCGCCGAGCAGGGTGTAGAGGTCCGGCACCTCGGCGAAGAACAGGAAGCCGAGCAGGCCGGCGCCGATCAGCCGCGAGTAGTCGAAGGGCGCGACGAAGGAGGCCTCGGCGGTGCGGTAGGCCTTGACGATCATCGCCTGGGCGGCGACGCCGACTAGGCCGACGCCGAGCAGCAGCAGCCACTGCGTGGCGTCCGGCCACTGCCAGTCGGCGACTGCCGGGCCGGCGGTCGTGACGATCGAGGCCAGGCAGAACCAGACCAGCATCGCCGTCTGGCTCTCGCTGCGCGGGAAGCGCTTGACCAGCACCACCGCGCAGGCGATGCCGAGCGCCATGCCGACGGCGGCCAGCATCGCCGGCTCGAAGGCCGCCGCGCCGGGGCGCACCATCACCAACATGCCGAGGAAGCCGATCAGCGTCGCGCTCCAGCGCCGCCAGCGCACCAGCTCGCGCAGCACCAGGGCCGACAGCAGCGTGGTGAACAGCGGCGAGGTGAAGCCGATCGCCGTGACCAGGGCGAGCGGCAGCTCGGAGAGGGCGTAGAAGCCGGCGGTCATGGCGCCGGCGCCGCAGAGCGCGCGCGCCAGGTGGGTCAGCGGGTAGTCGCTGCGCAGCGCGCGGGCGCCCTCGACCCAGAGGAAGGGCAGCAGCGGCAGCAGCGCGAAGAAGGCGCGTGCGAAGGCGACCTGCCAGAACGACAGGCCCTCCAGGGTGAGCTGCTTGACCAGCACGCCGTTGATCGCGAAGACCGTCGCCGCCGCGACCATCCAGGCCGCGCCCTGCAGGTTGGGGTGCAGCCCGGCGAAGCGCTCGCGGGCCGTCACGGCCGCGGTCTCCGGCCCCGCGGGCACGCGGCGGATCGACGGGGAGCGACCATCGCGCCGCTCAGCCCTGGCTGCTGCGCGGGCTCTCGCGCACGATCTGGCTGGCCTTGCGCTCGCGCGCGACCACCGACTCGCGGTGGGCGATGTAGAGCGAGGAGCCGGCGATGATGCCGGCGCCGACCCAGGTCCAGAGGTCCGGCACCTCGCCGAACAGGATGAAGCCGAGCGCCGCGACGAAGGGCAGCTTGGTGTACTCGAAGGGCAGCATGGCGCTGGCGTCCGCCATCTTGAAGGCGCGGGTCAGCGCGACGTGGCTGAACACCGCGATGAAGCCGACCAGGGTCATCAGGCCGATCACCGTCCAGCTCGGCCACTGCCAGACGAAGAGGGCCGGGACCAGCGACAGCGGCGTCGCCAGCACGTTCATGAAGAACACCATGGTGCCCGGCTCCTCGGTGCGCGACAGCCGCTTGACGATGACTACCGAGACCGCCATCACCGCCGCCGCCAGGATCGGCAGCGCCATCGGCCAGGTCAGCTCCTGGAAGCCGGGCCTGAGGATCACCAGCACGCCGAGGAAGCCGATCGCGGTCGCGGTCCAGCGCCGGGCGCGCACGATCTCGCCGAGGAACATCGCCGCGGCGGCGGTGGCGAACAGCGGCACCGTGAAGTTCAGCGCGACCGCCTGGGCGAGCGGCAGGTAGGCCAGCGAGAAGAACCACAGCGCCATGGCGACCAGGCCGACCACCGAGCGCCAGACGTAGAGGCTGAGCCGCTTGGTGCGCAGCACGCCGAGCCCGGCCCGGGCGAACCACGGCAGCATGAAGGCCATGGCGAAGAAGTTGCGCAGGAACACGACCTGCAGCGGCTCGAGCTCGTGCGAGGCCTCGCGGATCGCGACGTTCATGATCGAGAAGCCGAGCGAGGCGCCGATCATGTAGAGCGCGCCGAGCACCGGGGCACCCAGGTTCGACAGCGAGAACCCGGAGCGGCCGGAATGGCCGCCCGGCCCCGTCTCGCGGCCGTCGTCGCGGCCCGGGGCCGGCGCGGGTCGGTCGCTCTCGGCGTCGCTCTCGGCTGGCATGGAGCCACCACCCTAGGGTGCGCCGCAGCATCTGACCAGCGGATGCGCCCGCAGGGCTGCCTTGCACCCGCTCGCCGCGCCACCCTATCTTGCGCCGGCTCACCTGCCCCCCGGCTCCTCCAGAACCAGCGAGACCGACCGCCCATGTCCGCCGACCAGCCGACCGACGCCCGCCCGCTCTGGACCCCCTCGCCCGAGCGCGTCGCGAACGCCAACCTGAGCCGCTACATGCAGGCGCTGCAGCAGCGTGGCGGGCCGGCCGTCGACAGCTACGAGGCGCTCTACGACTGGTCGGTCAGCGACCTCGAGGGCTTCTGGCGCTCGATCTGGGAGTGGTGCGGCGTCATCGGCGAGGGGCCGCTGGAGCCGGCGCTGGTCGACGGCGAGCGCATGCCCGGTGCCGCCTTCTTCCCCGAGGTCAGGCTGAACTTCGCCGAGAACCTGCTGCGCCGCGCCGAAAGGGACGGGACCCAGGGCGGGGAGGCCGACGACGGCGAGGCCATCGTGTTCCGCGCCGAGGCGAAGGTCGAGCGCCGGCTGTGCTGGGCCGAGCTGCGCGCCGCGGTCTCGCGCACCGCCCAGGCGCTGGCCGCCGAGGGCGTCGGGCCGGGCGACCGCGTCGCCGCCTACCTGCCGAACATGCCGGAGACGGTGATCGCCATGCTGGCGACCGCCTCGCTGGGCGCCGTCTTCTCCTCCTGCTCGCCCGACTTCGGCGAGCAGGGCGTGCTCGACCGCTTCGGCCAGATCGAGCCCAAGGTGCTGTTCGCCTGCGACGGCTACTTCTACGCCGACAAGACCCTCGACATCCGCGACAAGGTCGCGGCCGTCGCCGCCGAGCTGCCGAGCCTCTCGAAGGTCGTGCTCTGCCCGCTGATCACGCCGGAGAGCGAAGGCGCCTCCGCGGAGCCCGGGGTTCCCGGCGCGGTCTGGCTGGGCGACTTCCTGGCGCCCTTCGAGGCCGGGCCGATCGCCTACCGGCGCATGCCCTTCAACGCGCCGCTCTACATCATGTTCTCCTCGGGCACGACCGGTAAGCCGAAGTGCATCGTGCACGGCGCCGGCGGCACGCTGCTGCAGCACCTCAAGGAGCACCGCCTGCACAGCGACGTGAAGCCGGGCGACCGGATCTTCTACTTCACGACCTGCGGCTGGATGATGTGGAACTGGCTGGTCTCGGGCCTGGCCAGCGAGGCGACGCTGCTGCTCTACGACGGCTCGCCGTTCCACCCGACCAAGGAGGTCGTCTACGACTACCTGCAGGACGAGCGGGCGACGTTGTTCGGGACCTCGGCGAAGTACATCGACGCCTGCGCCAAGGCCGGCCTGAAGCCGCGCGAGACCCACGACCTCTCGAGCGTGCGGGTGATCTGCTCGACCGGCTCGCCGCTGGTGCCCGAGGCCTTCGACTACGTCTACCGCGACGTCAAGGCCGACGTCTGCCTGGCCTCGATCTCCGGCGGCACCGACATCGTCTCCTGCTTCGTGCTCGGCAACCCGATCGGCCCGGTGTGGCGCGGCGAGATCCAGGCGCGCGGCCTGGGCATGGCCGTCGAGGTCTGGAACGACGAGGGCCAGCCGGTGGTCGGCGAGCAGGGCGAGCTGGTCTGCGTCAAGCCCTTCCCCTGCATGCCGCTCTACTTCTGGAACGACCCCGACGGCGAGCGCTACCGCTCGGCCTACTTCGAGCGCTTCCCCGGGGTCTGGTGCCACGGCGACTTCGTCGAGCTCACCGGGCACGGCGGCATCGTCATCTACGGCCGCTCCGACGCCGTGCTCAACCCCGGCGGCGTGCGCATCGGCACGGCGGAGATCTACCGCCAGGTCGAGAAGCTGCCCGAGGTGCTGGAATCGATCGTCATCGGCCAGACCTGGGACGGCGACGTGCGGGTTGTGCTGTTCGTCAAGCTGGCGCCGGGCGCAGAGCTGACCGATGAGCTGGTGCAGCGCATCCGCCGGACGATCCGCGAGGGCGCCAGCCCGCGCCACATGCCGGCCAAGGTGCTGGCGGTGCCGGACATCCCGCGCACCCGCTCGGGCAAGATCGTCGAGCTGGCGGTGCGCGACGTCATCCACGGCCGCGCCATCAAGAACCAGGAGGCCCTGGCCAACCCGGAGGCCCTGGACGCCTACCGCGACCGCCCCGAGCTGAAGGACTGAGCGGGGTGGCGGCTCCGTCGGAGCCTCCAGATCGGCTTCATGGTGAGCCTGTCGAACCACGAAGCCGAGCGGCACCGCCCGTGCCGCTTCGCTTCGCCCTTCGACAGGCTCAGGGTGAAGCGAAGGCAGGGGGCGCGGGCCCCTAGCTCACCCGGCTGAGCCGGCGGCGCTTTCTCGCCGTCAGCTTCATTTCGTCATTCCCGCGAAGGCGGGAATCCAGAGGGACGAGCCACTGCGCTCGGAGAGTGCGCAGGGATCCCCCGCCTGCGCGGGAATGACGGGAGAAAGGCGAGGGCTCCCGCGCCTCAGGCGCCGGCGACGGTCATGCCGTCGACCCGGACGGTCGGCGAGTCGGTGCCGTAGCGCAGCACCAGGTCGTTCGCCGGGGTCAGGTTGGCGAACATGGTCTTCAGGTTGCCGGCGACCGTCGCCTCGGAGACGGGGTAGGCGAGCTCGCCCTTCTCGATCCAGAAGCCGGCGGCGCCGCGGCTGTAGTCGCCGGTCACCGCGTTGGCGCCCATGCCCATCATCTCGGTGACGTAGAAGCCCTGGTCGATCTCGCCGATCATTTCCTCGCGCGTGCGGCTGCCGGGGGCCAGGAAGAGATTGCTGGCGCTCGGGCCCGGCGGGCCGGAGACGCCGCGCGCGGCGTTGCCGGTCGGCTCCAGGCCGAGCTGGCGTGCCGAGGCGAGGTCGAGCAGCCAGCCGGTCAGCACGCCGTCCTCGATCAGGTTGCGCTTGGTCGTCGCCAGGCCCTCGGCGTCGAAGGGCTTGGAGCGCAGGCCGCGCGCGCGGTGCGGGTCGTCGACGACCTGGATGCCCTCGGCGAAGACCTTCTCGCCGCGCCGGTCCTTGAGGAAGGAGGTGCCGCGCGCGATCGCGGTGCCGGTGATCGCGCCGGCGAAGTGGCGCAGCAGAGAGTTGGCGACGCGCGGGTCGAAGACGATCGGCACGCGGCCGGTCTTCGGCTTGCGCGGCTTGAGCCGGCGCACGCTGCGCTCGCCGGCGCTGCGCCCGACCTCCTCGGGGTCGCGCAGGTCGGCGCCGTAGACCGCCGAGGAGAAGTCGTAGTCGCGCTCCATGCCCAGGCCCTCGCCGGCCAGCACCGAGACGCCGAAGGAGTGGTTGGAGCCGGCGTAGCTGCCGGCGAAGCCGTTGGTCGCGGCGACGGCGACGCGGTGCGAGGCCCAGCTGGCCTCGGCGCCCTCGGAGTTGGTGACGCCGGCGACGGCGCGCGCCGCCTCCTCGCAGGCACGGGCCCGCGCGATCAGCTCCTCGGGGCTCGGCTCGTGCGGGTCGAGGGCGTCGAGGTCGGGGAAGCTGCGGGCGATCTGGCCGGGCTCGGCGAGGCCGCAGTAGCTGTCTTCGGGCACCGCCCGGGCCATGGCGACGGCGCGCTCGGTCAGCTCGTCGAGCGCGTCGCGCGCGAGGTCGGTCGTCGAGACGATGGCCTGGCGGTGGCCGACGAAGACGCGCAGGCCGAGGTCGCGGGCCTCCTCGCGCTCCAGGCGCTCGACCTGGCCGAGCCGCTGGGCGTGGCTGATCGCCGTGGCGTGAATGACCAGCGCGTCGGCGCTCTCGGCGCCGGCCTTGCGGGCGCGGTCCAGGACCGCCTGCAGAAGGGCTTCGTCTTCGCTTGCCGACATCCGGCCGACTCCTCGCTCTCTCGTTCGGGGCTTCCCGCTATATAGGGGTGCGGGGCGCCCTGTCGCGACCCCCCGCCGGCAAGTCGCCTGCCGGCGGTCGTGCGGCGGCCGGGCTCAGGGCAGCTGAAAGCGGGCGACCAGCGGGGCGTGGCCGCTGCCGGCGTCGCCCTCGGCGGTCTCGTCGAGCAGCTCGTTGTGGATCTCCAGCGCGCGGAACAGGCCGTAGAGCGGCCGGCTCGCCAGGATGTGGTCGAACAGCAGCCGGCGGCCGCCGTGCAGCAGGCTGAAGCGGCGGTCGGCCGGCAGGCTGCGCGACAGCGCGACGAGCCGCCGCGCCGCCGGCAGGGCCGCGGCCTGGTCGCCAGCGGGGTCGCCGGCCGTCCAGTCCTCGCGGCCTTCGAGCAGTGCCAGGGTCTCGTCGTCGGGACCGGCGTTGCAGTCGCCGCAGACGGCGAGCAGCGCGTCGGGGTCGGCCTCGAGCCGCTGCTCGACCAGCAGCCGGGCCTCCAGGGCCTGGCCGAGCCGGCGCACCGCGGCGCGGAAGCGGCCTTCGGCCCAGGGGCCGCGCGCCGGCACCGGCCGCGGCGCGCGCAGGTGCAGGTCGAGCAGGGTCAGCGGCCGGCCGCCGGGCAGCTCGAGCTCGGCCCACAGCAGCGGCCGGTCCCAGGACTCGGCGACGCCGGCGAGCTCGGGCGGCGGCACCAGCTCGTGGCGCAGGCTGTGCCAGCGCCGGATCGGCCAGCGCGAGACGATCGCCAGGTTGTGGCGGTCGGCGGCGCCGCGACCGCTCTCGGAAAGGCTCACCGCCCGGTAGCAGCCGGCGTAGGGGCCGTCCTCGAGCAGCCGGTCGAGCGCGGTCAGGCGGCGACGCCCCTCGTGGCGCGCGGCGTTGATCTCCTGAAGGCAGAGAACGTCGGCCTCCAGCCGCTCGAGCTGGGGCCGCAGCACGCGCAGGCGCGCCTCGAGCGGCACCGCCGCGCCGGGCGAGTCGTCGAGGTTCTCCAGGTTGAAGGTCGCGATGCGCAGCTCGCCGCCCATGCCGCCTGTCTAAGGCATTTTTCGCCCGCGCGGAATCGCGGCGTCCCGGGCGCGTCTGCGGTCTGGACGACGGCAGCCGAGGGCCCCATGCTCGACGCGTCGCCGAGCCCTCGCTCTTCGCCTCCGCAGCTGCCGAAGGAGCCCCTCGCCATGACTGGTCGCGACCAGCTCGACTCGCCGGGCGAACTCGACGAGCCGCACCTCAGCGAGGTGCTCGACGGTCTGTGGCGGCTGCTCGAGGAAGGCGTACGCAACCGCGACCACGGCTTCCACCTGCCGGCGGTCGCCTCGCTCGGTCGGGACGGCTGGCCGGCGGTGCGGACCGTGGTCCTGCGCGGCGTCGAACGGTCCAGCCGGAGCCTGCGCTTCCACAGCGACCGCCGCAGCCCGAAGCTGGCCGAGCTGGCCGCCGAGCCGCGCGTCTCCCTGCTGTTCTACGACCCGGCCGAGCTGACCCAGCTGCGCGTCTCGGCGCAGGCCTCGATCCACGGCTCGGACGCCGTGGCCGACGCGGCCTGGCAGGCGACCGGGCTGTTCAGCCGCCGCTGCTACCTGCAGGAACCCGGACCCAGCCAGCCCGTCGCCGGACCGACCAGCGCGCTGCCGCGCGGATTGGCGGCGCGCGCCCCGGAAGTGCTGGAGAGCGAGGCCGGCCGGGCCAACTTCACGGTCGTGCTCTGCCGTATCGAGGCGATCGACTGGTTCTACCTCAACGCCAGCGGCCACCGCCGGGCCCGCTTCGCCTGGGACGCCGACGGCCGCCTCGAGGCGGGCTGGCTCGCGCCCTGAGCCCCCTATCCAAACGCCCGTCGCCGAGCCCGTCCCGGCGCCTGGGTCAGGGGATCTGCGGCTGCAGCTCCGCGTCGAAGCGCGCCAGGGCCTCCTGCGCCAGCGCGCTGTCGCAGCCGGCGGCGCGGATGTCCTTCTTGGCCTGCTGGATCAGCATCAGCCGCTTGGTGCCGATGCGGCTCGCGCCCTGGCGTTCGATGTAGCGGGCGACTGCGGCGTGCGCCTCCTCGTCGAGCTTGGCCTTGCGGCAGCGCTCGTGGGCGGCGATGGCGCGGTGGTAGGCGCTGTACTGGGCCTCGCGCGCCGCCATGTCGGCATCGTCGGCGAGGGCCGGGGCGGCCGGGAGGAGAGGCAGCAGGCCGAGCAACGCGACGCTCAGCACGGCGAATCGACGGAGGCGGATCATGACGTGGAGTCTCCTCGAGAGCGGGGCGGAGGCAGCCCGGTCAGAAGCTCGAGCCGGGCTCCAGCAGGAACGCCGCTTCCGCCTCCGTGGTTGCGCGTCCGAGCACGCTGTTGCGGTGGGGAAAGCGACCGAAGCGCGCGACGATGTCGCGGTGCTGCTCGGCGTAGCGCAGATACTCCGGCTCGGCCAGCCCGGCGAAAAGCGCGACCGAGCGTTCCTGGTCGGCCGGCGATTCGCTGTGCTCGAGCGGCAGGTAGAGGAAGCAGCGCTGGTCGTCGTCGGCGAGCCGCCGGTCGTGGCCGGCCTCGACGGCGGCGAGGCAGAGCGCGCGGGCCTTGGCGTCGGTGGCGAAGGCTCGGGGACTGCCGCGGAACAGGTTCCTCGGCACCTGGTCGAGCAATAGGATCAGCGCCAGCGCGCCGCGCGGGCTCGTCGCCCAGCCGTCGAGCGCGCCTGCCGCGGCCCGCTCGTGCAGCCCGGCCAGGTTCTCCGAGACCGCCCGGTCGAAGGCCTCGTCCCGCGCGAACCACTGCGCCTTGCGGCCCTCGGCGAACCAGAAGTCGAGCACGCGCTCGATCCCGTCCTCTTCGCCGGCCCGGGAGCGGCCCCCGTCACTCGTCATGGCTCGTCTTTCCTTCGCTTGCCCCGTCAGGCTCGTCGCCGGGCCCAGCCGCAGCGGTTTCGCGGCCCCGGTAAAGGCACCGGCCGAATCGCCGCCCCTGCCGGCGGCGGCGAGGATCGCCGAAGCGGCTCAGAAGACGCGCTCGTTGAAGCCGAAGGGACCCATACTGGCGAGGCGGTAGTCGATGAACTCGCCGCGCGACTCGAAGGCCAGACGGCGCACCCGCTGCTCGTCGTCGAACCAGAGATGCACCGCCGGGTCGCCGGCGATGAAAGCGCGATGCGTGCGGACCCGCTGACCGCCGGATTCGATGGTTTCCTCGCCGCGCGGCTCGGCGCTGGCCTCGAACAGCGTGCCGCGCTTGGTGTTGAGCAGGCGCCGGCGGCGCAGGACCAGGGGGTTCCAGTAGCTCGCCGGGACCACGTCGGCCGGCGCTACGACGGGGCCTTCGCTGCCCTCGACTCGGAAGTCGGCGCCCTCGGCCTCGCCTTCGACCCGGAAGTCGGAGCCGTTGTCGTCGGTCCGGCTGCGCAGCCCGACCAGCGTCAGGCCGTCCTGGCCGTCGGCCCAGTCCTCACGGCTCTCGTGGCGATAGCGATAGGCCGTGACTCCCAGCACCCGCACGCGGATGTCGGTGTCGATCGCGACTCGCAGCCCGCCCGCCGTCTGCTCGGCGGTCAGGCGGTGCTCGCCGATCGGACTGTCGTTGCGCAGGATGTCGAACTGCAGGCTTCCGGCCCGGGCGGCGAGCGCCCGGTGCGGCACGATGCCGAGGAGCGGCGCGGCGGCCAGTCCTGCGACCAGCGAGCGGCGGGTAAGGGAAGGAGACGAGGGCATGATCCGAACTCGGCACTGAAGGCTTCGAACGCTCGACATGGCGTGCCCGGTCCCGGCGGGCAAGCGCGCGCAAGAATCTGTTACCAGCATTCTCCTAAAGACTGTGTTGACGGGATGGCAAGCCTTCCTCGCAAAGGGCAGGGCAGGTCGCCTAGAGACGGCTGGGCGCGGCTCCCTGCTGCAGCGCCTCGTCGATCCGGCGCAGCAGCGGCAGCAGGTCGGCGACGCTGTCGACGACGGCGTGGGCCCCGGCCTCGAGCAGCTGCGCCCGGGCGGCCGCATTGCGCCGCGCGACCTCGGCCGGCGCGTGGCGCGCCAGCTCCTCGAGCGACAGGCCGACGGCGTTGCCGGACAGCGAGACGCCGACGCTCCAGCAGCCGGCCGCCAGGCCCTCGGCGATGCCGGGCGCCGTATCGTCGACCTTGACGACGTGGGCCGGCCGCCAGACGCCGAGGTCGACGAAGCACTTGTACATCATCAGCGGCGTCGGCCGTCCGGCGTCGAGGTCGCCGGCGCAGACCAGGTTGTCCGGCGCGTAGCCCTGCGCGGCGGCCTTGGGCAGCAGCGGCTCCATGATGGCCCGCGTGTAGCCGGTGGTCGAACCGATGCGCAGGCCCTCGGCGCGCAGCGCGGCGACCAGCTCGGCGGCGCCGGGAACCAGCTCGGCATGGTCGGCGACGACCGCGGCGTTGAGCGGCACGAAGACCTCGTAGACCGCCTGCGCGGCGGCCTCGTCGAAGGCCTTTCCGTTGGCCTTGCGCCAGGCCTCGGCGACGCGCGGCTGGGCGCCCAGGGCCATGATGTGGTCGAGCTTCGGCAGGCCCATCGGCTGCCGCGCCTCCTCGACCGAGATCTCGACGCCGAAGCGCCGGAACACCTCGACGAAGGCGCCCATCGGCGCGCGCGAGCCGAAATCGACCATCGTCCCGGCCCAGTCGAACACGACCGCTTCCAGCTGCTTCATGGTGTCGCCTCCGCGCCCGAGCCGCCAAACAGCTCGGCGATGACCTCCTCGGCGATGGCGAAGCCGGTCGAGGCGCCGGTACCGCTGGTGACGATGACCAGGCGGACGGCGGGCTCGGGCCTGTCGATCAGCATCGCCCGGTCGGCGGACGAGGCGTAGCTGCCGGTCCAGCGCTCGACCACCTCGAGCTCGGCGAGCCCGGTCGCGGCCGCCAGCTCGTCGAGGATCAGCCGGTCGACCGCGGTCTCGGAGAAGGGGCTGGGGGGATCGTCGTAGCGATGCGAATCGCCGACCACCAGGCTGCCGTCGGCGCCGGTGACCGCGATCAGATGGACACCCTCCGCGAGATGATCCGGCTGCTCGCGCTCCAGGCGCGCGCGCAGCGCCGCGGCCTCGGGTAGCGCGGCGTAGCCGGCGTAACGCACCAGGCCGAGGTCGGACATGACGGGACAGGGCAGGCTGAAGCCGGCCTGGCGCGGCCGCACGCGCATCATCTGCAGCAGGCAGCGGGTCAGGCCGTAGGCGGCGATCCGCTCGGGCAGCAGGCTCAGGAAGTCGTCGCCCGGGCAGACCACGACGGCCTCGGCCTCGATCGTGCCGGCCGTGGTCTCGACGCGGGGCGGCGCCACGTCGCGCACCAGGGCCGGACGCAGAAAGTCGACACCCTGGCTCTCAGCCAGCCAGGCGGCCAGCTTGGGCACGGCCTCGCGCGATTCGACCCGCAGCTCGTGCGGCGAGTCCAGGGCGCCGCACAGGCCTGCCGGATCCAGCGAGGGCAGCCCCTCGGCGGCCTGGGCCGGCGTCAGAAGCCGGCAGTCGGCGCCCATCTCGGTCGCCCGGAAGGCTTCCAGCACGGCCAGCGCCTCGGGCCGGCGGGCCATGACCCGCAGGCCGCGCTGCTCGATGCGGATGCCGGCCTCGGGCGCGATCCGGGCCCAGACCTCGCGGCTGCGCAGGGCGCGGCGCCAGGTATCGCCGCGCGCCTGGCCGGTCACGGTGACGAAGCCGAAGTTGCGCACCGAGGCGCCGTTGGCGCGCGCGTCGCGGTCGATCACGACGCAGCGCAGCCCGCGCCGCGCGGCGGCCAGCGCGTGCGCGAGGCCGAGGATGCCCGCGCCGACGACGGCGAGATCGTAGCCTGCGGTCACCGCTGTACCTCGCTCCCCGCTCTGTTGTCGCATCCGGGCGCCGGCCGGTCCGGAATCCCCCGCAAGGGCCGTTTCTGCCGCAAAGGCGGGCGCGTCGTCCAATGGCGGTTCGGTGACGGTGCCGCGGCCGGGCCGGAGGCGGACGAAAACAGCGGCCCGCGCTGGGCGGGCCGCTGCTCTTGCGGATCGGGAGGCCCGAGGCGCCTTCCGGGTGCCAAGGAACGGGCCGGGCCGATCCGGCCGCCCGGGGCCTCTCGGCGCCCGGGCGGCGGAAGGCGGGGCGAGGAGGCCCGGGCGCCTAGTTGGCGGTCGCGCCGCCCGTGGCGGTGGCGCCGCCCGTCGCGGTGCCGCTGCTCGTGGCGCCCTGGTTCATCTGGTTCTGCTGCTGCTCGAGCTCCTGCTCGCGGCGCGCAGCCTCCTGGGCCTCCATCTTCTCCTCGAGGTCGACGAAGGCCGGGGCGGCTTCCAGCTCCTCGCGCGTCGACTGCACGACGAGACGGACCTCGCCGTCTGCGTCGGTGCGGAGCTCGATCGCCTCGATCGGCACGCCGACCTCCTTCTCGCCGACGCCGAGGAAGCCGCCGACGCCGATGATCGCCGCGGTGACCTTCTCGTCGGCGTCCATCACCAGGTTGTTGATCTCGCCGACGGTCTCGTCCTGGCCGTTGACGACGGGCTGGCCGAGGTACTCGGTGGCCAGCACCTGGCCGCTGTCCTGTTCGGTAACGAAACCGGTGGTTGCAGCGGCGGTGGTCGCCCCGGCCGAGCTCTCGGCCTCGCCTTCGGCCTTCATCTCGGCGTCGGCCTCGGCTTCGCCCTCCGCCTTCATCTCGCGCTCGGCGGCGGCTTCGTCGCCGGCCTTGGCTCCGGCCTCGGCCTCGGTCCCGGCCGCGGCCTTGGCGCCGGCCTCGGCCTGGCCCTCGATCGCGGTCTTCGGCTGACCGGCCGTGGAATCCTGGGCGGAATCCTGAGTCTGGGCGACGGCGGTCCCGCCGGCGAGCAGAGCGACCAGCGCAGTGGTCGTAAGCAAGCTGCGCAACATGGCTTCCTCCTGTTGAGAGCTTCCGCGGCGGACCTTTGCCGGCGCGGTGATGCCGCCTCAAACGAGGCTTGGCGCCAAAGCGTTCCCTGCGACCGAGGGGCAATATGATGGCCATTCCGTGACCGCCCGGTTCCCACGGGCATTCTACTTATAGAAGTGCTGCAATCGCCGTCCTGTGCGGGCGTCTGTTGCTGTGAGATCTCCGGTGATTGCCGTAGGTACGCGTTTTACAACCATTTTTCTTGACGCCTGACGCACATGAGGACTTGCTCAGTTGCCGTCCCTAAGCAATTATCCCGGCTGTGCAGGAAGAGGGGGCAGTCTTGGCAGCCTGTCCGGTCCCGAACCCTTTCGACGACGGCGACCTGAGCGGCCTGACCGACCAGACGGCGGAGAAGATGCGCCGTGCGGTCGAGATTTGGTGCCGCGGCGAGCGCTACCGATTGGACGGAGACTTCCGCGACGCGATCCAGACTTTCCGCGAGGCGGTGTCGCTCGGCCTGCTCTCCGCCGAAGCCGGGCGCGGCAATCCCGACACGCTGCCGCATCCCCAGGTCCTCGCCGGCGGGCTCTCGGGCGAGCTGCTGCTGGCGATCCGCGACGGCATTCGCCAGGCGACCCGCGAGCGCGGCGGCTCCGACGAGCCGCTTTGAAGAGACGGGCTGACGAGACGGGCTGACGGCGGGGTCGCCGCCGTCGCGTCGCCCGCTCGCGCCGCTACTCCTGCAGGCCCGATCCGACCGCCTCGCGCGCGGGACGCTCGCCGGCGTAGAAGCGCTGGATCGCGGCGATGCCCTCCTCGGCTGTCTCGACGAAGCGGACCAGCTCGCGATCGGCCGGCGCGATCGTGCCTTCCTCGACCAGAAAGTCGAGGTCGACGACGCGCTTCCAGTAGTCGGCGCCGAACAGCAGGATCGGCAGCGGGTCCATCTTGCCGCACTGGACCAGGGTGAGCGCGTCGAACAGCTCGTCGAGCGTGCCGAAGCCACCCGGGAAGATCGCCAGGGCGCCGGCACGCAGCAGGAAGTGCAGCTTGCGCAGCGCGAAGTAGTGGAACTGGAAGCAGAGCGCCGGGGTCACGTAGGCGTTGGGCTGCTGCTCGTGCGGCAGCACGATGTTGAGCCCGATGCTCTCGGCGCCGGCCTCGTGGGCGCCGCGGTTGGCCGCTTCCATGATGCCGCCGCCGCCGCCGGTGACCACCATGAAGCGCTGGCCGTCGGGCTGCGCGCCGAGCTCCGAGATCAGGCGGCCGAAGCGCCGCGCCTCCTCGTACCAGCGGGCCTTGGCGGCGAGCCGGCGCTGGATCGCCAGCTGCTCGGCATGGCGCGGGCTGTCGGGGTGCTGGCGGGCCAGCTCCGCCCAGGCCGCCAGCCGGCGGTCGGCGCTCTCGGGATCGGGGATCCGGGCGCTGCCGAAGACGACCACGGTCGAGACCACGCCGTGCTCGCTCAGCAGCAACTCCGGCTTCAGCAGCTCGAGCTGCAGGCGCACCGGCCGCAGCTCGTCCTGCAGCAGGAAGTCGGGGTCGGCGAAGGCCAGGCGGTAGCTGGGCGACTGGGTCTGCGGCGTGGCCTCGCAGCGCTCGGCCTCCTGCTTGCTCTCCTTGGCCGAGGGGTAGGGGCCGTGGCCGGGGCGGCGGGTCGGCGTCATGGCTGTGGTCTCCTTCTGGCTTCGCCGCAGCCGCGGGCGGCTCCGGCGGACCTGCCGCCCGGCCTTGCGCCAAGTCAATGGCGCCGCGGCGGACGCGCTTCTAGGCTGCCCTCCCCAGGCCGGGCGAAGGAGGGGCGGAACGATGGCGACGCGACAGAGCAGCGGCCGGCTGCGCTTTTACGGGGCGGCGGGCGTGGTCACCGGCTCCTGCTACCACCTGACGCTCGACGGGGTCTCGTTCCTCGTCGACTGCGGGCTGTTCCAGGGCAACAAGACCCTGCGCGAGCTGAACTACCAGCCCTTCCCCTTCGATCCCGCGCGGCTCGACTTCGTGCTGCTGACCCACGCCCACATCGACCACAGCGGGCTGCTGCCGAAACTGGTGCGCCGCGGCTTCAAGGGACCGGTCTACGCCACCGACGCGACCCGCGACCTGCTGGGCTTCATGCTGCCCGACAGCGGCTACATCCAGGAGACGGAAGTCCAGCGCCTGAACGAGCGCAACCGACGGCGCGGCCGCCGGCCTGTCGAGCCGATCTACCGGCGCGTCGACGCCGAGCGCAGCGTGCGCCAGATCCGCGGGCGGCCGCTCGACGCCTGGTTCTCGCCGGTCGCCGGCGTGCGGGCGCGGTTCTGGAACGCCGGCCACATCCTGGGGGCGGCCTCGATCGAGCTCGAGCTGGCCGGAGCCGGCCGCGAGGGCGCGCCGCTGCGCCTGCTGTTCTCCGGCGACATCGGTCCCCAGGAGAAGGCCTTCCACGAGCAGCCCGAGGCTCCGGTCGACCTGGACTACCTGATCGTCGAGGGCACCTACGGCGACCGCGAGCGCGAGGATGTCACGGTCGAGCAGCGCCGCGAGCTGCTGCGCCGCGAGATCGCCGAGGCGCTGGCCGCCGGCGGCAACCTGCTGATCCCGGCCTTCGCCGTCGAGCGGACGCAGGAGCTGCTCAACGACATCGCCCGGCTGATGGCCGAGGGGCGCCTGCCGCAGGCCCGGGTGTTCCTGGATTCGCCGCTGGCCATCAAGGCGACCGAGGTCTTCGAGTCCTACGCCGGCGAGCTCCGAGACCTGGGCGATCCGGGTGTCCCGGGAGATCCCGGCGCGACGCCGTTCCGCGGCACCGGCTTCAGCTTCACGCCGCGGGCCGAGCAGAGCCGGCGGATCGGCCGGATCACCGAGGGGGCGATCATCATCGCGGCCAGCGGCATGTGCGACGCCGGCCGCATCCGGCACCATCTGAAGCACAACCTCTGGCGCCGGGGCGCGACGGTCCTGTTCGTCGGCTACCAGGCGCCCGGGACCCTGGGCAGCATCCTGCTGGGCGGCGCCCGCACGGTGCGCATCCACGGCGAGGAGATCGCGGTGCGCGCGCGCCTGCGGCGGCTCGACGCCTATTCCGCGCATGCCGACCAGGGCGAGCTGGTCGAATGGGTGCGGCGGCGCCTGCCGGTCGCCCAGGCGGTTTTCCTGACCCACGGCGAGCCGGCCGCGCTGCGCGCGCTCAAGCAGTGTCTTGCCGAGGCCGGCCTGGAGCGGCGCAAGCTGATCATCCCGAAGCTCGACGAGGAGGTCGAGCTCGCCGCCAGCGGCAAGGTCCGCCTCGTGGCGGAGGCCGCGCGCGCCGAGCCGGAGAAGATCGCCGACCTCGACTGGCACAACGCCTACGCCGGCCTGCTGGTCGAGCTCAGCGAGCGGCTGCAGGCGCTGCCCGACGATGCCGCCCGCGAGGCCCTGCTGCGCGACCTCCAGCGCCGCGTCGCCCACGACTGAGCGGCAGTCCCGGCCGCCGGACCCCGGTGGCGATCACGCGGGGGGCGATCAGGCGGAGGGGCCGATCACGCGGAGATCACGCGGATCGGGGCGCCGGCCTGCCAGGCGGCGATCGCCTCGACGCTCTGCCGGTAGAACAGCTCGAGGGTCTGGCGCGTCGCGTAGCCGAGATGCGGGCTCGCCAGCAGACGGCCGCAGTCGATCAGGGCGGCGGCGCGCAGCGGGTGCCCGGCGGGCAGCGGCTCCTGGTCGTAAACGTCGAGCGCGGCGCCGCCCAGGCGGCCCTCCTCGAGGGCGTGCAGCAGCGCCTGCCCGTCGACGATCGGGCCGCGCGAGCTGTTGACGAGCAGGGCGTCGGGCTTCATCGACGCCAGCTCCGCGGCGCCGATCAGGCCGCGGCTGCGCGCGGACAGCACGAGATGGACCGACACGATGTGGGCACCGGCGAGAAGCTCCGTCAGGGTGCCGGCCCGCTCGACCCCGAGCTCGGCGCAGCGCGCCTCGGTCAGGTTCTGCGACCAGGCCGCGACGCCCATGCCGAAGGCCTGCGCCAGGCGGGCGACCTGCCCGCCGATGCGGCCGAGCCCGACGAGCCCCAGGCGCAGGCCCTGCAGGTCGCGGCCGAGGCCGGCCTGCCAGCCGCCGTCGCGCAGCGACTGCACCTCCGGCAGCAGCCGGCGCGACAGCGCCAGCATCAGCAGCAGCGCCAGCTCGGCGGTCGGCGTCGCGCGCGACTCGGTGCCGCAGACCGGAATGCCGCGGCCTGCGGCCGCGGCGACGTCGATCGCGGCGTTGCGCGGCCCGCTGGTGACGATCAGGCGCAGCCGCGGCAGCGCGTCGATCAGCGCGGCCGGAAAGGGTGTCCGCTCGCGCATCAGGCAGACCACGTCGAAGCGGCCCAGGCGCTCGGCGAGGGCGGCGTGGTCGTCGAGCGTGTCGCGGAACACCGCGATCTCCTCGGCGCCCAGCGACGCCCAGTCGGCAAGCTCGAGGGCGACGCCCGGGTAGTCGTCGAGAATCGCGATGCGCATGGCCGTCCCTGCCCGCCGCCGGACCGAAGGCGCCCTACATGCCCGAGGCCAGGAAGCCGCCGTCGACGGCGATGTCGGCGCCGGTGACGTAGCGCGCGGCGTCGGAGGCCAGGTAGACCGCCGCCCCGGCCAGCTCGTCGACCTCGCCGAAGCGGCCGATCGGCGTGCGCGCCCGGGCCAGCTCCTTGCGCGCCTCGCCCATGCGCTCGCGGTTCATGTCGGTCATGAAGAAGCCCGGCGAGATGGCGTTGACCCGGATGCCCTCGGCCGCCCACTCGCTGGCCAGTCCCTTGGTCAGGGCGACCACGCCGTGCTTGCTGATGCCGTAGACGACGGCGCCCGGCCAGCCGCGGTGGCTGGCCAGGGAGGCGATGTTGATGATCGCGCCGACGGGCTGTGCCTCGCCGGGGCCGGCCTGCTCCGCCTGCGCCAGGAAGCGGCGGCGCGCGGCGAGGCAGGCGAAGAAGACGCTCTTCACGTTGGTGTCCATGACCGCGTCGTAGTCCGCCTCGGTGAAATCCTCGGCGCGCTTGATGATGTTGATGCCCTGGCAGTTGATCAGCAGGTCGAGGCGCCCGCCCTCGGCGGCGACCCGCTCCATCACCCCGTCCAGCGAATCGGTTCGGTTGGCCTCGGCGACGATGCCGGTCGCTGCCTGGCCGGAGGCCGGCGTGCCGATCTCGGCGATCGCCTCCTGCAGCTTGGCCTCGGTGCGGCCGGTCAGGAAGACGCGGGCGCCGGCTTCGGCGAGACCGCGGCAGAGCGCCCGGCCGATGCCGCCGGAGCCGCCGATGACCAGGGCGTTGCGGGCGCTTAGATCGAAGGTCTTGGACATGGCGGCCTCTCCTGTCGCGCGATTTCTTTCTCCGCCCTTGACCCTACGGGCGAACGGGGCATCTAGTATCTTACATACTAGAGTTGCGGGTCGGCTGTCAGCCGCCGGCCGCGGGGGGCGGGCCCGGATCCTGGGCCTGCGTGGTCGTATCGGATCGCGGGGCAGGGGGTGCGGGATGCTGAAGCGGACGAAGTCCTTGACCGAGCAGGCGGCCGACGAGATCCGCACGCGCATCGTGCGCGGCGACTTCCAGCTCGGCGCGCCCCTGTCCGAGAACACCCTGGCAAGCGAGCTCGGCGTCAGCAAGACCCCGATCCGCGAGGCGCTGCTGCAGCTCAAGATGGAGGGGCTGGTATCGATCCAGCCGCAGCGCGGCACCTTCGTGTTCGACATGAGCGCCACCGAGATCGTCGAGCTCGGCGAGCTGCGCGACACCCTGGAGGTCGCGGCGCTGCGCATGGCGGCCCACCGCAACGGGCTGCCGCTGATCGCCACGCTGGAGGCCCTGCGGACCCAGATGGAGCGGGCGGTCGCCGCCGGCGAGGTCGTGCGCTACCGCTCGCTCGACGCCGCCTTCCACCAGGCCTTCTTCGACCACTGCGGCAACAGCTTCTTCATGAGCTGCTATGCCGGCTTCGCCTTCCGCGTCCAGGCGCTGCGCGGGCGGCTGTCCAACGATCCCGCTCTCAACGAGCGCTCGCTCGCCGAGCACGGCCGGATGATCGCGCTGCTCAAGGGCGACGCCGTCGAGGAGGCCTGCAGCCTGCTGTCGAGTCACGTGCGCGCGACGGCGACGCAGTACGTCACGCGGCTCGACCGCGGTGCGGCCGGCGAGAGCGCCGCCTGACCGTCGGCGCCGCTCAGCCCTCGGGCGGCGCACCGGCTTCGGCCAGCACCCGCTCGACCTCCTCGCGGCGCGGGATCGGCGCGACTGCGCCGTAGCCGCGGGTCGACAGCGCCGCGGCGACGGCGGCGTAGCGCGCCGCCTCGAAGGGATCGCCGAGTCGCCGCAGCTCGGCCAGGAAGGCGCCGTCGAAGCAGTCGCCGGCGCCGGTCGCGTCGACCGCCTCGACGCGCGGCGCGGCGACCCGGACGCGCCGCTCGGGCGTGGCGACCAGCGCGCCGGCCTTGCCGAGAGTCAGCGCGACGATGCCGGCGCCGAGCTCCAGATAGCGATCGACGATGGCCTCGGGCGCCTCGAGCCCGGTCAGGCTGCGCGCGTCGTCCAGGCCCGGCAGGACGATGTCGGCCAGGGCCGCGGTCGCCTGGATGATTGCGCGGGCGCGCGCGAGCGGCCACAGCTGGAGGCGCAGATTGGTGTCGTAGGACACCAGGTTGCCGGCCGCGCGGGCCTGCTCGATGGCCGCGAAGACGAGGTCGCAGGCCCCCGTGGAAATCGCCTGGCTGATCCCGGAGGCATGGACGATGGCGCTGTCCCGGACCGCCGCCTCCGGCAGCGCGCCCGGCGTCAGCCGGCTCGCCGCCGAGCCGCGGCGCCAGTAGGAAAAGCGATGCCCGGCCTCGTCGTGGTCGACCAGGTAGAGCCCGGTCGAGGCATCGGGGTCGCTGGCGACAAGCGAGTCGTCGATGCCCTCCTCGGCCCACAGGGCGCGAATCGACTCGCCGACGCTGTCGGCGCCGAGCGCGGTCAGCATCGCGGTGCTGGCGCCCTGGCGGGCCGCGGCGACCGCGACGTTGGAGACGTCGCCGCCGTGGCCGAGCTGCAGGCCGCCGCGTGTCGCGTTGAGCTCGCCGAGCGGTTCGCCGATGCAGAGCAGGTCGAAGGTCATGGCCTCCCTTTGCAGCAGGTCCGCGGTCTTGTCCATGGCCGATCGGTCCCTCCGGCGCCCGGCCGCCCCATCCTCCCAAGCCGCCCGGCCGCCCCATCCCGCCGTCCGCTGCCGCCGGGCCGGGAGGCGTCGGGCCCCGGCGTCGCAGCGGCTCGCCGAAAGGTCGAAAAAGCTGCACGATGGCCTATTATCGCGTCAACGCAGCTGCCCCGAGGGTCGCAAGCCCGTGGTGAAACTCCTGTCGGAACCGTCGTTTCTGAAGGTCTGCGCCGAGCCGGTCGCCTGGCTCTACCGCTACTGGGACCTGCGCCGGGGCGACGCGCTGGCGCCGCGCCGCCGCGATATCGACCCGGTCGACTTCAAGCGGCTGCTGCCGAGCATCCTGCTGGTCGACGTCCTCGAGGATCCGCTCGACTTCCGCTACCGCGTCGTCGGCACCGCCGAAGTCGCCCGCCGCCGCCGGGACCCGACGGGAAAGAGCGTCGCGACGCACTACTACGGTCCCAACCGCGAGGACGCCCTCGACTGCTACCGCGACGTCCACGCCACCTGCCGGCCGCACTACGATCCCCGGCCCTACAGGACCGAATCGGGCGACTACAGCCGCGAGGAGACCCTTTTCCTGCCGCTCTGCGAGCAGGGCCGCCGCGTCAGCCAGATCCTGGTGCTCGCCTGGCGTCCGCCGGAAGACCCCTGACTCCGGCCGCTCAGTAGGAGCGCGGCAGGCCGAGCACGTGCTCGGCGACGTAGGACAGGATCAGGTTGGTCGAGATCGGCGCGACCTGGTAGAGCCGGGTCTCGCGGAACTTGCGCTCGACGTCGTACTCCTCGGCGAAGCCGAAGCCGCCGTGGGTCTGCAGGCAGCTGTCGCCGGCGTGCCAGGAGGCTTCCGAGGCCAGCAGCTTGGCGATGTTCGCCTCCTCGCCGCAGGGCTCGCCGCGGTCGTAGCGGCCGGCGGCGTCGTAGACCAGGGCCCGCGCCGCGCGCATCTCGGCATAGGCGCGCGCGATCGGGAACTGGACGCCCTGGTTCTGGCCGATCGGCCGGTCGAAGACCCGGCGCTCGCCGGCGTAGGCCGAGGCCGTGTCGATGAACCAGCGCGCGTCGCCGATGCACTCGGCGGCGATCAGGATGCGCTCGGCGTTCATGCCGTCGAGGATGTAGCGGAAGCCGCGGCCCTCCTCGCCGATCAGGTTCTCCGCCGGGACCTTCAGGTCCTCCAGGAAGATCTCGGTCGTGGCGTGGTTCAGCATGGTGCGGATCGGCCGGATCTCGAGACCCTGGCCGACCGCCTCGCGCAGGTCGACGAGCAGCACCGACAGGCCCTCGCTGCGCTTCTTGACCTGGTCGCGCGGCGTCGTGCGGACCAGCAGGATCATCAGGTCGGAGTGCTCGGCCCGGCTGGTCCAGACCTTCTGGCCGTTGACCAGGTAGTGGTCGCCGTCGCGCACCGCCGCAGTCCGGATCGAGGTCGTGTCGGTGCCGGCGCCCGGCTCGGTCACGCCGAAGGCCTGCAGGCGCAGCGAGCCGTCGGCGATGCCGGGCAGCCATTTGCGCTTCTGCTCCTCCGAGCCGTGCCGCAGCAGCGTGCCCATGGTGTACATCTGGGCGTGCAGCGCGGCGCCGTTGCAGCCGCAGGCCTGGACCTGCTCCAGGATCGCCGCCGCGACCGTCAGCGGCAGGCCGCTGCCGCCGTAGTCCTCGGGAATCAGCGCGCCCAGGAAGCCGCCCTCGGTCATCGCCTCGACGAACTCCCGCGGATAGGCGCGCTCGCGGTCGAGGGCGCGCCAGTAGCTGCCGGGAAAGCGCGCGCAGAGGGCGCGCACCGACTCGAGGATCGGATCGAGGACGTCGGCGTCGACGTTGGGCGTGCTGAGCTCGATGGTCATGGGATCGCTGGACTGTTTCGGGAAGGCGCGGGACAGTGCCACAGCCGCCGGGAGGGGTGAAGCGGACGCGGCCGCGGGGCTGGCCTGCGCCGGAAAGGAACGGCACGTGGCGCTGACGGGAGCAGCAGAGGAAGAGGCGGACGAGCGTGCGCCCTGCCCGGTCTGCCGGGCGGCGGCGGTGCGGCCCTTCGCGACGCTCGGCGGCCGGCGCTACCGGCGCTGCGGGGCCTGCGAGGCGACGCTGCTCGATCCCCGGCACTGGCTGGCGCCGGCCGAGGAGGCGGCGGTCTACCGGCTCCACGAGAACGACCCCGACGATCCGGGCTACCGGCGCTTTCTCGCGAAGCTCAGCGACCCGCTGCTGGCGCGCCTGCCGGCCGGCGCCGCGGTTCTCGACTACGGCTGCGGGCCGGGCTCCGCGCTGGCCGCGGTGCTGCGCGAGGCCGGCCACCGGGTGGCGCTCTACGACCCCTTCTTCGCCCCCGACCCGGCCCCGCTCGATCAGCGGTACGACGCCGTGGTCTGCAGCGAGGCGGCCGAGCACTTCCACGCGCCGGCCGCCGAGTTCGACCGCCTGGCCGGCCGGCTCGCGCCGGGCGGCTGGCTGGGCGTCATGACCTGCTTCCAGACCGACGACGCGCGCTTCGCCGGCTGGCACTACCGCCAGGACCCGACCCACGTCGTCTTCTACCGCGAGGCCACGCTGCGCCGTCTCGCCGCCCAGCGCGGGCTGAGCTGCGAGGTGCCGGCCAAGGACGTCGCGCTGATGCGCCGCGCGCCGCTCGCCCCCGACCCGGGCTAGCGGTAGAGCATCACCGGGATCCTGCAGGAGCGCAGCATCTCGGCGGTGGTCGAGCCGATGATCAGGCTGCGGATCCGCGAGTGGCCGTAGGCGCCCATGACCAGCAGGTCGATGCCGGCTTCCTCGACCTTGCGCGCGATCGCCGTCTCGGGGTGGCCGTGCAGCAGCTCGGTCTCGACGGCGTGGCCGCCGGCCTTCAGCGTCGACGCCGCGTCGGCCAGGCGCCGGCGCGCCTCCTCGGACTCGCTGCCCACCGTCACCAGGCGGCAGTCGAGGCCGGCGAACAGCGGGCTGCGCGCGACGCTGTCGACCGCCTTCATGGCGCTGGTGCCGCCGTCGTAGGCGATCAGCACCCGGCCGATCGGCTTGAAGGCGCGCGCCGCGACGAACAGCGGCTTGCGGCTCGAGCGCGCGACCCGCTCCAGGTTGGAGCCGAGGTGCAGCCGGGCGAAGTCGGCGGCCTCGCCGCGCTTGCCGATGACCACGAGGTCGGCGTCGGCCTCGACCTCGGCGACGGCCTCGACCAGGTCGCCGATGCGCAGGCGCGTCGTGACCTCGCCGGGACCCGCCGGTTTGCCGGCCTGCCGGAGAGCCGCCTCGGCGTCCTCCAGGATCGCGCGGCCGCGCTTCTGGGCCAGCTTGCCGCGCTGCTCGTCGAGCTTGCTGAGCTCCTCGAGCAGCGCCGTGCGCGCGCCGAGCCGCAGGTTGCCGCTGAGGTCGCCCGGCGCGCTCGCGGTCTCGCGGCGGCCGATGACGTGCAGCAGCTCGACCGAGGCGGCGGTGCGCGCGGCGATCCAGGCGGCGTGCTCGCAGACGCTGTGCGAGTAGATCGAGCCGTCGACCAGGGCGATCAGCTTGGTCATCCGAGGTTGCCTCCCTAGTGGCCCATGAGCTTTTCGAGCGCGCCGGGCTTGTCGTGGATCGCCAGCCTATCGACGATCGTCTCGCTCGCCTCGTTCAATCCGACGATCTCGACCTCGGCGCCCTCGCGACGGAACTTCAGCACGATCATGTCGAGCGCCGTGACGCTGGAGATGTCCCAGATGTGCGCGCGGCCGACGTCGATGGTCACCTTCTCCAGGACCTCCTTGAAGTCGAAGGCGGCGGCGAAGGCGTCGGCCGAGGCGAAGAAGACCTGGCCCTCGACGACATAGGTGCGCGACCGGCCGTCGGGCGAGAGCGTCGAGGTGACCCGGAAGATCTGGGCGATCTTCCAGGCGAAGAAGATGCCCGAGAGCAGCACGCCGACCAGCACGCCGATCGCCAGGTTGTGGGTCAGCACGACGCAGACGACGGTCGCCAGCATGACGATCGAGGAGCTGCGCGGGTGGTGGCGCAGGTTCTTGATCGACGACCAGCTGAAGGTGCCGATCGAGACCATGATCATGATCGCGACCAGGGCCGCCATCGGGATCCGGCTGACCCAGTCGCCGAGCACCACGATCATGAACAGCAGGAAGACGCCGGCGCAGGCCGTCGAGAGGCGGCCGCGGCCGCCCGACTTCACGTTGATCATCGACTGGCCGATCATCGCGCAGCCCGCCATGCCGCCGATGAAGCCGGTCGCGCTGTTGGCCAGGCCCTGGCCGATGCACTCGCGGTTCTTGTCGCTCGGCGTGTCGGTCAGCTCGTCGACGATCGAGGCGGTCATCAGCGACTCGAGCAGGCCGACCGCGGCGACCGCCGCCGAGTAGGGCAGGATGATGACCAGGGTCTCCAGCGTCAGCGGGATCTGCGGGATCAGGAAGACCGGCAGGGTCGAGGGCAGCTCGCCCATGTCGCCGACGGTGCGCAGTTCCAGGCCGAACAGCAGGGCCGCCGCGGTCAGCGCGACGATGCAGACCAGCGGCGAGGGGATCGCGCGCGTCACGAAGGGGAAGAGGTAGATGATCGCCAGGCCGGCCGCGACCATCGGGTAGGTCAGCCACGGCACGCCGATCAGCTCCGGCAGCTGGGCCATGAAGATGAGGATCGCCAGGGCGTTGACGAAGCCGGTCATGACCGAGCGCGAGACGAAGCGCATGACCGCGCCGAGGCGCAGCAGGCCGGCGCCGATCTGCAGCAGGCCGGCGAGCACCGTCGCGGCAAGCAGGTACTGCAGGCCGTGGTCGCGCACCAGCGTCACCATCAGCACGGCGGTCGCCGCCGTGGCCGCCGAGATCATGCCCGGCCGGCCGCCGGCGAAGGCGCTGATCAGCGCGATCGAGAAGGAGGCGTAGAGCCCGACCTTGGGGTCGACTCCGGCGATGATCGAGAAGGCGATGGCCTCGGGGATCAGGGCGAGGGCGACGACCAGCCCGGCCAGCAGGTCGCCGCGCAGGTTGCCGAACCACTGCTCGCGGTAGTCGCGTAGCGCGTTCATGGGACTCCCAGGGCAAGGCGCGGCCGCGCGGCACGGACAGGCCGTCTGCGGCGGGCGCTGCAAAGGGTGGAGGAGCCGGCGGGTCGGCGGCCGGCGGAGCCACCCGGAGTTTCACCGGGTCCGGACGAATGCGCCCTTCATAGCCCGCTCAATGCTGCATTGCAACATAGGGCGGCGCGCTCAGGGTCTCGTCGCGAGCCCCTCGGTCAGCGTCGCGCGATCGTCGACGGCGGCGCGGTAGTCGGCCACGAGGCGCCGGCAGAGTTCCGCGGTGGTCGGCAGGTCGTCGATCGCGCCGACGCCCTGGCCGGCCGACCAGACCTGCTTCCAGGCCTTGGCCTCGCTCTTGTCGAAGTCGACCTCCGGCTTCGCGGTCGGGTCGTCGGGATCGAGACCGGCGGCGAGCATGCTGGGGCGCAGGAAGTTGCCGGCGACGCCGCTGACCGCCGGCGTGTAGACGATGTCGGCGGCCTGCGAGTCGAGGATCATGCGCTTCTGCGCCTCGGGCGCCAGGCTCTCCCGCGTCGCGATGAAGCGGGTCCCGAGGTAGCCGAGGTCGGCGCCGAGCAGGCGCGCGGCGGCGACCTGGCGGCCGGTCGAGAGGGCGCCGCCGAGCAGCAGGGTGCCGTCGAACAGGCGACGCAGCTCGGCCAGCGCCGCGAAGGGGCTGAGCGTGCCGGCGTGGCCGCCGGCGCCGCTGCAGATCGCGATGATGCCGTCGACGCCGGCGCCCGCCGCCTTGGTGCCGTGGCGCAGGTTGACGACGTCGTGGAAGATCACGCCGCCGTAGCCGTGGATCGCCTCGATGACCTCGGGGACCAGGCCGAGCGAGGTGATGACCAGCGGCACGCGGTGCTCGACGGTGGTCGCGAGATCGGCCTCCAGGCGCTTGTTGCTGCGGTGCACGATCAGGTTGACCCCGAAGGGCGCGGGGCGCTCGCCGGCGGCCTCCGAGGCGGCCAGGCGCTCGCCGATCTCGGCCAGCCAGTCGGCGTAGCCGGCGTTGCTGCGCTGGTTGAGCGTCGGGAAGCTGCCGAGCAGGCCGCCGCGGCAGCTCTCGACGACCAGGTCGGGGCCGGAAACCAGAAACATCGGCGCGGCGACGATCGGCGCGGCCAGGCGGCCGTCGAGCGGGGGCGGCAGGGGCATGGGGCGGCGACCTCGTGCAGGAGCGGGCGGAAGCGGGCGACGGCGGGCGGCGACGCGGGGGCGATGCCTGTCCGCGCGACGCCGCGTCGTGCTAGAGGTTCTGCCTAGAGGCCGTCGGTGCGCCGGGCAAGAGCCAAGACGGGAAGAGCGAGGAACATGGGCGGGCAGCGGGCGAATGAGACAGCGACGGCGGATGCCGGGCCGGCGGCGCTCGCCGCGACGTGGTTCCTGGACAGCGACAGCCCGGCCGTGCGGGCGCTGGTCGAACGGGTCGGCGGCGCGGGGACGGCGCGCGAACGGTTGGTCCGGCTCTACGACGCGATCCGCGACGAGATCCGCTACGACCCCTACCGCATCGACCTCGAGCCCGAAGGCTACCGCGCCTCGGTCTGCCTGACGCGCGGCTACGGCTTCTGCATCACCAAGGCGATCGCGCTGGCCGCCGCGGCCCGGGCGATCGGCGTGCCGGCGCGGCTCGGCTTCGCCGACGTCCGCAACCACCTGGCGACGCCGCGACTGCGCGCGCTGATGGGGACCGACCTGTTCTGCTGGCACGGCTATGCCAGCCTGTTCCTCGAGGGCCGCTGGGTGAAGGCGACGCCGGCCTTCAACCTGGCGCTCTGCGAGCGCTTCGGCGTCGAGCCCCTGGCTTTCGACGGCCGCTCGGATTCGGTCTTCCATGCCTTCGACAAGGCCGGGCGGCTGCACATGGAGTACGTCCGCGACCGCGGCCTCTACGACGACTTCCCGCACCGCGAGGTGACCGAGGGGCTGCGCCGGCACTATCCCCGCCTCTTCGAGGCGGCAGGGGGCGATTTCCACGGCGAGGCCGGGCAGCCCGCGCCGCTGCCGGCGACGGGGGAGCCGGGTCGATGACCGGATATCGCGAGATCCTGGTGGCGCGCGACGGCGCCGTTGCGCGCATCACCCTGAACCGGCCGGACAAGCTCAACGCCTTCACGCTGACGATGGCCGACGAGCTGCTCGCCGCGCTGCACGAGGCCGAGGCCGACGCCGAGGTGCGCGCGGTCCTGCTGGAAGGCGCCGGGCGCGCCTTCGGCGCCGGCTTCGACCTGTCGCTGGTCGATGCCATGGAGACGCCCGAGCTCGGCGCCGTGCTGGACGCGCACTTCAACCCGCTGATCCGGGCGATGCGCCGCTCGCGTCTGCCGATCGTCGCCGCTGTCCAGGGTGCCTGCGCGGGCGGGTCGGTCGGCGTGGCGCTGGCCGCCGACCTGGTGGTCGCCGGCCGCTCGGCCTTCTTCTACGAGCCCTTCGTCGGCATCGCGCTGGTGCCCGACATCGGCAACTCGCTGTTCCTGCCGCGCCTCGTCGGGCGCATGAAGGCCGCCGGCATGGCCCTGCTCGGCGAGCGCATCCCCGCCGAAGACGCGAGCGCCTGGGGCCTGGTCTGGCGCGTCGTCGACGATGCCGCCCTGGCCGAGGAGAGCGCCGCCGTGGCGGCCCGGCTGGCCGCCCAGCCGGCGGCCGCGGTGGCCGCCACCAAGCGCCTGCTCGGCGCCGCCGCCGAGAACGGGCTCGATGCCCAGCTCGACCTCGAGCGCGACCTGCAGGACCAGGCCGGGCGCTCGCCCGAGTGCCGGGCCGCCATCGAGCGCTTCCTCAAGCGCGGCTGACGCCGCCGTCGTCAGCCGCGGGCGAGGTCCTGGACGATGCGCTGCCGCAGGGTGGCGCCGGCGCCGGGATCGAAGGGAAAGGCATGGCCGCCGTCGAGCACCTCGATGCTGCAGCCGGCGCGGCTCAGGCCGTCCCACAGCGCCAGGTCCTCGAGCGGCAGCAGCGTGTCCTCGCGGCCGCCGAAGACGCTGATCGGGCAGGCGAGCGCCGGCGGCGTGCCGGGGCGGTAGCACTCGAGCAGGCGCAGGTCGGCGCGCAGCACCGGCTCCAGCTCGGCGCGCACCGCCGGGTCGCTCGGACTGCCGGGGCCGTCCATCGCCTGCCAGAAGGCTGCCGAGGGCAGCGCGTGGGCCGGCGGCCCGGGGCAGGGCTCCCTGGGCGAGCGCGCCGCCGCGACGAACAACCGCGTGGGCACCGGCATGCCCGCCGCTTCGAGGCTGCGCGCGAGCTCGTAGGCGATCAGCCCGCCCATCGAGTGACCGAACAGCGCGAAGGGGCGATCGAGCAGTGGCGCCATCGTCCCGGCCAGGCGCGCGGTCATCTCCGTGAGGTCGTGGCAGCGCGCCGGATCGCGCCGGGCGAGCCAAAGGCCGATCGTCGCAGGCAAATCGCCCCGCCACCCGTAAAAGTTGCTCGGGCCGCCACCGACTCCGGCAAAGCAGAAGAGGCGCGCAAGGCGTTCGTCCGTGGGCTCGCTGCACTCCGGACGCTCGAACCAGATCGACGGGTCGGGTCGGGCGTCGGCGTCGGGCATTCGAAAACCTTACTTCTTAGCTGCGGTTTAGCGTTTCCTGGTCAGCTTGCCCAAGGTCCGCTCCGGCGCCAAGGCTGACGCCTCGTTAACTTGCAGTCCGGGATTCGCTCCGGCATAGTCTGCCCAGTGAATCACTGGTTGTTCACAAGCAAGACGTGTGTGCGGACAGCATCGCGCCTCGGTCCCCTGCCCGGGCCAGGTCACCCGGGCAAGGTCTGGTTGAGCGGGACCTGGAGGGCAGGGTCGTGGAACTGCAGGGGAAGGCCGGCATCGCCAGCGACCGAGCGCTGGAGCGAGCGCTGCGGGCGCAGCCGGGCGTCCTCGATGCCCGGGTCGGCGCAGTCGGCAGCGAGCCCGGCGAGGTCCGCCGGGTCGCCTGGGTCTGCGGGCCGGGTGCCTCGGCGCTGCCGGCCACGCTGAGCGAAGAACTCGGCCTCGACTTCCTGGTGCCGGTGAGCCGCCTGCCGCTGGACGTCGGCGGCGAGGCCGGCGACGCGGCCGACCTGCCGATCTGGGACTCGGCTGCTCTCGGGCGGGTCGAGGCGACGCTGGGCGCGGAGGACGGCGTGGCGGAGGTCGCGGTGGCGACTGTGCCGGGCGAGCGGCCCGGCTTCCTGTCGCGAGCCCGGCTCGTACCCGAGGCGACCCCGGAGCCGGCGACGGCGCCGCCGGCCGATCCGGTGGCCGAGCGCGCCGAGCTCGGCGCCCGGCTGTCCGAGCGCGAGGCCGTCGCGACGGCGGAGCGAGTTGCGCCGCCGCCGGACTACCCGCGCAGCCTGCCCGAGGCCTTGGAGCGCGCGGCGCGTACCGACAAGGGGGTGACCTGCGTCGACGCCGCGGGCGTGCCGGTCGCCGAGGGCTACGCGGCGCTGCGCAGCCGGGCCCTGCGGATCCTCGGCGGCCTGCAGGCGATCGGCGTCCGGCCCGGCGAGATCCTGCTGCTCGACGCCGGCACGGCGCCCGCGTTCATCGGCGGCTACTGGGCCTGCCAGCTCGGCGGGCTTGTCCCGGCGCCGCTCGTGCTGCCCGATGCCTCGGCCGACCCCGCGGCCTTCGAGCGCCTCTCCGCGGCCTGGGAGATGCTCGGCCGGCCCCGTCTGCTCGCCGGGCCGGGCCGGTCCGGAGAGCTGGCCGCGCGGCTGCCGCAGGCCGAGATCCTCGAGATCGGCACGCTGGAACAGGCGACGCCCGGGACGCCCGCGCCCCCGCCCGATCCGGACGAGACCGCCCTGATCCTGCTGACCTCGGGCAGCACCGGCGTGCCGAAGGGCGTGCGCCAGAGCCATGCGACGATCCTGGCGATGAGCTTGGCCGCCGCCGTGGACGGCTGGGGCCTGCGCCGCGAGGCCGAGGTCTTCTTCAACTGGATGCCGCTCGACCACGTCGGGGCCTGCCTGTTCCTGGTCACCGTGCCGGTGATCCTGGCCTGCGACCAGGTGCACAGCCCGACCGCCCCGCTGCTCGCCGAGCCGCTGCGCTGGGTCGAGCTGACGGCGCGCCATCGGGTCACGGTCAGCTGGGCGCCGAATTTCGCCTTCGGGCTGATCGCCGACGCCGTCGCGGCGGCCCCGGAGCTGCCTCGGGGGGGCAGCTGGGATCTCTCGGCGCTGCGCATCCTGGTCAACGGCGGCGAGGCGGTGACCGAGGGCTCGCTGCGCGACTTCCTGGCGGCGCTGGCGCCCTGCGGCCTGCCCGGGAACGCCCTGCGGCCGAGCTTCGGCATGTCGGAGACCTGCGCGCCGATCACCCGGGCCGAGCTCGGCCACGGCATCGGCGCCTTCGCCAGCCTCGGCGGCCCGGTGGCGGGCTGTGCGCTGCGCATCGCCGGGGCGGACGGGGCGCTGCTCAAGGAGGGCGAGCTCGGCGAGCTGCAGCTGCGCGGGCCGCAGGTCTTCCAGGGCTATCACGGCCGCGACGACCTGACCGAGGCGGCCTTCGCCGACGGCTGGTTCCGCACCGGCGACGTCGGCTTCCTGGCCGGCGGCCAGCTCTACCTGACCGGCCGCATCAAGGACTCGATCAACGTCAACGGCGCCAAGTTCTTCGCCCACGAGATCGAGGCGGCTGCGGCGCGTACGCCCGGAGTCGAGCGCGCTGGGGTCGCCGCGGTGGCCGTGCGCCCGGCCGGCGCCGAGACCGACCGGGTCGCGGTCTTCTTCGGCGCGCCGCTCGGCGGGCCGGAAGACGACGACGTGCTGCGCGCCCTGGTCCTGGCGCTGCGCGGCCGCCTGGCGCGCGAGCTCGGGCTGGCGGCCGACTACCTGGTTCCCGTCGAGGCCGGCGCGATCCCGCGCACCGGTATCGGCAAGATCGCCCGCCCGCTGCTGCAGCAGCGCTTCCTGGCGGGCGACTACGACGCGGCGATCGAGCGGGTCGCCCGCCTGGTCGGCGGCCCGGAGCGCTGCCGGCTCACGCTGCACCGCCGGCGCTGGGTCGAGCGGGCGCCGCTGGACGAGGTCGGCGTCGCGCCGAGGGTCGATCTCGTCTTCGCCCGCGATCCGGCACTGCTGGCCGCGCTGCCGGAGGCGATCCGGCGGCGGGCCCCGGCCGAAGGCGCCGGCCCGGCGCCCGAGGACGTCGCCGGACACCGCGCCCTGCTGGAGGCGATCGAGGAGGCGGGCGAAGACGGGAGCGGCGCGCCCGGAACGCTGCTGCACCTCTGGGCCTGCGAGGAGGCTGCCGGGAACCGGGACGACGCGGCCGCCTACCGCTCGCTGCTGTCGCTCGGCCGCGCGATCGCGGCGCTGCCGGCCGAGCGCCGGCCGCGCCAGGTGCTGGCGGCCAGCCGCGGCGCGTTGACGCTCGGGCCCGGCGAGACGCCGGCCCCGGGCCGCGCACTGCTCGCCGGGCTGGTCCGCAGCCTGGCTCTGGCGTTGCCTGGGGTGCGCTGGCGCCTGCTCGACCTCGACGAGCCCGGACTTGCGAACCTCGCCGAGGTGCTGGCGGCCGAAGGCGACGCCGGCGCCGAGCCGCTCGCCGCCTGGCGGCACGGCCGACGCTTCGTCGCGCGCTTCGAGGCGGTCGAGCCCGAGCCGCCGGGCGGCGCGTGCGGCGACGACGCCGACGGGCGGCCGGTGCGGCGCGGCGATCTCTGGCTGGTCGCCGGCGGTCTCGGCGGGCTCGGACGGATCGCCGCCGAGCGCCTGCTCGAGCAGGGCGCCCGCCTGCTGCTGGTCGGGCGCACGGCGGCCGAGGCCCTGGCGCCCGAGCGCGCCGAGGCGCTGCGCCGGCTCGAGGCGCTCGGCGCGGTGCGCTACGTCGCGCTCGACATCGGCGACGCGGCGGCGGTGCGGGCGGCCGTCGAGGCTGCCGAAACCGAGACCGGCCGGCCGCTGGCCGGCGCGCTGCATCTCGCCGGCGTCGGCCGCCCGGTGCCGCTCGCCGAGGACGACGGCGCCGAGCTGCCGGCGATGCGCCGCGCCGCGCTCGACGGCCTGGCCGCGCTCGCGGACCTGCTGCCGCTGCGCCCGCGGGCCCAGCTGGTGGTCGCCGGCTCGATCGTCGGAGCGGTCGGCGGCCAGGTCCCCGGCTACGCGGCGGTCAGCGCGGCCGCGGCCGAGGCGTCGGCCGCGCTGATCGCTGCCGGCGCCCGCGTCTCCTACCTGGCTTTCTCCTCGTGGAGCGGCGTCGGCATGAGCGCCGGGCGCACGTCCGAGGCGCTGCTGCGCGCCGACGGCCTGCTGCCGCTCGAGGCCGACGCCGGCCTCGTCGCACTGGAGGCGGCCCTCTGGCGTCCCGGTTCGAGCTGGCTCGTCGGCCTCGACGCGGCGCACCCGCTGCACGCCGCCTACAGCTTCGGCGAGCCCTGCGCCCTGCTGCGGCCGGTCGCCTGGCTGGCCGGGCCGGACGGCGCGATCCCGGACGCCGCGGGCGGTGCCGAGCGGGCGGCCGACGCCCTGGGACGGCCGGGCTGGGTGCTGCGGCGCCCGGTTTCGGCGATTCCGCGCCGCGCCGACGGCAGCCTCGACCTCGCCCGCCTGGCTGCCGGAGCCGGCGGCCAGCGCCGCGCGCCGCGCGACGAGACCGAACGGCGGGTCGCCCGGATCTTCGGTGAGGTCCTCGGCGTGCCGAGCCCGGCCGCCGACGACGACTTCTTCGTGGCCGGCGGCAGCTCGCTGCTGGCCGCCCGCCTGGCCGCGCAGCTGTCGAAGCGCTTCTTCGTCGAGCTGCCGGCCGGCGCCGTGTTCCGGCAGCCGACCGTGGCCGGCCTGACCCGCGAGCTGCGGGCCCTGGAGCCGCAGCCGGGCCTGGTCGACAGCGTCGCCGAGAAGCTCTCGGTCATCGAAAAGCTGTCGCCAAGCGAGCGGGCGGCGTTGCAGTCTCGCCTCGCAGGTAGCAAGGCGGGCTAGGGAGGCCATCTCGTGGGGGCGGGGTCGAGCGATTTCACGGAGGAGGCGCTGCTCGCCGAGCTGCTGCGCGGCGAGGGCTTCGCGCTCGACGCGGCGGGCGGGCCGCTGCGGCGGCCGTCGCGCGAGCCGGCGCCTGCCGGCCCGGCGCAGCGCCGCTTCTGGATCCAGGAGCAGATCGAGCGCACGCCGGGCCAGAACAACCTGGGCTGTCTGCTGCGCTTCGGCCGGCCGCTCGAGGCGGCGGCGCTGGGACGGGCGCTGGCGGCCCTGGCCGAGCGCCACGAGGTGCTGCGCACGCGTTTCGAGGCGCGCGGCGACACGATCGTCGAGCGCGTCGAAGCGGCCGCCGTCCCGGCGCTGGAGCGGCTGGCGCCCGGCCCCGAGGCGGGCGTGGAGATCGAGACCGCGGCGAGCCTGCGCGGCTTCGTCGAGCGGCCCCACGCGCTCGACGGCGCGCCGCTCTGGCGCGCGGCGCTGATCGAGGCGCCCGGCTTCGACGACGCCCTGCTGTTCGCCTGCCATCACGCGATCCTCGACTGGACCGGGCTGCTGCGGCTGCGCGACGAGCTGGCCGTCCTCTACGCGCTCGAGACCGGGGCCCCGGCGCCGCAGGTCGAGCCGCTGGAGCCCGACCCGCTGCAGCAGGCGGACTACAGCCACTGGCTGCGCGGCGAGGCCCGCGCGCAGCGCCGCGAGCGCGAGCGTGCCTATTGGCGCGAGCGGCTCGCCGGGCCGCTGCCGGTGCTGTCGCTGCCGGCGGCCGGCCGGCGCCGACCCGGAACCGGCGAGCGCTGGCACGGCGTGCCGGTCGCGCTCGACGCGCCGCTGACCGCCCGGCTGCGCCGCTTCGCTTCGCAGCGCGGCACGACCGTCTTCATGGTGCTCCTGGCGGCCTACGCCGGCGTGCTCGCGCGCTTCGCCCTGGCCGAGCAGGTCTGCGTCGGCACGGCCGTCGACAACCGCGACGCCCCTGGCGCAGCGGGCATCCTCGGCTGCCTCACCGACATGGCGGTGCTGCGCTGCGACCTCGCCGGCGAGCCGGCCTTCGGCGCCCTGGTCGAGCGCCTGCACGACGACTGCGGGCGCGACCTCGAGCACGGCGGCTTCGGCTTCGCGGAGCTGGTCGAGCTGCTCCGGCCCGAGCGGCACCCGGGCGTGATGCCGCTGTTCCAGGCGATCTTCAACCTGCTGCCGGAAGCGGAAGACCGTGCCGGCGCGGCGGGCCTGCCGGCCTTGACGCCGCTGTCGAGCGGCTTGGCGCGGGCCGACGTCGCGCTCGAGCTGCGCGACCGCGGGTCGACCGTCTGCGGCCGGCTCGAGGTCCGCGAGGGCCTGATCGATCCGGCTCTCGCCCGCGCGCTCGGCGAGGCGCTGACGACTCTGCTGCGCCACGGCCTCGCCGAGCCGGACCGGCCGCTCGCGAGCCTGCCGCTGCTCGAGCCGGCCGCCGGGGCCGCGCTGCTCGAGCGCCTCAACCCGCCGTTGCCGGCCGCGCCGACCGAGACGCTGGACCAGCTCTTCGTCGCGCGGGCCGAGCGGCAGCCCGGGTCGGTCGCCCTGATCGAGGGCGAGCGGCAGCTGACCTACGGCGCGCTGCTCGCACGGGCGACCGCGCTGGCCGAACGGCTGGTGGCGGAGGGCCTGCGGCCGGGCCAGCCGGTCGCGCTCTGCCTGCCGCGCTCGCTCGACCTCGCGGTGGCGCTGCTGGCGACGCTGCGCGCCGGCGGCGTGTTCCTGCCGCTCGACCCGAGCTATCCCGGCGCACGCCTCGCCGCGATCCTCGCCGACAGCGCGGCGCCACTGCTGATCGCGCGCGGCGCCCCGGACTGGCTGGCCGAGGGCGAGGGCCCGCGACTGCTGGCCCCGGATGCCGGGCCGCAGCCTGACGCGCCGCACCCGGCGCTGCCGACGCGCCGGCCCGAGGATCCGGCCTACCTGATCTACACCTCGGGCTCGACGGGACGGCCGAAGGGCGTGCTGGGCCTGCATCGCGGCGCCGTCAATCGCCTGGACTGGATGGCCGGGACCTTCCCCTACGCGCCGGGCGAGCGCGCCTGCCTGAAGACCTCGCCGGGCTTCGTCGACTTCGTCGCCGAGCTCTTCGGGCCGCTGCTCGCCGGGGTCGGGTCGGTGATCGCCGACGAGGCGACGGCGCGCGACCCGGCGGCCCTGACCGGGCTGATCCGGGCGGCCGGCGTCACCCGGGTCGTGCTCGTGCCCTCGCTGCTGCGCGCCTGGCTCGAGGGCCTGCCCGACCTCGGCGAGCGGCTCGCCGGCCTGAAGCTCTGCGTGAGCAGCGGCGAGGCCCTGCCGCCCGAGCTGGCGAGGCGCTTCCGCGCGCTGCTGCCGGACTGCCGCCTGATCAACCTCTACGGCTCCTGCGAGGTCTCCGCCGACGCCGCGTGGCATGAGCTCTCGCTGCGCGACACCGCCGCCGACGCGCCCGGCCGCGTGCCGCTCGGCCGGCCGATCCCGGGCAACCGGATCGCGGTGGTCGACGCCGGCGGCCAGGTCCTGCCGCCGGGCGCGCCCGGCCAGCTGGTGATCGGCGGCCACGGCGTCGCCGCGGGCTACCTGGACGACCCGGCGGGCACCGCCGAGCGCTTCGCGGCAGGTCCCGAGGGCCTGGCGGGCGCGCGCTGCTTCCGCAGCGGCGATCTGGCCTTCTGGGACGGCGAGGGCCGGCTGGTGCCGCTCGGTCGCGCCGACCGCCAGCTCAAGATCGCCGGCGTGCGCGTCGAGCCGGCCGAGATCGAGGCGCTGCTCCAGTCCCAGCCGGGCGTCGCCGCCTGCCACGTCCTGGCCCGTGGCAGCGGAGCGGCGCTCCGGCTGGTCGCCTACCTCGGCGGCGACGCGGTGCCGGAGGTCGAGGCGCTGCGGGCCTTCGCTGCCGCGCGTCTGCCCTCGGCGATGCTGCCATCGGCCTTCGTGCGGCTCGGGCGCCTGCCGCTCAACGCCAACGGCAAGGTCGACGTGGCCGCCCTGCCGGACCCGGACCCGGACCCGGGGCCGAACGCGTCGCCATCCGCCCCCGGGAAGGGGACGGAGAGGTGGCCGGGCGCTCCCGCCGCCGGCGGAGGTGCCGTGCTGCAGCCGCTCGAGCAGCTGGTGGCGCGGGCCTGGAGCTCGGTGCTGGAGCGGACGCCGGAGACGGCGGAGGCCGACTTCTTCGCGCTCGGCGGCAGCTCGCTGCAGGCGATCCTGGCGATGGGGCGCCTCGGCGAGCTGCTCGGCCGCACGCTGCCGGTGGCGCTGCTGTTCGAGACGCCGCGCCTCGGCGCGCTCGCGCGCCGCATCGGGGAGAGCGGCGCCGGCGCCGGCGCGGAGCTCTCGGAGCCGGTGCCGGACGTCCTGCCGGCGCCGCGCCCCGAGCCGGGCGACGATCCGGCGCCGGCGACCGCCAACCAGACCTGGCTGTGGGAGGCCTATCGACGCGACCCGGCGTCCATCGCCTACAACCTGACGATCGCCTACCGGCTCGACGGGGCGCTCGACGAGTCGGCGCTCGAGGCGGCGGTCGCCGCGCTGGTCGAACGCCACGAGGCGTTGCGGACCCGCCTCGTCGCCGAGGCCGGAGGGCTGGTCCAGCGCGTCGAGCCGGCACCGGCCGCGGCGCTGGCGCGGCACGACCTGTCGGCGGACCCGGCGCCCGCGGCGGCGCTGGAGGCGCTGGTCTCGGCGGTCGACCGTCGGCCCTTCGCGCTCGACCGCGAGGCACCCTTCCGCGCGATCCTGGCCCGCCTGGGCGGCGAGGAGCACGCGCTGGTGCTCTCGCTGCACCACGCCGCGGGCGACGGCTGGTCGGGTCAGCTGCTGGTCGAGGAACTGGCCGCGCTCTACCGCGCAGGGCTCGGCGACGGCGAGCCGCCGGCGCCGCCGGCGCCGCCGGCGCTTCAGGGCCGCGACCTCGGGCGCTGGCAGCAGCGGATCCGGCCGCTGCTGGCCGGGCACCTGGAGTCCTATCGGGCGGCGCTGGCCGGCGCGGAGCCGCCGCGGCCTGCCGGCCTGGTCGCGGAGGCGGCACACGGCGGGCCGGTCGCCATCGAGCCCGTGGCGCTGGACTCGGGCCTGCTCGAGCGCTTCTACGCCCTCGGGCGGAGCGCGGCTGCGGACGGCGCGGCCGCCGCGGGTGCGCCGGACACTCCCCCGGACACTCCCTTCGTCATGCTGCTCGCCGCCTGGGCGGCCCTGATCGCGCGGTTCGGCGACTGCGAGCGGCCGCTGCTCGCGACGCCGCTGTCTGGACGCGGCGTGCCCGGCTTGCGGCAGGTCGTCGGGTTCCTGGCCAATCCGGTCCTGCTCAGCCCCGACCTGCGCGACTCGCCGAGCTTCCGGCAGGTCGTCGCGGCGGCCCGGAGCGCCTTGCTCGAGGCGCTGGGCCACCAGGAGGTGCCGCTGGCCTGGATCCAGTCGAGCGGCGCCGGCTGGCCGCCGGACGACGGCCGGGTCCTGCAGACCATGCTGGTGGTCGAGGATGCCCGCGCCTGGGACCTGGCGCTGCCCGGCCTGTCCTGCCGGATGCTCGGACTGCCGCAGTCGCCGGAGGCGCGCAGCGACCTGGCGCTGGTCGTGAGCGAGACCCACGAGGGCCCGCGGATCCGCCTGGAGTATGCCGCGCGGCGGGTGCCGGCCGCCCTGGCCCGGCGACTCGCGAGGGGCCTGGGCGCCCTGATCGCCGGCGCGGTCGCCGAGCCGGAGACGCCGCTCGACCGGCTGCCGCTGCTCGGGCCCGGCGACCCGGCTTCGCTGGCGATCGCCGCCGAACCGCGCCCGGCGGCCCTGCGTCTCGACGCGCTGCTGGCGCGCCGAGCCGCCGAGCGCCCGGAAGCTCCGGCGCTCGACGACGGCCGCGAGACGCTGACCTATGCCGCGCTGGAGCAGCGCGTCGAGGGGCTGGCCGGCCGGCTGCGCTCGCTCGGCGTCGGCGCCGGCGACCGCGTCGCGGTCGTCGCGCCCGCGGCGCCGCGCCAGGCCGCCGGCCTGCTCGCCGTCTGGCGGGCCGGCGCGACGGCCCTGCCGCTCGATCCCGGCTATCCCGCCGCGCGTCTCGCCGCGACGCTCGCCGACGCCGGCGTCGCCGCGGTCCTCGGCGACCGGCCGCTCGACTACCCCTGTCCCCTGGTCGGCCTCGACGCCGCCGGGCCGGCGTCCCGGGAGGCACTGGCCGAGGCGGCCGCTGCCGACCCCGGAGCCGCGATCATCTACACCTCGGGGACCACCGGCCGGCCGAAGGGCGTGCTGCTGGCCCAGGACGCGCTCTGCCGCCTCGGCGCCGGGCTCGCCGAGGCCTACGACCTGCGGCCGGGCGACCGGGTCCTGCAGGTCGTCTCGCCGGCCTTCGACGTCGCGCTCTCCGACCTCGCCATGACCCTGGCATCGGGTGCCACGCTGGTGCAGCCGCCGCGCGAGGCGGTGATGCCGGGGCGCAGCCTGCTGGCGGCGCTGGCCGGCCACGCGATCACCCATATGCAGGTGCCGGCCGCGGTGCTCGCCGCGACCGAGCTGCCGCCCGGCCCCTCGGAAGCCTTGCCGGCGCTGCGCCTGGTCGCCGTCGGCGGCGAGCGCTGCCCCGCGGAAACCGCACGGCGCTGGTCGGCCGGCCGACGGCTGCTGGTCGCCTACGGCCCCAGCGAGGCGACGGTCACCGCCGCGCTCGGCCCGCTGGACGGCACGACCGAGGGCGCCGGCGGCCCGGCGCCGCTCGGCCGGCCGTTCTGCGGCGCCCGTCTCGCGATCCTCGATCCGGCGGGCGCGCCGCTGCCGCCGGGGGTGCCCGGCGAGCTGCATGTCGGCGGCGCCAACGTCGCGCTCGGCTATCTCGGCCGCCCGGCGCTGACCGCCGAGCGCTTCCTCGCCGATCCCGAGCCGGATCCCGCGTCGCCACCGGGGGCGCGGCGCTACCGCACCGGCGACCGTGCGCGCCTGGAGCCGGACGGCAGCCTGAGCTTCCTCGGCCGCCTGGATCGCCAGGTGAAGCTGCGCGGCTTCCGCATCGAGCCCGGCGAGACCGAGGCGGCGCTGCGCGCCCGGCCGGGAGTCGCCCGCGCCCTGGCCGCGGTGCGCGCCGACGCCCTCGGCGAGCGGCGGCTGGTCGCCTGGGTCCAGGCCGCTCCCGGCCGCGCGCTCGATGCCGCCGGGCTGCGGCGGGCCCTGCAGCGCAGCCTGCCCGACCACCTGGTCCCGGCGCAGATCGTCGCGATCGAGTCGGTGCCGCTGACCCGCAACGGCAAGATCGACTGGGCGGCCCTGCCGCTGCCGGTCGCGCCCGTCGAGGCCCCGGCGTCCCCGCCGGCTTCCCCACCGGCTTCCCCACCGGCGTCCCCGCGCGTGTGGCGCGGCGGTCCGGCGCTGCGCCGGGAGCTGGGCCTGCTGTGGAGCGAGCTGCTCGGGCGGACGGCGATCGGCCCGGACGAGAGCTTCTTCGACATCGGCGGGCATTCGCTGCTGGTCGTCCGGCTGCAGGACCGCCTGGCCGAGCGCTTCGGCGTCGAGCTGCCGGTCGGCGAGCTCTTCGCCCATCCGACGCTGCGCAGCCTGTCCGACCGCCTGGAGCAAACCCTGGCCGCGCCCGCAGGCACGCACCGCCTCGGGGACGCCCGGGCGACGCCGGCGGAGACCGAGGACTTCATCCTATGACCACCCAGGATGCCATGACGGGGCAACGGCCATGACGGGGACGGTCAGGCCGCTCGCCGCGCTGCTCGACGAACTGGCCGGGCTCGGCGTCACGCTCGAGGCCGAAGACGGGGCGCTGCGCGTGCGCGGGCCGGCGGGCGCGGTATCCGCGGCGCTGCGCGCCGAGCTGGCGGCGCGCAAGCCGGAGCTGCTGGCGGCGCTCGGCGGCGGCGC
>JAUILQ010000015.1 GCA_030433005.1 Alphaproteobacteria bacterium
ATGATCTCCGTCGGCGACTCCGCGACCTCGGGGATCTCGTCGGTCAGGATGTACTGGTGCTCCATCGGCAGGATCGGCACGGAGTGGCCGACCAGCGCGCCGACCTCGCGCGCCCAGAGGCCGCCGGCGTTGACGACGTGCTCGGCGACCACCGTGCCCTTCGGCGTCACCACGTTCCAGGAGCCGTCGGCGTTCTGGGTCAGCTCCTCGACCGGCGTGTGGCGATAGACCTCGGCGCCGAAGTTGCGCGCCGCCTTGGCGTAGGCATTGGTCACGCCCGAGGGATCGACGTGGCCGTCGAGCGGGTCGTAGAGGCCGCCGAGGACGTCCGAGACGTCGGCGATCGGCAGGCGCCGCTTGACCTCGGCGGCGTCGACCAGCTCGAGCTCGAGGCCGAGCACCTTGCCCTTGGCGTGAACGGCGCGGATGTAGTCGAGGCGCGAGGGGTCGCAGGCCAGCAGCAGGCCGCCGGTTTGGTGGATGCCGCAGGACTGGCCGCTCTCCTCCTCCAGGGTCCTGTAGAGGCCGATCGTGTAGCCCTGCAGCTTGGCGACGTAGGGGTCGGCGTTCATCGTGTGCATGCCGCCCGCGGCGTGCCAGGTCGAGCCGGCGGTCAGCTCGGAGCGCTCGAACAGCCCGACCTCCGGCCAGCCCAGCTTGGCCAGGTGATAGAGCACGCTGGCTCCGACCACGCCGCCGCCGATCACGGCGACCTGCAGGTGAGACTTCATCGCGGGGCATCCTCCGGGCTGTCGGGGCGGAACGTCGCATCGACCTCAGCACGGGGGCGGGGGCGAATCTAGCGCAAAGCCGACAGCCCGCGGCGCAAACGTTCCAGAGGTCGGGTCGCCATGTGGCGGATGTCGCAGACCAAGCCCGCGCGACGCGCACTGCGCGCATTCCGCCCCTGGTTAATACTTACTAGTAATTGCAGTAAATTCGTTCCGGATTTTCAGGGATTTTTAAGTCGACCCGACAAGAATGCAGTCCTGTCTCGCGTTAATTCGATGGATCGACGCGCCCGTTCAATAAATCTCTCTACCGGAGGACGCCCCATGCGCAAGGTTACTTTCCTGTCCCTGGCCGGCGCCGCGGCGCTGGCGATCGCCCAGCCGCTGATGGCGGCCGAGGGACCCCACGTGGCCCCGATGCAGGAGTTCGCCAGCGGCACCGTCAAGGGCTGGATCGCCGAGCCGGTCCTGATCGAGGCGGTCAAGGCGCAGAACGCCGAGACGGCCGGCTACGACGCCGCCAAGATCGAGGCGCTCGACCAGCAGTGGCGCGCCGAGACCGGCTCCGCCAGCTCGCCGATGATCGAGACGGTGCTGAGCAACGAGCTGTCGCAGTGGCTCGACCAGGTCAAGCAGCAGCAGGGCGGCCTCGTCACCGAGATCTTCGTGATGGACGCCAAGGGCCTCAACGTCGGCCAGTCCGACGTCACCTCGGACTACTGGCAGGGCGACGAGGCGAAGTTCCAGGAGACCTATCCGGTCGGCCCCGACGCGATCTTCGTCGACGAGGTCGAGAAGGACGAGTCGACCCAGATGTTCCAGTCCCAGGTCAGCATGACCGTGGTCGACCCGGCCAGCGGTGCCGCGATCGGCGCGATCACCGTCGGCATCAACGTCGACGCCCTCTAGGCCCCGTGTCCGGCGCCGCCCGCGCGGCGGCGCCGGTGCCATCGGTCGAGATCGCTTCCCAGCCGAGGACCCCAAGATGAACGACGACCTGCCCACCGGCGCGGGCCGGCCCCGCTGGACCGTGGCCCGCAAGCTGACCCTGACCGTCGCCGCTGCCGTCGTGCTCGGCTTCGCGGCCGTCGCCGCGGTCGGCCTGCTGCGCACCCACGACTCGCTCTACCACCTCGGCGAGGAGAAGTTCCTGACCGTGTCCCAGCTGATGGCCGGCAACGTCGCCGGCGGCATCCGCTGGAACAAGCCGGCGGCGATCGAGGAGGTCTACCGGCCGCTGACCGACCAGCCCGACTCGGCGATCGCCTCGCTGTGGACCTTCAACGCGGCCGGCGAACTGATCACCCGGTACGACTCGGACCGCCTGCCGACCGTCGATCTCGGCGAGGCCGCGGCGCGCTCGTCGGCGGCCGAGAACGGCGTCTGGATGGTCGAGACCGGCTCCAGCATCGTGGTCGCCGTGCCGGCCGGCCTCGACAACGAGGGCAACCGCATGGGCACGCTGGCGATCGCCTGGAGCACCGCGGCCCTCGACAGCGCGGTCGAGACGGCGGCCTGGCAGAGCATCGTGGTTTCGCTGGTCGGTGTCGGGCTGCTGCTCGGGCTGCTGGCGCTGGTCTCCGGCCGCCAGATCGGCCGGCCGCTGGCCCGCATCACCTCGGCGATGTCCAGCCTGGCCTCCGGCGCGCTCGACACCGAGGTGCCCGAGCTCGGGCGCCGCGACGACGTCGGCGAGATGGCCCGCGCGGTGCAGGTCTTCAAGGAGAACGCGGTCGAGATGCTGGCCCTGCGCCAGCGCCAGCAGGCCGACGAGGCGCGCAACGCCGAGGCCCGCCGGGCCGACCTGCTGACCATGGCCGAGGAACTGGAGGGCAGCGTCAAGGCCGTCGTCGACAGCCTCAAGGGCGCGACCGAGACGATGCAGAGCCACGCCCACCGGATCACCGACTCGATCGAAGGCAGCGCCCGCCAGATCTCGGCGGCCGGCACGGCCTCCGAAGAGGCCTCGCAGAACGTTCAGGCCGTGGCCGGCGCCGCCGAGGAGCTGACCGCCTCGATCGCCGAGATCGGCCGGCAGGCGCAGGAATCGCTGCGCATGACCGAAGAGGCGGTTTCCACGACCAAGGGCACCAACGAGCAGATCCAGTCGCTGGCCCGCGCCGCCGAGCGCATCGGCGAGGTCGTCAACCTGATCTCGGAGATCGCGGAGCAGACCAACCTGCTGGCGCTCAACGCGACGATCGAGGCGGCGCGCGCCGGCGAGGCCGGCAAGGGCTTCGCCGTCGTCGCCTCGGAGGTCAAGAACCTGGCGACCCAGACCGCCAAGGCGACCGACGAGATCAGCCAGCAGATCGCCTCGATCCAGTCGGAGACCAGCCAGTCGGTGACCGCCATCGAGACCGTCTCGGGCATCGTCGGCAAGGTCAGCGAGATCGCCAGCGACATCTCCGGCTCGGTCGGCGAGCAGCGCTCCGCGACGGAGGAGATCGTGCGCAACATCGGCGAGGCGGCGGTCGGCACCGAGGAGGTCTCGCGCAACGTCGTCGGCGCCGGCCAGGTCGCCGCCGAGACCGGCAGCGCCTCGCAGGAGATGCGTCTCGCCGCGGGCCGCGTCGCCGAGCAGTCCGAGGCCCTGGACCAGGCGCTGGGCCGCTTCCTGTCGAAGCTGCGCGCCGCCTGACCTCGATCCGGGGCAGGCGACGGCTCGCCGCGCCCCCGAAACGGACGGACGTGCTAGGCTCGGCCTCCTGCAAGACGGGAGGCCGAGCCATGTCCGCGAAATCCACCCGCTCGACCGCCGACCGCGTCGAGCGCGCCCGCAGGCTCGAGGGCCCGGACGACACCCGCGCGCTCTACGACGACTGGGCCGGCGAGTACGACGACGACCTCATGCGCGAGAAGGGCTACAGCGGCCCCGAGGAAGCGGCGAAGGTCGTCGCCGACGCGCTGCCGGACCGCTCGGCGAGCCTGCTCGACGTCGGCTGCGGCACCGGCCTGGTCGGCGAGGCGCTGGCGCCCTACGGATTCACCGCGGTCGACGGCGTCGATCTCTCGCCGGGCATGGTCGAGCGGGCGCGCGCCAAGGGCGTCTACCGCCGCCTCTTCGTCGGCGACCTGCTGGCCGGGCTCGAGCTGCCGGACGCCGCCTACGACGCGGCGGTCGGCGTCGGCGTCTTCTCGGTCAGCCATATCGCCGTGCCGGCGCTGGACGAGCTGCTGCGCCTGGTCCGCCCGGGCGGCCGCATCGTCGCCTGCATCCGCATCGGCCACGACGACACCAAGGGCTTCCGGCGCCGCTTCGAGGCGCTGCAGGACGAGGGCCGCATCTCCATCGTCTCGCGCAGCCGCGCGCCCTACATGCGGGCCAACAACGACGCCTGCGAGATCCTGGTCGTCGAGCGGCGGTAGCGCTCTTCGACCCGGCGGTGCCGGCCCGCGCAAGCGGAGCGCGCCCTACGCCAGCGCGACCTTGTACTCCTGGATGGTGTTGCCGCCGTCGACGACGATCAGCTGGCCGGTGACGTAGCTGGCCTCCTCGCCGGCCAGGAACAGCGCGACCTGGCCGACCTCCTCGGGGCGGCCGGGGCGGCCGACCGGCGTGTGGCGGCCGGCGACGATCTCCGCCTCGCTGCTCGAGCCGGTCTCGATCCAGCCGGGTCCGACGCAGTTCGCGGTGATGCCGTGGCCGCCGGCCTCGATCGCCAGGCTGCGGGTCATGCCGAGCATGCCGGCCTTGGCGCCGGCGTAGACGGCGCTGCCGGGGATGCCGGTCACCGGCCCGGTCACCGAGGACATCTGCACGATGCGGCCGTAGCGGCGCGCACGCATGCCCGGCAGCACCGCGCGGGTGACCAGGAAGGCGCTGGTCAGGCTGATGTCGAGGCCGTAGCGCCAGCCCTCGTCGGTGATCTCGTGGAACGGCCGGCTCGGCTGGTCGCGGCCGACCTGCACCATGCCGGCGTTGTTGACCAGGATGTCGATGCCGCCGAGTGCGCGCTCGACGGCTTCCACGAGGCCGGCGACCTGGCGCGGGTCCGTCAGGTCGGCGGGGGCGGCGAAGAGGGAGTCGCCGCTCCCCTCGCCGGCCAGCTCCTTGCAGCGCTCGTGGATGCGCTCGGTGGTCGAGGTGACGGCGACGCGGGCGCCGGCCTCGTGCAGCAGCCTTGCGGTGGCGAAGCCGATGCCGTCGGGGCTGCCCGCCCCGGTCACCAGCGCCACGCGGTCCTTCACTCCGGGCATGGAAGCCTCCTTGTCTTGCGCGGCCTCGTCAGGCCAGGGCGTCGGGCGGCTCCTGGCCGGCGAAGAAGGCGTCGAGGTTGTCGAGGCACTTGAAGCCCATGGCGTCGCGGGTCTCGACGGTGGCGCTGCCCATGTGCGGCAGCAGGAAGGCGTTCGGCAGCTCGCGGTAGCGCGGATCGAGCTTCGGCTCGCCGCGGTAGACGTCGAGCCCGGCGGCGGCCAGCTTGCCCGACTTGAGGGCGGCGATCAGGGCGTCGTCGTCGACCACCGTGCCGCGCGCCGAGTTGACCACGACCGCGCCGTCGGGCAGCCGCGCGATGCGCTCGGCGTTGAGGAAGTTCTCGGTCTCGGGGCTGGCCGGGAAGTTCAGCGAGACGAACTGGCAGTGCGCCAGCATCTCGTCGGCGTCGGCATGGTAGATCGCGCCCGCTTCCTCATCGGCGTCCAGGCGGCGGCGGTTGTGGTAGTGCACCTCCATGTCGAAGCCGCGCGCGCGGCGGGCGACGGCGCGCCCGATACGGCCCATGCCGAAGATGCCCAGGCGCTTGCCGGTGACGTGGACGCCGAGCAGCTGGGTCGTCGACCAGCCGACCCAGTCGCCGTCGCGCAGCATCTTCTCGCCTTCCCAGGCCCGCCGGGCCGCGCCGAGCAGGCAGAGAAAGGCGATGTCGGCGGTCGAGTCGGTCAGCACGTCGGGCGTGTTGGTGACCCTCATGCCGCGGGCGCGGGCGGCCTCGACGTCGATGTGCTCGTAACCGACCGAGAAGGTGGCGATGGCGCCGATGCTGTCGGGCAGCCGGCCGATCACCTCGGCGGTGAGCTTCTCGGAGCTGCAGCAGAGGATCGCCCGGCAGCCCTCGGCGAGCGAGACCAGCCGCTCGCCGTCGTAGACCTCGTCGGTCTCGTTGAGCCGGGCGTCGTAGTCGCGCTCCAGGCGGTCGGTCACCGCCGGCGGCATCCGCCGGGTCACCAGCACGCGGGGCTTCTCCGTCATTGTCGCCTCCCTTCTGTCCTTGGCCTTGGGCTGCCGCGGTCCCGCTTCCCTCGTCCGGACCGCCGGCGACGCCCCGGGGAACCCCCGAGCGCGGCCCCGACTTTCCCTCAAGCCGCGCGGTCTCGACAATCGCTGTCGTCGGGTGGGCAGGTCATGGCGGCTCTGCGCCGGGCCCGTGCCGGGGCGCCCGCGCCTTGCCACGAAAGGCACGCAAGCCTAGTAGTTGCAGAGTGGTTGCAGTGCACAATGAAGGAGTGACCTGATGCGAAGCCTTTCCGCGGCGGCCGTCATCGCGCTCGGCCTGGCCGGAGTCGGCAGTGCGCCGGCGGCCGCGCCGCTCGACGCCGGCGTCCGCCAGGCGATCGAGCGCTTCGAGCCGCACCGGGCCTCCTACGACCTGACGCTGGAGCGCGCGCGCAGCGGCGACGTCTCCTCGGCGAGCGGCCAGCTCAGCTTCGAGTGGCGCGACGTCTGCGACGGCTGGTCGATCCGGCAGCTGACCCGCGTCCAGGTCGGCCGCAGCGAAGGCGTCGGCCTCGACTTCGGCTGGCGCTTCGATTCCTGGGAAGCCAAGGACGGCACCGCCTACCGCTTCTTCATCGACCGCTTCAGCCAGGGGCGCAAGACCGAGACGATCGCCGGCCGGGCCAGCCTGCAAGCGGTCGGCGAGGGCGGCACCGCCCGCTTCGACCAGCCCTTCGAGAGCGAGGTGGCGCTGCCGGCGGGCACGATCTTCCCGACCTGGCACTCTTTCGAGATGATCGCGCTCGCCGAGGCCGAGCAGCGGCAGATCTGGCGCACGGTGTTCGACGGCTCCTCCGAGGACGACGGCCTGACCGGCGTCTCCGCGGTGATGCTCGGCGAGGCGGCGACGCCGGCGGTGCCCGAGGTCGGGGCCGAGCTGCTGGCCGGCCGGCCGGCGCGCCGGCTCTACCTGGCCTACTACGGCATGGACGCCGGCGAATCCGAGCCGATTCACGAGCAGGAAGTGTTGATCTACAGCAACGGCGTGGCCGACGACTTCGTCTTCGACTACGGCGACTTCGCCTTGCGCGCGGAGCTGGTCGAGCTCGAGGCGCTGCCGAAACCCGACTGCTGAACGGCCCGCCGGCGGCGCTCAGACGAGGCGTCGCCGTTACTTGCCCGCGGCCGGCGCAGCCGGTTGCGCGCGGCGGTCCGTTCTGCCATCTTCCGCCCGCCTCATTCCGGGGTTTTCAGCCTCTTTGAACCAATAATCTACTTTCCCTCGACCGCGGCTCCGGGCTGCCGCCTCGTTGCGAGGGACCCAGGGGAAGGATCGAATGTCGTCAAGCCTCTTGCTGATCATCTCCATCGCTTGCGGTGCGGTGGCTGTGCTCTACGGAGCGATCACCGCCAAGTCGGTGCTCTCCTCCGACGCCGGCAGCGCGCGCATGCAGGAAATCGCCGCGGCCATCCAGGAAGGCGCGCGCGCCTACCTCAACCGCCAGTACATGACGATCGGCATCGTCGGCCTCGTCATTCTGGTGCTGGTCGCCCTGCTGCTCGGCCTGGTCGAGGCCGGCGGCTTCCTGATCGGCGCTGTGCTTTCGGGCCTGGCCGGCTACATCGGCATGCACGTCTCGGTGCGCGCCAACGTGCGCACCACCCAGGCCGCCGCGACCAAGGGGCTGGCGGGCGGTCTTGACGTCGCCTTCAAGTCGGGCGCCGTCACCGGCATGCTGGTCGCCGGTCTCGCGCTGCTCGGCCTCGCCGGCTACTACGGCTTCATGCAGCTGATCGGCTACGGCATCGAGGACCGCCAGACGGTGGTCGCGCTGGTCGCGCTCGCCTTCGGCGCCTCGCTGATCTCGATCTTCGCGCGTCTCGGCGGCGGCATCTTCACCAAGGGCGCCGACGTCGGCGCCGACCTCGTCGGCAAGGTCGAGGCCGGCATCCCCGAGGACGATCCCCGCAACCCGGGCGTCATCGCCGACAACGTCGGCGACAACGTCGGCGACTGCGCCGGCATGGCCGCCGACCTGTTCGAGACCTACGTGGTGACGGTCGGCGCGACCATGGTTCTGGCCTCGATCCTGTTCGCCGGCGAGGCCTTCCTGTCGAGCATGATGGTCTACCCGCTGCTGATCGGCGGCGCCTGCATCATCACCTCGATCATCGGCGCCTACTTCGTGAAGCTCGGTCCCAGCAAGAAGATCATGGCGGCGCTCTACAAGGGCTTCGCCGCCTCCGTGCTGCTCTCGGTCGTGGCGCTGATCCCGGTGACCTACGTGACCATCGGCTTCGGCACCGAGTACAGCTACGGCGACACGACCTTCACCGGCACCAGCCTGTTCCTCTGCGCGCTGGTTGGCCTGGCGGTCACCGGCCTCATCGTGGTCATTACCGAGTACTACACCGGCACCAACTTCCGTCCGGTCAAGTCGGTCGCCTCGGCCTCGGTCACCGGCCACGGCACCAACGTCATCCAGGGCCTGGCCGTCTCGATGGAGGCGACCGCCCTGCCGGCGCTGGTCATCGTCGCGGCGATCTACCTGACCTACGTGCTGGCCGGCCTGTTCGGCATCGCCATCGCGGTGACCGCGATGCTCGCCCTGGCCGGCATGGTCGTCGCCCTCGACGCCTTCGGCCCGGTCACCGACAACGCCGGCGGCATCGCCGAGATGGCCGAACTGGAGGGCGACGTGCGCGACACGACCGACGCCCTCGACGCGGTCGGCAACACCACCAAGGCGGTGACCAAGGGCTATGCGATCGGCTCGGCGGGCCTCGGCGCGCTGGTGCTGTTCGCCGCCTACACCGAGGACCTGAAGTTCTTCATCGAGGAGGGCGCGGCGGCGTTCCAGGGCGTCGTCGTCGACTTCTCGCTGTCGAACCCCTTCGTGGTGATCGGCCTGTTCGTCGGCGGCCTGCTGCCCTACCTGTTCGGCGCCATGGGCATGATGGCGGTCGGCCGCGCCGGCGGCGCGGTCGTCGAGGAGGTCCGCCGGCAGTTCCGCGAGATCCCGGGCATCATGGAGCACAAGGCCAAGCCGGACTACGGCCGCTGCGTCGACATGCTGACCAAGGCCGCGATCAAGGAGATGGTCGTCCCCTCGATGCTGCCGGTGCTCTCGCCGATCGTGCTGTTCCTGATCGTCTGGGCGCTGGCCGACAAGTCGGCCGCCTTCTCGGCGCTCGGCGCGATGCTGCTCGGCGTCATCGTCACCGGCCTGTTCGTCGCGATCTCGATGACCGCGGGCGGCGGCGCCTGGGACAACGCCAAGAAGTACATCGAGGACGGCCACCACGGCGGCAAGGGCTCCGAGGCCCACAAGGCCGCGGTGACCGGCGACACGGTCGGCGATCCCTACAAGGACACCGCCGGCCCGGCCGTCAACCCGATGATCAAGATCACCAACATCGTGGCCCTGCTGCTGCTCGCCGCGATGGCGCACTGACCGGCCGCCGCCTCGCCGCGGCCCGGAAGGGCCCCGGGACAGCCGTCCCGGGGCCCTTTTTCTTTGGCGGCGCGGCGGTCGCCGGGCGGCCGGCAGGAACGCCAGCCGCGCTGCCCGTGTTGTAGGGATCGGGGTGCGGGCGCGTTCCCGAGAGGCGCCGCCATGAAAGACCGAGCGATCCGAACCTTCGCCCGCGCGGGATACGCGGCCCGCGGGGTGGTCTACCTGATCGTCGGCGGCTTCGCGGTGCTCGCGGCGCTCGGCGGCGGCGGCGGCGGCACGACCGACGCCAAGGGCGCGCTGCGAGAGCTGCTCGAGCAGCCCTTCGGCCAAGTCCTGCTGGGCCTGGTCGCGGCCGGGCTGCTGGCGCACGCGCTCTGGCGCCTGCTCCAGGGCATCTTCGATGCCGACGACCACGGCCGCGACGCCAAGGCGCTGGCGATCCGCGGCAGCCTGCTGGTCAGCGCCGTGGTCCACGCCGGTCTGGCGGCCTATGCCGCGAGCCTGATCGTCGGCGCCGGCTCGGGCTCGGGCGGCGGCTCGGGCAACAGCGGTCTCGCGCGCTGGCTGCTGGAGCAGCCCTTCGGCCCCTGGCTGCTCGGGGCCGTGGGCCTGGCGGTGATCGCCGCCGGGGCCGGACAGGTCTGGCGCGGCGTCAGCGGCAAGTACCGCCGCACGCTCTCGCTGCACGCCTACAGCCTGCAGAGGTTGACCCCGGTCTGCGTCGCCGGGCTGGCCGCGCGCGGCCTGGTCCTGGCGATCGTCGGCCTGTTCTTCGTGATCGCCGCGGTCGAGGTCGACCCCAGCGAAGCCGGCGGCCTCAGCGAAGCGCTGAGCTGGCTGCGCGGCCAGCCCTACGGCAGCGGGCTGTTCCTGGCCGTCGCGGTGGGGCTCTTCGCGTTCGGCTGCTACAGCCTGATCGAGGCCGCCTGCAAGCGGATCGGCGACGTCGAACTGAGCAAGCGTGCGGCAGCCGGCTGAGGCCGAAGCCCGCGAGGCCGTCTGCTGTTGGGGGTCAGCTGCCGGGCTTGGCGATGCCGCCGCTCTGGTCGCCGCTGAAACGGCCGATGTTGCCGATCAGCTGCTGCCAGATGGTCAGCTCGTTGCCCTCGGTCGGCGTCGTGCGGTCGACCATGGCGACCTCCTGGCCGTCCTCGACGGTGAACAGCTTGGTGTCGGAGACGCGCCCGGCATCGTTGAACTTCACGACCAGCACGCTGCGCTCGACCACGTCCGGGCGGAAGAAGGCGACCTGCTCGGTGCGCTCGCCGATGTAGTACCAGATGTCGTCCTGGAAGGTGGACAGCGTCGAAGGCGAGCCGAGAATGCGCTGGACGTCGCTGCGGTCGCTTTCGCCCGGCAGCACGTCGACGACCTGCTCGGGCTCCGGGAGGTTGCCGCGCACGGCGACGCGCGAGGAGCAGCCGCTGAGCGCCGCGGCGAGCAGCGGCGCGACCAGCGCGGCGGCGAGGATCGCTCGAAGATCACTGTTCATTCCGCTTGATTACCGCCACGAGGCCGGCCATTTCAAGCGCGCCATGACCTTGATCGACCGCATGAGGGCGCGCTTCTTCGCGCCGATCTTCCCGGGCAACCGCTTCGAGCCGGCGGCGCGCGGGCTCTACGAGTCCGTCGTCGCCCAGGCGCGCGAGCCGGCCTTCTACCGCGATCTCGCGGTGCCGGACACGGTGGACGGCCGCTTCGACCTGCTGGTGCTGCACGCCTATCTGGTGATGCGCCGCCTGAAGAGCGCGCCGCCGCCGGCGGCCGAGCTCAGCCAGACGCTGTTCGACCTGCTGTTCTTCGACATGGACCAGTCGGTGCGGGTCAGCGGCGTCGGCGACCTCAAGGTCGGCCCCAAGGTGACCGCCATGGGCCGCGCCTTCTACGGCCGCGTCGAGGCCTACGACGCGGCGCTTGCCGAGGACGCGGCCGGGGCGGGATCAGGCGGCGAGCGGAGCCGCCCCGAGGCGCTGTGCGGCGCGCTCAACCGCAATCTCTATCGCGGCGTCGCCGTCCAGGCCGCGACCCTCCGGGCGGTCGCCGGCTACCTGCACCGCCAGATCGCCGAGCTCGACGGCCAGGACGATGCGGCGCTGCTGGCCGGCCGCTTGCGCTTCGCCCCGCCGCCGCAGACCTGAAAGGGGCGCACGCGGGGCTCTCCGAGCGGCGCGGGCGGGGCGCTGATCGCCGCTTGACCGGGCCCCGGCCTTTCACTACTTTCCGCGCCTCTCCGGCACGCGAGGGTTTGGTTGCGATGAGTCAGGGCGACCCGGATCCCGGGGCGGCCGGCGAGTTCTCCCGCCCCTTCAATCTGCGAGAGCTCGGCGAGCGCCCGCTCAGGCGCAGCGTCGAGGCCGACGCGGCAGAGCGTGCGGCGCTGGCCGAGCGCTTCGACCTGATCGAGCTGGCGGGACTGCAGGCCGAGCTGACCCTGCGCCGCCTGCGCGGCGGCAGCACGGTGCGCGTCGAGGGCCGGATCGTCGGGGCCGCCACCCAGCGCTGCGTCGTCACGCTGGGGCCGGTGCCGGCGGAGGTGGAGGAGCGATTCGAGCTGGACTTCCAGCCCTCGGGCGGGAGCGACCCGACCGAGGTGGTCCTGGACGCCGAGCTCGACGAGCCGGAGCCCCTCGAGGGCGAGCGGCTCGACCTGGGGGAACTGGTGGCCCAGCAGTTCGCGCTGGCCCTGGACCCCTATCCGAGGGCGCCTGACGCGGCCTTGGTGCAGAGCGAGTGGGGCGCCTCCGACGACGAGGAGGTGCCGGGAGACAACCCCTTCGCGGCGCTGGCGAGCCTCAAGGATCGCGGCCGGCGCGAGCGCTGAGGGGAGGGGCCGCACGGCGGCCCGGTCGGGCTCGGGGCGGCGCCGCTCCGCGGGCCCGGGCGGGCTTGTGCGGCTGTGACAGATTGGCTAAGTAACAGGCGTCGGCGGCCCGTCGGCGCGGCCCGATAGAGAGAGAAGACGATGGCTGTTCCCAAGAAGAAGGTTTCCAAGTCCCGGCGCAACATGCGCCGCTCGCACGACGCGGTGCCGACCTCCGCCTACGTCGAGGACAAGGACAGCGGCGAGCTGCGCCGGCCGCACCACGTCGACCTGAAGAGCGGCATGTACCGCGGTCGGCAGATCCTGCAGCCGAAGGACGAGTTCTAGGCCGAGCGGTCGCGTTTCCGCCGGCCCACCTTCCTGAACGAGCGGACGGAGTGCGGTGACCGGGCGCCTGACCATAGCGCTGGATGCGATGGGCGGTGACCATGCGCCGGGCGCGGTGCTGCGCGGCGCGAACATCGCGCTGCGCCGCAATCCGAACCTGGACTTCCTGGTCTACGGGCGCTCGGAGGCCGTCGAGCCGCTTCTGAAGAAGATGAAGCGGCTCAAGGGCCATGCCGAGTTCGTGCACGCCGAGGACGTGGTCGGCAACGAGGTCAAGCCGTCGGTCGCGCTGCGCACCGGGCGCAAGTCCTCGATGCGCCTGGCGATCGAGGCGGTGAAGGGCAACCTGGCGAAGGCGGCCGTCTCCTCGGGCAACACCGGGGCGCTGATGGCGATGGCCAAGCTGGCGCTGCGCACGCTGCCCGGCGTCGATCGCCCGGCGATCGCCTCCTTCTTCCCGACCCAGCGCGGCGAGTCGGTGATGCTCGACCTCGGGGCGAACGTCACCTGCGACGCCGACAACCTCGTGCAGTTCGCGGTCATGGGCAACGCCTTCGCGCGCTCGGTGCTCGGCCTGCAGTCGCCCTCCTACGGCCTGCTCAACGTCGGCGCCGAGGAGATGAAGGGCCACGACGCGCTGCAGGACGCCGCAGCCCAGCTGCGCGGCATCGCGCTGCCCGGCCAGTTCCACGGCTTCGTCGAGGGCGACGACATAGCCAAGGGCACGGTCGACGTGGTCGTCACCGACGGCTTCACCGGAAACGTCGCGCTCAAGACCGCCGAGGGCACCGTGAAGCTCTACACCGAATTCCTGCGCTCGACCTTCCGCCATTCGCTGCTCGCCAGCCTCGGCTACCTGCTGGCCAAGCCGGCAATGCGCAAGCTGCGCGCGCGCGTCGACCCGCGGCGCTACAACGGCGCCGTCTTCCTGGGCCTCAACGGCATCGCCGTGAAGAGCCACGGCGGCAGCGACGCCCTGGGTTTCGCCCATGCCATCGGGCTGGCCGCCGACCTGGCGCGGCACGGCTTCATCGACACCATGCGCGGCGACCTCGCCGCCCTCGGGACCGCCCGCGACGACACGGCGCCCCAAGTGGCCGCCTCCTGATCCGGCCGACGTGATGGCCTGCACCCGTTCCCGCGTCGTAGGGCAGGGCTCCTACCTGCCGGAGAAGATCCTGACCAACGCGGATCTTGCGCGCATCGTCGACACCGACGACGCCTGGATCCGCCAGCGGACCGGCATCACCCAGCGCCACATCGCCGCCGAGGGCGAGAAGACCTCCGACCTGGGCCTGGAGTCGGCGCGCCGCGCCCTGGCGGCTGCCGGCCTGAAGGCCGAGGAGCTGGATCTCATCATCTGCGCGACGGCGACGCCGGACGAGACCTTCCCGGCGACCGCCACGACGATCCAGGCGCGGCTCGGGATGACGCGCGGCGCCGCCTTCGACGTCCAGGCGGTCTGCTCGGGCTTCGTCTACGGCCTGTCGATCGCCGACAGCTTCATCCGCTCCGGCCAGGCCCGCACGGTGCTGGTGATCGGGGCCGAGACCTTCAGCCGGATCCTCGACTGGACCGACCGCACGACCTGCGTACTGTTCGGCGACGGTGCCGGCGCCGTTGTGCTGCGCGCGGACAGCGGCCGGGGCACCGCGGACGACCGCGGCGTGCTCTCGACCCACCTCTATTCCGACGGCAACCATCACGACGCGCTCTACGTCGACGGCGGCCCCTCCTCGACGCGCACCGTCGGCCACCTGCGCATGCAGGGCCGCGAAGTCTTCCGCCATGCCGTGGTGCGCATGGCCGAGGCGATCGACACGGCGCTGGAGACCAACGGCCTGACCCCCGGCGACATCGACTGGATGGTGCCGCACCAGGCCAACGCGCGAATCATCGAGGCCATGGCCAAGCGGCTGAACCTGCCGCAGGACCGCGTGGTGCTGACCGTCGACCGCCATGCCAACACGTCGGCTGCCTCGATCCCGCTGGCGCTCGCCGAGGCCGCCGACGACGGCCGTATCGGCGACGGCGACCTGGTGCTCATGGAGGCGATGGGCGGCGGCTTCACCTGGGGGTCGGCGCTGGTCCGCTGGTAGCTGCGGCCGCGATCCGGAGCTGCGGCCGGGCCGCCGCCCGGCCGATTCGCCGGGGCTGCCGCGGGGCGCGATTTCAGGTGATTGACCGCCTCAAGGCCCTGTCTTAAGGTCTTGATAAATCGCGAGGAGACAGGAGATGGCCGGTCAGACCCTCACGCGTGCGGACCTGAGTGAGGCAGTCTATCAGGAGGTCGGCCTGTCCCGGAACGAATCGGCCGAGCTGGTCGAGGCGGTGCTCGGCGAGATGGCCGACGCGCTGGTCCAGGGCGAGATGGTCAAGATCTCCTCCTTCGGCACCTTCTCGGTGCGCGAGAAGGGCGAGCGGATCGGCCGCAACCCGAAGACCGGCGAAGAGGTGCCGATCCTGCCCCGGCGGGTCCTGGTGTTCCGTGCCTCCCACGTGCTGAAGAACCGCATCAACGGGGAGTAGCGGGTGAGCCAGAGCGTGCGCGCCGCGCCAGCCCAGCGTCAGAACGGCAAGTCGGCCGCGGCCTTCCGGACCATCAGCGAGGTCTCCGAGGAGCTCGAGGTGCCGCAGCACGTGCTGCGCTTCTGGGAGACCAAGTTCACCCAGGTCCGCCCGCTGAAGCGCGGCGGCGGCCGCCGCTACTACCGGCCCGAGGACGTCGAGCTGCTGCGCCGCATCCGCCAGCTGCTCTACGGCGAGGGCTACACGATCAAGGGCGTGCAGAAGCTGCTGCGCGAGGGCGGCGCCAAGGCCGAGGGCGGCCAGCCCGCCGAGATCGCGGTCGCGCCCAAGCGGCACAAGCTGCAGACCCTGCTGGACGAGCTCACCGAGGTCCGCGACCTGCTGCGCAAGGCGCGCTCCTGAAGCACGCTTCCGGAGGGCGCTTCCGGAGGGCGCTTCCGGAGGGCGCTTCTGGGGCATGGCCCCGGGGGCGGGGGCAAGGCGGCGGCCGCGACGAAAGGGCCGCGCTGGACGATTGCCCCGGCCGGTGCGGATCGCTATAGAGGGGGCCCCGCGTCGTCCCGTCCGGCAGCCCGCCGGCCGCAGACGGCTTACCGACGGAGCGTAGCGCAGCCTGGTAGCGCACTTGACTGGGGGTCAAGGGGTCGTGGGTTCAAATCCCGCCGCTCCGACCATCGACGGGACGCCGGCACGGCCGGCCGGGGCAGCACCCGGCCGGCCGTGCTGCGTTCGGGGCGGCCGACGGCGCGGGCTCGCGGCCGCAGCGGACAGGAGAGGGAGCAGCCCATGACCAGCATCGCGAAGATCGCCGACGGCTTCTACGCCGCCGGGCAGATCGCCCCCGACGACCTGCCGGAGATCGCCGGCCTCGGCGTGCGCACCATCGTCAACAACCGACCCGACGGCGAGGGCGGTCCGGAGCAGCCGCGCTCCGACGAGATGCGCGCCGCCGCCGAGGCCGCCGGCATGACCTACCACTACCTGCCGATGACGCCGCAGAGCCTGAGCCCCGAACTGCTGGAACAGTTCCGCCAGGCGGTCGAGAGCGCCGAGGGGCCGGTGCTCGCGCACTGCAAGTCGGGCGCGCGCTCGACCGCGCTCTGGGCGCTGACGGAGACCTGCCACAACCGGGCCGACATCGACGACACCCTGGCCAGGGCCCGGGCCGGCGGCTACGACCTCGGCGGCATGCGCCCGATGATCGAGCAGTACGTCGCCTGGCACGAGGCGAAGGCGCAGTCCTGAAGTCTGGTCCCCTCGCCTGAGGTTCCGCTCGCCTGAGGTTCCGCTCGCCTGGGGCCCGCTCGCCTGGGGGCCGGGCCGGCAGCGGGCGCGGCTTTTACGGAATGTGAACCGACGGCGACTATGCCATGGGGGCACTGCGCGGAATCCTTGCCCCCCATGGTCCAGATCCACAGCTTTTCGGCTGCCGGCGAGACGACTGGCCAGACGCTCGCGGCGCTCGCGGGCCGGCTGGCGGGCGCGAACCTGTCGGCGGATCTGCTGTTCGTCTTCTACGGCAGCGATCATCGCGACGCCGAGATCCACGTCTTCCTGCAGGAGCGCTTCCCCGGCGTGCCGGTGATCGGCGGCACCTCGAGCGGCGGACTGCTCTCGCACCAGGGCCTGCTCGGGCCGGGGGCGATCGGCCTGCTCGCGGTCGAGGATCCGGAGGGCGAGTACGGCGTGGCGACGGCCCCGCTCGGCCCGGATCCTGCGGCGACAGCGCGTGCACTGCTCGACCGCGCCCTGGCAGAGGCCGGCTGTTCCGGCGAACTGCCGGCTCTGGTCTGGATCTATCAGTCGCCGGGCCAGGAGGAAGCCGTCATCGAGGGGCTGCGGGCCGGCATCGGCGACGGCTGTCCGATCGTCGGCGGCAGCGCGGCGGACGAGGCGGTCGAGGGCGGCTGGCGTCTGATGTCCGGCGAGGGGCCGATCGGCGAGGGACTCTCCGTCGCCGTGCTGTTTCCCTCCGGCGGCCTGAGCTTCGCCTTTCAGTGCGGCTACGAGCCGGCCGGCGCGAGCGGCGTCGTCACCCGTGTCGACGCACCTGCGGGCGCTGCCTCGCGCAGCCGGCGGATCCTGGAGATCGATGGCGCGCCGGCGGCGCACGTCTACGACGGCTGGATCGGCGGGCGTCTGGCCGAGGAGCGCAGACTCGGCGGCAACGTGCTGGCCAAGACGACGCTGCACCCGCTGGGGCGCGAGGTCGGCTCGATCAACGGCGTGCCGCAGTACCTGCTGGTGCATCCGGACGCGGTCGGCGCCGACGGCACCCTCAAGGTCTTCGCGGCGGTCTCCGTCGGCGACCGGCTGCTCCAGATGACCGGCAGCCAGGGGCTGCTCGTCGATCGCGCCGGGCGGGTCGCCAGCGAGGCCGCGTCGCGCCTGCCCGGGGGCGCCGGGTCCCTCGCCGGCGGCGTGATGATCTACTGCGCCGGTTGTCGCATGGCGGTCGGCGAGAACATGGACGCCGTCGCCCGCCAGGTGCGCGAGAGCCTGGCTGGCAAGCCCTTCCTGGGCAGCTTCACCTACGGCGAGCAGGGCCAGGTCGTCGGCCGCAACGGCCACGGCAACCTGATGATATCCTTCGTCGCCTTCGGCCGTTGACCGAGGCAGCATGAGCGATCCGGGCGGCATGGACGACACGGAACGGCTGCGCCAGGCGCTCGCCTCGCTCGAGGCGGAGAACGAGAGCCTCCGCGTCGAGGCCAGGCAGTCGCGGCAGCTCCTGCGCGGCCTGGAGGCGCTGCTTCGGGTCGAGCCCGGTGGCGACCCCTTTCACAGCGTCTTCGGTTCGCTCTGGACGACCTTCGATTTCGCCCAGGCCATGGTGCTGGCCGAGCAGGACGGCGGGCTGCGCTGCGCCGTGGCGCAGCCGGCCGGGCTCGCAGGCCTGGAGTGGCCGGTCGGCCCGCTGTTCCGCAAGGTCCTCGACGGCCGGGTGACGGCGGTCTTCTCGCACCGCGCGGTCGAGGAGTGGCGGCAGGCCGGGCCGCCGCTGTCTCCCGATCAACCGGCTCTCTACATGCCGCTGCGCGAGGCCCGGCGCCGCGGCATCCTCGTGTTGCTGCGGGCCAGCGGCGCCGAGAGCTTCTCGCGCGAGGACGTCGCCTTGGCCCAACGCTTCGCGCTGCTGGCCTCGCACGCGCTGGCGGCCCTCGATGCCCGCCAGGCGATCGAGGAGAACCGGGCGCGGGCTCTCGCCGCCGAGGAGGCGACCCGGGCCAAGAACATGTTCCTGGCGAACATGAGCCACGAGCTGCGCACGCCCCTCAATGCCATTCTCGGCTTCTCGGAGCTGATCGAGGGCGAGGTCCTGGGGGCCGTCGGCGTACCGGCCTACCGAGAGTACGCGGGCGACATCCGCTGGAGCGGCCAGCATCTGCTGGCCATCGTCAACAACCTCCTGCTGCTCAGCCGGATCGAAGCCGGCAAGTACAGTCCCTGCCCCGTTCCGGTCGGCGTCGCCGAGGCGTTGCAGGGTGCGCTGCGGTTGCTGGAGTTCGACCTCCGTCGGCGCGAGATCGGCGTCGTGCTGCCGGAGATTCCCGCCGACCTCACGGTTCACGCCGATGCGCAGGCGCTTCGTCAGATTCTGCTCAACCTGATCGGCAACGCCGCGAAGTTCTCGCCGGCTCGCTCGACGGTCGAGGTCACGTTCGAGGCTCGGGACGACCGAGTCCGTCTGGAGGTGGTCGACCGGGGCTGCGGCATCCCGCCCGACACCCTGGCCCGGCTCGGCACTCCCTTCGTCCAGGCCGACAACGCCTACACGCGCGGCTTCCAGGGCACCGGGCTCGGCCTGGCGATCTGCCACCGCCTGATCGCCAGCATCGGCGGGAGCATCGCCGTGGAGAGCGTGGTAGGTCGCGGCACGCGGGTCGCCCTCACCCTGCCGGCCGCGGCGCCCGACGCCGATTGCGCCGCGCCGGCCGAAGGCCCCCTGCCGGACGGCCGCCCGGACGGGCCGGCGCGCGACGCGGCCGCGTCCTGAACCCCGGAGGACCGGCCTCAGCGGGTACCGGGCTCGACCAGCCGTCGGCCGCGCTCGGTCAGGCGGCAGACCAGCCAGTCGGGCTTGAGCGGATTGTCGAACCAGGGCTCGGCCCAGCCCTTGGCGACGCAGGCCCGGATCGTGCGCTCGCTGTAGCGCTGGCCGTGCTCGTCGAACAGCGGCAGCTTGCCGCCCGGCTGCTCCAGGCCTCGGGCCAGCCAGGCCCTCTGCGTCGCGCTCGGCCGAGTCGTCACCGCGCCTGCCCCCGATCGCTGCGGTCGCTCGCTCCGGCGCGGACCCTCGTTGCCGGCGCCGGGCAGGGCTACGATAGCGCGCGAGCCACGCGAGGCAAGCCGACGAGGAGGAGCGCCCCGATGACCAGCACGACGTCCGCCAGCCTGATCTACATCACCGCCGCCGACGGCGACGCCGCCAAGGCCCTCGGTCGGGCGCTGGTCGCCGAGCGGCTGGCCGCCTGCGCCAACGTCATCGAGGGCATGACGCCGATCTTCCGCTGGGAGGGCGAGATCCGGGAGGATTCCGAGGCGGTGCTGATCGCCAAGACGCGCAGCAGCCTGGTCGAGGCCCTGACCGCCTTCGTGCGGCAGCGCCACGACTACGACTGTCCCTGCGTGGTCGCCCTGCCGATCGAGGGCGGCAACCCGGAGTTCCTGGCCTGGATCGACGAGGAGACGCGAGCCTGAGAGGACGGGCTCTAGAGGAGGGGCCTGCGAGACGAAGCAACCGCGCGCGGCGACGCCGGACGTCCAGCCGGCAGCGGCGGTCCGGCCGGGCCCGGCGTCAGCGTTTCAGGGCCGGCGGCGTGCCCAGGCGGCGCTTGATCTCGTTGCGGTACTCCGAGTCCCAGACGACACGCTCCAGGTCGATGTCCTCGCCGAGGCCGGCGGCATCGTCGGTGGCGCTGTCGACCGAGGCCGGGAAGACCTGGATCATCGCGTCGCGCGTAAAGAGCGCATAGGGTTCGATCAGGCTCATGATCCGAGGATCGATCGCAATCGGGGCAAGATCGTGACGCGACTGGGGCGACCAGCGGGTCTTTCGGGCCCGGAAGCCGGCCATTTTCCGTAACTTCTTACCGTAATGCCGCCGACCGCATGGGTTGCATCGCAAGGCTGCCCTGCGAGGGCGCGGCTTGCCGGCCTCGCAGGGGCGGCCCTAAGCTCGCCGCCATGGCTCGGACTACGACGCAGGCGGACGACCAGGCGGGCCGGGAGAGCGGGAGCGCGCGCTCGGCGCAGCTGGCGACCGCCTTCTCGGCGATCGGCCATCTCTACGTGCACCTCTTCACGGCCATCTACGCGGTCATCTTCCTGTCGCTGGAGGAGGTCTGGTCGCTGCCCTACCACGAGCTGCTCAAGCTCTGGACGCTGGGCGCGCTGCTGGTCGGGCTGGCCGCCCTGCCGGCCGGCTGGCTCGGCGACCGCTGGTCGAAGACCGGCATGATGGTCGTCTACTTCCTCGGCCTCGGCGCCGCCTCGATCGCCTGCGGGCTGGTCGACGGGCCGAGCGCCCTGCTGATCGGCCTCGCGGCGATCGGCCTCTTCGCCTCGATCTACCACCCGGTCGGCATCGCCTGGCTGGTGCGCAACGCCAAGCGGCGCGGCAAGGCGCTCGGCTTCAACGGCGCCTTCGGCGGCATCGGCATCGCCAGCGCCGGCCTGGTCGCAGGCTCGCTGATCGACCTCTGGAGCTGGCGTGCCGCCTTCATCGTGCCCGGCGTGCTCTGCTTCGCGACCGGCCTGCTGCTGCTCTGGTTCGTGCTGCGCGGCGATGTCACCGAGGGCGACGCCGCGGCGGAATCGGGCACGCCGGCGAGCCGCGGCTCGATGCTGCGCGGCTTCCTCATCCTGCTCTGGACCATGATGGTCGTCGGCCTGGTGTTCCAGGCGACCCAGGCGGCGCTGCCCAAGGTCTTCGACCTGCGGCTGCGCGACATCGCCGGCGAGGGCGCCTTCGGCATCGGCGCCATCGTCTCGGTCGTCTACGGCGTCGGCTCGCTGGTCCAGATCGTCGGCGGCCACCTGGCCGACCGCTATCCGCTGAAGGCGGTCTACATCGCCGCCTTCCTGCTGCAGGTGCCGGTGCTGGTCGGCATCGCCGCCTTCGCCGGCCTGCCGCTGATCGCGGTCGCCACGGTCACGGTGCTGCTCTCGACCGGGGCGCTGCCGGCCGAGAACATGCTGCTCGCGCGCTACACGCCGGAGCGCCACCGCAGCCTCGCCTACGGCGTCAAGTTCGTGCTCGCCTTCGGCACCGCGCCGCTGGCGATCTGGCTGGCCGCCGAGATCCAGGAGGTCACCGGCGAGTTCACCTGGCTGTTCGTCGCCATGGCGCTGCTGACGGTCAGCGCGACGCTCGCCGCCTTCTTCCTGCCCGGCGGCGGCGAGCCGGCCGCCCGGCCGGCCCCGGCGGTGACGCCGCAGCCGGCGGAGTAGCGCCGTGGCCGTCGCCGTCGAGCGCCTCGACCACCTGGTCCTGACCGCCCGCGACCTGGAGGCGACCTGCGCCTGGTACGAGCGGGTGCTGGGCATGACCCGCCAGCTCTTCGACGGCGACCGCGTGGCGCTGGCCTACGGCCGCCAGAAGATCAACGTGCATCCCTATCCGAGCCCGGTCTGGCCGCTGGTCGCCGACATCGCGATCCCCGGCAGCCTCGACCTCTGCTTCGTCGTCGAGGGCCCGATCGAGGCGGTCGTCGCCGAGCTCGAGGCGCTGGGCGAGCCGGTCGAGCTGGGCCCGGTCGCGCGGACCGGCGCGCTCGGAGCGATCACCTCGGTCTACCTGCGCGACCCCGACCGCAACCTCGTCGAGCTGGCGGTCTACGCCGCCTGATCCGCCTCGCCGGTCCTGCGTCCTGGACAAGCCGTCGCCCGCATGGCGACAATCGGGCCACGCGCCGGCGCCCGCCTTGCGCGAGGCGGCGGCGCGCAACGACCCGCAACAGGACCTTCCAGGGAGGCTTCCATGCCGATCGCACTCCTCAGCCGCCGCCGGCTCGGCGCGGCGACGCTGGCCGCCGCGGCGGCGCTGGGTCTCGGCCTCGCCGGCGCCGGCGTGCGCGCCGAGACGCCGGCCGACACGCTGGTCATCGCCGACAAGATCGACGACATCGTCTCGCTGGATCCCGCCGAGAGCTTCGAGTTCTCGGGCAACGACCTGCTCAACAACACCTACGACACGCTGATCGAGCTCGATCCGGCGAACCTGGGCCCGCTGGTGCCCGGCCTGGCGGAGAGCTGGGAGGTCGGCGAGGACGGCGTCACCTACACCTTCGTGATCCGCGAGGGCGTGACCTTCCACTCCGGCAACCCGGTGACCGCCGAGGATGCCGCCTGGTCGCTGCACCGGGCGGTCAAGCTGGACAAGACGCCGTCGTTCATCCTGACCCAGTTCGGCTTCACGCCCGACAACGTCGACGAGAAGATCCGCGCGACCGGCGAGTACGAGCTGACCATCGTCACCGACAAGCCCTACGCGCCCTCGTTCTTCTACAACTGCCTGACGGCGGTGGTCGCCTCGGTGGTCGACAAGCAGGAGGCGCTGTCCCACGAGGTCGAGGGCGACTTCGGCTACGAGTGGCTGAAGACGAACACCGCCGGCTCGGGCGCCTACAGCCTGCGCAGCTACAAGCCCAGCGAGTCCTACATCCTGGAGGCCAACGCCGGCTACTGGCGCGGAGAGCCGGCGATGCAGCGGGTCTTCGTGCGCCATGTCGCCGAGCCGGCGACCCAGCGCCTGCTGCTCGAGCGCGGCGACATCGACATCGCGCGCAAGCTGACGCCGGTCGACATCGAGGGCATCGCCGGCAACGCCGACCTCAAGGTCAACGACGAGGTGCGCGGGCGCATCCGCTATCTGGCGCTGAACCAGAAGGTCGAGCCGCTGAACGACCCCAGGGTCGTCCAGGCCTTCAAGCACCTGATCGACTACCGCGGCATGGCCGACTCCTTCCTCAAGGGCCAGTTCATGGTCCACCAGTCGTTCCTGCCGCGCGGCTTCCTCGGCGCCATCGAGGACACGCCCTACGAGCTCGACGTCGAGAAGGCCAAGAGCCTGCTCGCCGAAGCCGGGGTCGAGGACCTCAAGGTGCGGATCTTCGTGCGCAACGACCAGGATCGCCTGGAGGTCGCGCAGGCCCTGCAGAACACGCTCGCCAAGGCCGGCATCGAGGCCGAGCTCAGGGTCGGCACCGGCGCCGAGATCCTGGGCGAGTACCGGGCACGCAAGCACGACATCTATCTCGGCGACTGGGGCCCGGACTATCCCGACCCCAACACCAACGCCGACACCTTCGCGCGCAACCCGGACAACTCGGACGAGGCGCAGCTGACCGGCATCCTGGCCTGGCGCAACGCCTGGCCCGCCGACGAGGTCAACGACCTGACCAACGCGGCGGTGCTGGAGAAGGACAGCGACGAGCGCGCGCGCATGTACGAGAAGATCCAGCGCATCCACCAGGAGGTCTCGCCCTTCGCGGTGATGTTCCAGCTGATCGAGCAGGTCGCGCAGCGCGAGGCGGTCAAGGGCTTCTCGGCCGGCGGCTCGATCCACTCGGCCTTCTACTGGAACGTCACCAAGGAGTGACCCCGGTTCCCGGTGCCAGCGTAGAGGTCGGCCGGCCGGCGCGAGGCCGGCCGTGACCGACCTCGCCGGGACGGGCAGGGGCAGGTCCGGCGGGCCGGGCGCTGACGCTGGCCGCCCGCTGCGCGGCGGCTGGGTCGGCCGCCGAGCGCGCGGCCTGCTGGGGCTGCTCGCGACCCTGGCCGCGACCTTCCTCGGCCTGCTGTTCGTCACCTTCATCATCGGCCGGGTGATCCCGATCGATCCGGTGCTCGCGATCGTCGGCGAGCGGGCGACGACGGCGCAGTACGAGGCGGCGCGCGAGGCGCTCGGCCTCAACGAGCCGCTGCTGGTGCAGTTCGGCTACTACGTTCGCGACGTGCTGAGCGGCGACCTCGGCACCTCGATCCTGACCGCCAGGCCGGTCATCGAGGACATCGGTCGGGTCTTCCCGGCGACGCTGGAGCTGGCGACGCTGGCGACGCTGTTCGGCGTGCTGCTGGGCGTGCCGGCCGGCGTCCTCGCCGCGGTCCGCCAGGGTCGGCTGACCGACCAGCTGGTCCGCCTGCTCGGCCTCTTCGGCTATTCCATGCCGGTGTTCTGGCTCGGCCTGATGGGCCTGCTGCTGTTCTACGGCCAGCTCGGCTGGGTCGGCGGCCCGGGGCGCCTGGACACGACCTACCAGTTCATCTTCGAGCTCGAGGTGCCGAGGGTCACCGGCGCGATCCTGATCGACACGGCGCTGGCCGGCGCCTGGGACGTGTTCCGCAACGCGCTGTCGCACATCGTGCTGCCGGCCGCTGTGCTCGGCTACTACTCGCTGGCCTACATCAGCCGCATGACCCGCTCCTTCATGCTGGAGCAGCTGCGCCAGGAGTACGTCACCACGGCGCGGGTCAAGGGCATGCCGGAGTGGCGGGTCGTCTGGGTCCACGCGCTCGGCAACGTCCTGGTGCCGCTGATCACGGTGATCGCGCTGTCCTACGCCCAGCTGCTCGAGGGCTCGGTGCTGACCGAGACGGTCTTCGCCTGGCCGGGCCTGGGGCTCTACATCACCCAGGCGCTGTTCTCCGGCGACCTGGCGGCGGTCATGGGCGGCACCATCGTGGTCGGCGCCGCCTTCATCCTGCTCAACCTGCTGTCCGACCTGCTGTACCGGCTGGTCGACCCGCGGGCCCGCTAGGAGGCCGCCCGGTGGCCAACGTCCTGCCCAGCCCCTGGCGCGCCTGGCTGACTTCGCGCTCGCCGCGCTCGCGCCGCCAGGCCTGGCTCGGCCAGCTCTACCTCGGCTGGCTGGCGCTGCTGCGCAACCCGCTGGCGCTGCTCGGTCTCGCCATCGTGCTGGCGCTGGTGCTGGCGGCCGCCGCGGCGCCGCTGCTGGCGAGCCAGGACCCGCTGGCGCAGAGCCTGCCCGACCGGCTGCTGCCGCCGGGCAGCCCCGGCCACTGGCTGGGCACCGACGAGTTCGGCCGCGACCTCTGGAGCCGGGTCGTCCACGGCGCGCGGGTCACGCTCTACATCGTGCTGCTGGTCGTCGTCACCGCGCCGGTCTTCGGCCTCGCCGTCGGCACCGCGGCCGGCTACTTCGGCGGCCTGGTCGACGTCGTGCTGATGCGCCTGACCGACGTCTTCCTGGCCTTCCCGCGGCTGATCCTGGCGCTCGCCTTCGTCGCGGCACTCGGCCCCGGCATCGAGAACGCGGTGCTGGCGATCGCGCTGACCGCCTGGCCGCCCTACGCCCGCGTGGCGCGCGCCGAGACCCTGACCGTGGTCCGCTCCGACTACATCGCCGCCGCACAGCTGCAGGGCGCCGGCTCGCTGCGCATCATCACCGGCCACGTCATGCCGCTCTGCCTGTCCTCGGTGATCGTGCGCATCACGCTCGACATGGCCGGCATCATCCTGGTCGCCGCCGGGCTCGGCTTCCTCGGCCTGGGCGCCCAGCCGCCGCTGCCGGAGTGGGGCCTGATGATCTCCTCGGGCCGCAAGTTCCTGTTCGACCAGTGGTGGGTCGCGACCGTGCCGGGCCTGGCGATCTTCGTGGTCAGCCTGGGCTTCAACCTGCTCGGCGACGGCCTGCGCGACGTGCTCGACCCCCGGAGTGCCGGACGATGAGGGGCGCGGGCAAGTGAGGCGGCGATGAGCGCATTGCTAGAGGTCGAGGACCTGCGGGTCGCCTTCGACACCCCGGCCGGGGTCGTCGAGGCGGTGCGCGGCCTGTCCTTCACCCTCGGCCGCGAGCGCCTCGGCATCGTCGGCGAGTCGGGCTCGGGCAAGACCATGACCGGGCGCGCCATCCTGCGCCTGGTCCAGCCGCCGGGGCGGGTCTCGGCGCGGCGCCTGGCCTTCGACGGCCAGGAGCTGCTGACGCTGCCCGAGCGGCGCCTGCGGGCCTTGCGCGGCCGCCGCCTGGCGATGGTCATGCAGGACCCGAAGTACTCCCTCAACCCGGTGATGTCGGTCGGCCGCCAGCTGACCGAGGGCCTGCGCCGGCGCGAGCGGCTGTCGCGCGCCGAGGCCCGGCGGCGCGCCCTGGCGATGCTCGAGGCGGTGCAGATCCGCGACCCCGAGCGGGTCTACCGGGCCTTCCCGCACGAGCTGTCGGGCGGCATGGGCCAGCGCGTGATGATCGCCATGATGCTGATCCCCGAGCCCGACCTGCTGATCGCCGACGAGCCGACCTCGGCGCTCGACGTCACGGTCGAGGCCGAGGTCCTGAAGATCCTCGACGGCCTGGTGCGCGAGCGCGGCCTCGGGCTGATCTTCATCAGCCACGACCTGCCGCTGGTCTCGCGCTTCTGCGACCGCGTGCTGGTGATGTACGCCGGCCGCGTGGTCGAGGAGTTGAAGGCCGCGGAGCTGGAGCGGGCCCGTCATCCCTACACCCGCGGGCTGCTGCGCTGCCTGCCGCGGGTCGGCGGCCCGCGCGGCGACCTGGCGACGCTGACCCGCGACCCGGCCTGGGCGGAGCAGGGGGCGGAGTAGGGACGATGGACGGGACCGGCAAGGGCGGGGCGATGATCGAGATCGCGGGTCTGGAGGTCGTTTTCGCCAGCCGCGGCGACCGGGTGCGCGCCGTCGACGGCATCGAGCTCGCCGTCGCCGAGCGCGAGGCCTTCGGCCTGGTCGGCGAGTCGGGCTCCGGCAAGTCGACCGTGCTGCGCGCGCTCTGCGGCCTGGCGCCGGTCTCCGGCGGCCGCGCGACGATCGCCGGGCTGCCGCCGCCGAGGCGCCGGGATCCGGCCTTTGCGCGGCGTGTCCAGATGGTCTTCCAGGACCCCTTCAGCTCGCTGCACCCGCGCCACACCATCGACCGCACGCTGGCCGAGCCGCTGGTCATCCATCGTCTCGGCGATCGCCGCGAGCGCGACCGGCAGGTCGAGGCGGCGCTCACCGACGTCGGCCTGGATCCCGGCTTCCGCTTCCGCTACCCGCACCAGCTCTCGGGCGGCCAGCGCCAGCGCGTCGCGGTGGCGCGCGCGCTGATGCTGGAGCCGCAGGTGCTGCTGCTCGACGAGCCGACCTCGGCGCTCGACGCCTCGGTGCAGGCCGAGGTGCTGAACCTGCTGAGCCGCCTCAGGCGCGAGCGCGGCCTGACCTTCCTGATGGTCAGCCACGACTTCGCGGTGATCGACCACATGTGCGACCGCGTCGCGGTGATGCAGGGCGGTCGCATCGTCGAGACCCTCGACCACGCCGCGCTGGCGCGCCGGCAGGTGCGCGAGGACTATACCCGGCGGCTGCTCGAGGCGAGCAGCGCCCACGCGCCGCTGGCGCTGCAGGAAGAGGGCGGGGCATGATCCGGCTGCTGGCGCTGCTGCTGCTGGTGGGGCTCGCGACGAACGCGGGCGAGGGCGCAACGGCCGAGACCGTGACCTTCGAATCGCACTCCGCGGTCGCGAAGCACGATGCCGACTTGACCGCCGAGCTGTGGCTGCCCGAGGGCGAGGGGCCCTTTCCCGCCGTCGTGCTGCTGCACGGCTGCTCGGGCCTGAGCGAGCGGGTCGCGGCCGGCCTCGCGGCGCACGCCGCCGTCCTCGTCGAGGCCGGCTTCGCGGCGCTGGTCGTCGACTCCTTCGGGCCGCGCGGCCTCGCCGACGGCCGCGTCTGCCGCGACCTCAACCTGCTGGCGCAGGCCCGCTGGTACCGCGTCTCCGACGCCTTCGCGGCCAAGGCCTTCCTCGCCGAGCGGCCTGAGGTCGACGGCGCGGCAGTCTTCCTGATCGGCCAGTCGAACGGCGGCAGCGTCGCGGTGCTCGCCGCCAAGCCGCGCGGCGTCGCCCAGCAGGGCGGCGGCCAGGAGCCCTTCGCCGGCGTCGTCGCCTACTACCCCTGGTGCGGCGTCGTCGGCAGCGACCTCGACTTCGCCAGCCCGCTGCTGCTGCTGCTCGGCGGTGCCGACGACTGGGTGCCGGCGGCCGACTGCGCCGAGAAGGCGGCGCGCGATCCCGCCGACCGCCTGGAGGCGGTGGTCTATCCGGGCGCCCACCATTCCTTCGATCTCGACACACCCGTCCAGCCCTACGCCGGCCACACCGTCGGCGGCGACCCCGAGGCCGCGGCGGCGAGCCGCGCCGCCTACTTGGCGTTCTTCGAGGGGGTCCTACGGCGGTAGGGCGGATGCTCGCACGCTTCGTGGTTCGAGAGGCTCACCATGAAGCGATGGTGGAAGCGGCGCCGGCTTCAGGTCGCGCTTCATGGTGAGCTTGTCGAACCACGAAGTGCGAGCCGCACAGGCGCCTCCGCCTACTCCGCCGCCGCGGCGGCGCGGCCGGCGACCTCGAGGGCCTGGTCGAGGTCGGCGACCAGGTCCGCGACGGTCTCCAGGCCGATCGACAGGCGGATGACCTCGTCGCCGGCGCCGGCGGCGGCGCGCTGCTCGTCGGAGAGCTGGCGGTGGGTCGTCGAGGCCGGGTGCAGGATCAGCGAGCGGGCGTCGCCGATGTTGGCGAGGTGGCTGAACAGGTTGACCGCCTCGACCAGCTTGAGGCCGGCCTGGTAGCCGCCCTTGAGGCCGAAGGTGAAGACCGAGCCGGCGCCGCCCGGCAGGTACTTGCCGGCGAGGCCGTGGTAGCGGCTCGATTCCAGCCCGGCGTAGGAGACCCACGCGACCTGCGGATGGCCCTCCAGGAAGGCCGCGACCTCGGCGGCGTTCTTGACGTGGCGCTCCATGCGCAGCGCCAGGGTCTCGCTGCCGAGCAGGGTCAGGAAGGCGTGCATCGGCGCCATGGTCGGGCCGAGGTCGCGCAGGCCGACGGCATGGGCCTGCATGGTGAAGGCCATGTCGCCGAAGGTCTCGTAGAACGACAGGCCGTGATAGGCCGGCTCGGGCGCGTTGAGGCCCTTGAACTTCTCCGAGACGTTCCAGTCGAAGCGCCCGGAATCGACGACCGCGCCGCCCATCGCCGTGCCGTTGCCCGAGAGGAACTTGGTGGTCGAGTGGATCACCAGGTCGGCGCCCCACTCGATCGGCCGGCAGAGGTAGGGCGTCGCCATGGTGTTGTCGACGATCAGCGGGATGCCGGCCTCCTCGGCGATCCTGGCCAGCGCCTCGAGGTCGCTGATCACGCCGCCGGGGTTGGCCAGGCTCTCGCAGAACAGCGCCTTGGTCCTCGGGCCGATGGCGGCCTTGACGGCCTCGAGGTCGTCGAAGTCGACGAAGTCGCAGTGCCAGTCGAACTTCTTGAAGGACTTGCCGAACTGGGTGATCGAGCCGCCGTAGAGCCGGGTCGAGGCGACGAAGCGGTCGCCGGGCTCCATGAAGGCGAAGAAGGTCAGGATCTGCGCGGCGTGGCCCGAGGCGCAGCAGGTCGCCCCGCGGCCGCCCTCCAGGCTGGCCAGGCGCTCCTCCAGCACCGCGACGGTCGGGTTGGTCAGGCGCGAGTAGATGAAGCCGAAGGTCTGCAGGTTGAACAGGCTGGCCGCGTGGTCGGCGTCGTGGAAGACGTAGGAGGTGTTCTGGAAGATCGGCGTCTGGCGCGCGCCGGTCACCGGCTCGGGCTGCGCGCCAGCGTGCAGCATGCGAGTCTCGAAGCCGTAGGCCGGCGGCTGCTTTCGGTCGGTCATGGCGTGAGATCCTCCTGTCCGCTGCCCGGAGCTATACCGCAGGCGCGGGGCCGGCCGGAAGGGCGGGCGGGGCGAGGGCCTCCCGGGTCGGGCGCCATGAGAAATTTGAAGGCGACTTCAAAATTCTCCAATGGACCGCGCATGCCAGCGCGCAGCTGGATAAATATCCTTCTTTTTCCGTCAGTCAAAACTCTTTCTTCATCTTTTTTCGATGCTGCGGTCAGGGCTGACCCTTCCGCTCGAGCCCAGGCCCGGCGGTTGAGTGGTCCTTGTGTTGATGTGTATAGATACACACTTGAATAGCCGATCCATCATCAAGGCGCTCGAAGCCGACGGCTGGGTGCACAGACGCACCACGGGCAGCCACTGGCACTTCCGCCATCCGGAACGGCCGGGGCTGGTCACGGTACCGCATCCCAAGCGCGACCTGCCGGCCGGCACGGTCAAGGCCAAGGAGCGCCAGAGCGTCGTCACGCTGACGAGGTGAGCATGGTTGCCTACATCGCCTACCTGCGGAAGGACGCGGACAGCGACTACGGCGTCGAGTTCCCGGACCTGCCCGGCTGCGTCAGCGCCGGCCGCACCCTGGACGAGGCGCGGGCCATGGCGGCCGAAGCCCTGGCGGGCCACGTCGCCGCGCTCGAGGCGGAGGGCGACCCGGTGCCGCCGCCCTCCACGATGGAAGCGCTGCGGGACGACGCGGAGCGCGGCGAGGCGGTGCTGATCCTGGTCGACCTCGACCCCGGCCTGCTCAAGTCGGAGCGGGTCAACGTCATGATCCCGCGCCACCTGCTCGGCCGCATCGACGCCGCCAGCGGCGGCAACCGCTCGCGCTTCCTCGTCGAGGCGGCCGAGAAGAAGCTGGCGCAGTGACGCCGAGGCCGGCCGTCAGCCCGCGCCGAGGGGCGGGCTGAGCAGCAACTGCCAGCGCGGCCCGCGGGCCGGCGCGGGCGCGAAGCCGAGCTTCTCGTAGAACTGGCGGGCGCGCGCGTTGCCCGCCGCCGTGCCGACGGTGACGCGGCCGCAGTCCAGGCTTTCGGCTTGGCGCAGCACCGCGGCGACCAGGGCGCGGCCGATGCCCTGTCCGCGCCAGTCGGGCGCGACGTAGAGGCAACCGAGGTCGAGGCACCGCTCGGCGAAGGGCGCGCGATAGTGGCGGCCGACGACGGCGCAGCCGACCGGCGCGCCCCCGGCCTCGGCGACCAGGGCACTGGCCCAGGCCTCGCTGCCCAGGACGTCCCACTCGACGTCGGGCAGGGCCAGGCTCGCGCGCTCGCCGTGGTGCTCGGCGAGCCGGCGGATCATGCGCAGCAGCGCGCCGGCGTCCGCGTGGCGGGCCGGGCGGATCCGCACCTCGGCGGGCGGCAGGGGATCGGAAAGAATCGAGTCTCTGGGCATCGCGGCGGTTCCTTCGGCTCGCCGCCGCCGGGGCCCTGAAACGAGAAATGCCGCCTCGGCGGCGGCATCGTTTCAGACAGATCGAAGCGTGCCGCGTCCTATGGATGCAGCGTAAAATACCAGTGCCGGAGGGCGAGGCGCTCGATCATGGCGCGACTATCGCCCGACGCCGCGTCGCGGTCAATCGTCCTGAGCGGGACCGTCAGGCGACGCGCAGGCGCCGGCGCTTGGCGGTGATGACCTTTGAGTCGAAGCCGGCCCAGGAGAGCTCGCTGTTGAGCCGACCGAACTCGATCTTCGGGCAGCGGTCCATGACGACCTTGAGGCCGGCCGCCTCGGCGCGCCGGGCGGCGGCGTCGTTGCGCACGCCGAGCTGCATCCAGACGCACTTGATGCCCTTCTCGGCCTTCAGCCGGACCGCCTCGTCGGCGACCGCCCCGGCGGCCTCGGAATTGCGGAACACGTCGACCATCTCGAAGCGGCCGGGGATCGAGGCGAGATCGGCGTAGACCGTCTCGCCGAGGATCTCCTTGCCGGCGTGGCCGGGGTTGACCGGGATCACGCGATAGCCCTTCTCCTGCAGGTACTTCATGGCGAAGAAGGAGGGGCGGTTCCACTTCGGGCTGGCGCCGACCATGGCGATGGTCCGCGTCTCCTGCAGGATGCCCAGGATGTAGCCGTCGTTGTAGGCGTCGTGGTTCATGGGGCGGAGCCTAGCCGCTCGGGCGCCGGCTTCCTAGCCGGTGAGTGGTCGCAGGCGGCTCCCTCCCGTCATCCCCGCCTCCGCGGGGATGACGGGGTGTGTGAGCGCCGGCTCCCGCCTCACACGCTGCCGTCGATCGACTTGGTCGAGAGCACGCGGCTGGAAAAGCCGGCTTCCTTGAGGCCCTCGACGATCTCGGCGACGTGCTCCGTGTTGCGGGTCTCGACGATGCAGTCGATGTCGGCCTGCTTGGCCGGCACGTCGGCGAAGAGCCGCTGGTGCACGACCTCGACGATGTTGCCGCCCGACTTGCCGATGACCTGGGCGAGGCGCGCCAGCGTGCCCGGCTGGTCGATGATCGAGACGCGCAGCCGCACGATCCGGCCGTCGCGCACCAGGGCGCGGTTGAGCACGCCGGAGAGCAGCCGCACGTCGATGTTGCCGCCGCAGATCACGGTCGCGACGCGCCGCCCCTTGAAGCGCTCCGCCTGGCCGAGCAGGGCGGCGACGCCGGCCGCGCCGGCGCCCTCGGCGACGACCTTCTGCAGCTCGGCGAGGCTGGAGACCGCGATCTCAAGCTCGCTCTCGCTGACCAGCAGGATGTCGGAGACCAGGGCGCGGATGATCTCGCGGGTCAGCTTGCCCGGAGTCTTGACGGCGATGCCGTCGGCCAGCGTGGTGCCGCCGGCGCGCGGCTGCTCGCCCCGCAGCACCTGCTTCATCGAGGGGAAGAGCTCCGCCTCGACGCCGACCAGCTCGGTCTCCGGGCTCAGCGCCTTGACCGCCGTCGCGATGCCGCCCATCAGGCCGCCGCCGCCGATCGGCACCACGACGCAGTCGAGCTCCGGCCGGTCCTCGAGCAGCTCCAGGCCGATGGTGCCCTGGCCGGCGATGATCTTCGGGTCGTCGTAGGGATGCACCCAGACCCGGCCCTCGCGCTCGGCGATCTCCAGGCCGGCCTCGTAGGAGGCGTCGAGCGTCTCGCCGGCGAGCACCACCTTGGCGCCCAGCGCACGGGTCCGCGAGACCTTGGTGAAGGGCGCGAAGACCGGCATCACGATGGTCGCCGGAATGCCCAGGCGCGTGGCGTGGTGGGCGACGCCCTGGGCGTGGTTGCCGGCCGACATGGCGATGACGCCGCGCCTGCGCTCCTCCTCGGAGAGACTGAGCAGCTTGACCAGCGCGCCGCGGTCCTTGAAGGAGCCGGTGAACTGCAGGTTCTCCAGCTTCAGCCAGAGCTCGCAGCCGATCAGCTCGCCGAGGCGCCGGGCCTCGATGGTCGGCGTGCGCACGACCTGGCCGGCGAGCTGCCCGGCGGCCGCGTGGATATCGTCGATGGTGACGGTCAAGGTGTTGCTCCCCGGATGGCGGTCCCGGCCCGCTCCCCCACCCGGCCACGCATACCAGGATACTGTCGTGGGTGGCCGGGTGGGGGAGCGGGCCGGAACCGGAGCGCCCTGGCGCTCCAGTCTACTGCGGACGAAGCACCAGCACGTCGGCCGACTCTCGTTCGGGTGCGACCAGTTCGACCGTCTTGCCGTCGCGCCAGCGCGCCAGGAAGTCGCCGTAGTGCGGCGACAGCGGGTTGCCGGACTGGCCGCTGTCGATGACGAAGCGCGAGGCCTCGAGGTCGGAGAGGTCGAAGACGGCGCGCAGGCCGGGCCCGTGGACGTGGCGGAACAGCCGGCTCTCGTCGCCGAACACCGGCGTGCCGCGGTCGACCGTGTCGTTGCCGCCGCCGGTCGGGATCGACAGCGTCGTGAGGTCGCCCAGCACCGGCAGGTACTTGAGCAGCGGATGGCCCAGCTCGGCGCGGTGGAAGTCGCCCCAGCGCCAGTCCGCCGGGTCGCCCTCGGCGCCGTTGCGGCGCAGCAGGGCGAGGGCCTCGACGAGGCTCTTCCTGAGGGCCTCGTCGCAGTCCGCGGCCTGGCCCCGGCACCAGCGCGGCGAGTCGGTCAGCACGCGGGCGATCGTCTCGGGCCGCCAGAAGGCGATCTCGTCGTAGGCGGCGCCCAGCTCGTCGGCGAACAGCAGGCGCGTCAGCTCGCGCAGCCAGGCGTGGTAGAGCAGCGGCTCCGGCCGCTCGCGGTCCATGGTGCCGTCCCAGTCGGCAAGCAGGGCGTGGGCCTCGGCCGCCTCGCCGGCCTCGGGCTCGGCGGCGAGCAGCAGCGGCAGCAGGCGCCGTGCCGAGACCGAGCGCTCGTCGAGCTGCAGGGCGGCGGCGTCGTCGGGGCCGTGCTCGGCATCGGCTTCCAGCACCTCGGCGATGCGGCGGTAGCGCGCCGGGCTCTGCCACTCGCTGGCGATCGAATAGGGGTAGGCCTCGCCGACGATGCGGTTGTTGGCGTTGGCGATCCAGCCCTGCTCGGGATTGCGCGCGTGGGGCAGCGCCTCGAAGGGGATGAAGCCCGACCAGATCGCCTCGCGCCCGGCGGTCTCGACCGGGCGGCTGCCGTCGTAGCCCAGGCGGATCGGCACCAGTCCCGGAGACCAGAAGCCGATCGTGCCCTGGTCGTCGGCGAAGAAGACGTTCTGCTGCGGCGCGACCCAGAGGCTCATGGCCCGGCGGAAGTCGTCCCAGTCGCGCGCGCGGTTGAGCGCGACCAGCGCATCGGGCGTGCGGTCCGGCTCGCTGAGCGCCGGCCAGGCCAGGGTGGCGACCTGGTTCTCGGCGAGCTGCGGCACCTGGCCGGCCGCGGCGACGTCGCTCAGCACCGGCCCGAAGCGGCCTTCGCGCACCGTGATGGTCACCGGCTCGCCGAAGCGCACCTCGATGGTCTCCTCGCGGGTCTCGAAGGCGCGCGGGCCGTCCGGCGTCAGGTAGCGGTCCGGGTCGCCCGGCGCCAGGGTCTCGACGGCGAAGTCCTGGGTGTCCGAATGGGTCGTCGTGAAGCCCCAGGCGGCGTGGCCGTTGTGGCCGATCAGCACGACCGGCACGCCGGGCGAGGTGGCGCCGGCGAGCACGCCCTCCGGCGTCTCCAGGCGCGCCAGGTACCAGGTCGAGGGCGCCTGCAGCGGCAGGTGCGGGTCGTTGGCCAGGACCGGCCTGCCGCTCGGCGTGCGGCTGCCGTCGACGGCCCAGACGTTGCTGGCGCCGTAGCCGGTCAGGCTCTTCGGCAGCGCCGCCAGCAGCGTGCCGCCCGACAGTCCGGCGAGGTCGCCGCCGGGGATCGTCGGCCAGTCGGCGGCCGGCTCCTCGGGGAAGAGGTCGGCCCAGTCGCCGGGCTCGAGCAGGGCGTCGAGCCGGACGTTGCGCAGCTCGTCGCGCCAGTTGCCCGAGAGGCGCAGGGCCATCAGCTTGGCCCAGAGCAGCGAGTCGGCCGGCCGCCAGGGCTCGGGGCTGCCGAGCGCCAGGAACTCCGGCGGCAGGGCGCCGGGATGGCTCTCCAGGTAGGCGTTGACGCCGGCCGCGTAGCTCTCGAGGAGTGCCAGGGTCTCCGCGTCAAGGAGCGCGAGCTGCGCCTCGGCGCGCCGCGCGATGCCGAGCGTGCGCATCAGGATGTCGATCTTCAGGGTCGGCTCGCCGGCGACCGAGGCGAGCTCGCCGCGCGCCGCGATGCGCAGCATGACCATCTGGGCCAGGCGGTCCTGGGCGTGCGCGTAGCCGAGGCCGAAGGCGGCGTCCGTGCGGCTCTCGGCGCGCACGGTCAGCAGGCCGTCGGCGTCGCGCAGCAGCTCGACCGGTGCTTCGGCGCCGGCCACGCGGACCTCGCCCGCCGTCTCGGGCAGCGAGGTGCGCAGCCACAGCCAGCCGCCGGCCAGCACGAGCAGCAGCAGCGCCAGCAGTCCGCCCAGCAGGCGCAGGCTCCAGCGCAGGATCGGTCTCAGCAAGCAGGGGCTCCGGGGTCGGGGAGGGGGCGGGATCGGAGGCGGGCGTCGCCGGCCGGCGACGCCCGGAACGAAGATAGGTCAGCCGGCCGCACGATCCAATCGCGGCGCGCCCTCCGATCGCCCTGGCTCAGGCCAGCTGCTCGTCCTTGGTCTCGCGGATCAGGAAGAGCGCGGTCAGCAGCGAGATCGCGCCGGCCGCGGCGACGTACCAGCCCGGCGCCACGGGATCGCCGGTCGCCACGATCAGCCAGGCGACGATCATCGGCGTGGTGCCGCCGAACAGGCCGATCGCCGCGTTGTAGGCGAAGGCGAGCCCGGTGCAGCGCACCGCCTTGGGCATCAGCTCGACGTTGGCGGCGACGATGCCGCCGTTGAGCAGCGCCACGCCGAGAGCCAGGCCGACCTCGCCGAGGAAGATGAGCGCCGGGTCGCTGCCGTGGATCAGGTGATAGAGCGGCACCGCGCCCAGGGTGAAGAGGGCGGCGCCGGCGACGATCATCGGCCGCCGCCCGACCCGCTCGGCGAGCAGCGCGGCGAGCGGCACGAAGACCAGCAGCAGCGCCATCGCCGCGGTGTTGATGTCGAAGGCGATGCGCTCTTGCAGCCCGTCGATCTCCTTGAGGTAGGTGACCGAGTAGACGAAGGCGGCGTAGAAGCTGACGCCGTTGACCAGGTTGAGCAGCACGACCCGCAGCACCGCGCCGCGGTACCGGCCGAAGGTGTCGCGCAGGGGCGCCTTCGCTGCTTCGGGCGGCGCCTCCTCGGCCATGCCGCGGCGCAGGAACCAGCCGCTGACCGCGACCAGCGCGCCGAGGGCGAAGGGCAGGCGCCAGCCCCAGGCCTGGACCTCGGCGTCGCTCAGCAGGTTGGTCAGCACCAGGCCGGCCGCCGAGCCGAGCAGGATGCCGGCGACCGCGCCCCACAGCGACCAGGAGGCGTAGAAGGCGCGGCGGCCGCGCGGCGCCTTCTCGGCCAGGAACACGACCGACCCGGTGTACTCGCCGCCGACCGAGAGGCCCTGGACGATGCGCAGCAGCACGATCAGCACCGGCGCGGCGAGGCCGATGGCCTCGTAGGTCGGCAGCAAGGCGATGGCGACCGTCGGCACCGCCATGCAGACGACCGACAGCGTCAGCGCCCGGCGCCGCCCGACCAGGTCGCCGATGCGCCCGAAGATCAGGCCGCCGAAGGGGCGTGCCAGGAAGCCGGCGGCGAAGGCGCCGAAGGCTGCGATCACCGAGACTGCCGGATCCTCGGAGGGGAAGAAGAGGGCGCCGATGACCGTCGCGAAGTAGCCGTAGACCGCGAAGTCGTACCACTCCATGACGTTGCCGATCAGCCCGGCGAGGATCGTGGTGCGCGCGCTCGGCCCGGCGCCCGGCGGCGCCGCGGCGGCGATCGTCGACATGGCAAAGGCCCCCCTTCCGTCCGACGTCAGCCGCCACCTTGCCCCGCCGCCGGACCGGAGGCCAGTGAAGGATCGGTAAGGGGGGCGGGCCGTGCGTCTTCCCCTTCGTCGCCCCGAACGGACTCGTCACCCTCGCCTTCGCGAGGGTGACGGGGAAGAACGCAGAGGGCAGGCCCCTAATCCAGGGCGCGGTACCAGGTGTCGGAGAGGGTGTAGCCGGCCGGGAAGGGGTCGCTCGGGTCGAGGACGTAGCGGTGGTGGCCGGAGATCCAGGCGCGGCCGGAGATCGAGGGCACGACGGCCGGGATCCCGCCGACCTCGCTCAGCCGCTCGATGCGGCAGTGGAACTCGGTGTCGATGATCGAGCGGCCGACGAAGGGCTCGCCGACGCCGATCGCCCCGCGCGCGTGCAGCACGGCGAGGCGCGCCGAGCAGCCGGTGCCGGTCGGGCTGCGGTCGAGCTTGCCGGGCGAGATCACCACGGTGTTCTTGCCCACCGTCCGGCCCTCGGCGTCGCTGACCGTCGGCAGGGTGAACTGCACGAAGGAGACGAAGTCGATCGCCGGGTTCTCCGGGTGGCGGAAGGCGAGCTGGGCGTTGACCGCCGCCTTGATCGCCTCGCCGGCCTCGACCAGGCGCCGCGCCTCGCCGCGCTCCAGGGCGAAGCCGAGCGCGCGGGCGTCGACCAGGGCGAAGGAGTCGCCCCCGTAGGCGAGGTCGACGTCGACCCGGCCGAGCCCCGGCACCTCGACGGCGGCACCCAGCTCGAGCGCGAAGGAGGGGACGTTGGTGACGGTGATGCGCTCGGCCTTGCCGTTCCGGCACTGCGCGACGACCTCGACCAGGCCGCCGGGCGCCTCCAGGGTGAGGCGCGTCTCGGGTTCGGTCATCGCGACGCGGCCGGTCTCGAGCAGCACCGTGGCGACGCAGATCGAGTTGGAGCCGGACATCGGCGGGTAGTCGGCCGGCTCCATGACGATGAAGGCGGCGTCGGCGCGCGGATCCTTGGGCGGCACCAGCAGGTTGAGGTGCACGAAGGCGCCGCCGCGCGGCTCGAACAGCAGCAGGCGGCGCAGCGCGTCGCCCTGCTCCTTGAGCCAGGTGCGCTGGTCCCAGAGGGTGTCGCCCGGCGGCGGCTCGACGCCGCCGACGATGACCCGGCCGACCTCGCCCTCGGCGTGGCAGCCGACGACCTCGATGGCGGTGGGGTCGAAGAAGGTCATGGGGGCTCCCGGTTTGCTGGGGGGCCCTTCATCGTCATTCCCGCGCAGGCGGGAATCCAGAGAAAGGCGACGAAGGTACGGACTGCCGCAGGTCCGGGCGGGCCGCGCTGGTCTCTGGACCCTCGCTTTCGCGAGGGTGACGAAGGGGGGCGAGGGTGACGACGGAGAGGCGAGGGTGACGAAGGAGGGGCGAGGGGGAGGGGGAAGCGGTGGCCGCCGCCTCACCCCAGGTTCACGATGATCGTCTTCTTGTGGGTGAAGTGCTCGAGCATGGCCTCCAGGGTTGCCTCCTTGCCGAGGCCCGACTGCTTGATGCCGCCGTAGGAGAGGTTGGGCATGACCACCAGGTTCTGGTTGACCTGGACGAAGCCGGCCTCCAGGCGCCGGGCGCCGTCGAGGCCGGTCTTGAGGTCCCTCGTCCAGATCGTCGCGGCCAGGCCGTAGTCGCTGTCGTTGGCCTGCTCCAGCGCCTCCTCGAAGGTCTCGAACTTCACCACGCAGGTCACGGGGCCGAAGATCTCCTCGCGGATCAGGCGGCTGTCCTTGGGCAGGCCGGTGAAGATCACCGGGCGCACGAAGTAGCCCTCCTTCAGCTTCTCGCTGCCGCCCTTTTCACCGGTGGCAGGAAGCGCCGAGCACTCGTGCGCCCGGCCGCCCTCGGCGCGGCCCCGGTCGATGTAGCCGTTGACCCGGTCGAACTGCTGCAGCGAGACGATCGTGCCGATGTCGGACTTCTCGTCGAGCGGATCGCCCATGACCAGGGCGTCGACCTTGGCCTTGAGCGCCTCGACGAAGCGGTCGTGCAGGCCGGCCTGGACGTAGATGCGGCTGGCCGCGGTGCAGCTCTGGCCCTGACGGGTGAAACGCATGCCCGAGACGGCGCCGGCGACGGCCTTGTCGAGGTCGGCGTCGTCCATCACGACCATCGGGCTCTTGCCGCCGAGCTCGAGCGTCACCGGGATCAGCTTCTCGGCGGCCGCCTTGTAGATCAGCCTGCCGGTCTCGACCGAGCCGGTGAAGGAGATCTTGCCGACCTTGGGGTGCGCGACCAGCGGCTGGCCGCATTCGGGCCCGTAGCCCGAGAGGATGTTGAACAGGCCGGCGGGCAGCACCTGGTTCATCAGCTGGCAGACGCGCAGCACCGCGAAGGGCGCCTCCTCGGCCGACTTGACCACGACCGCGTTGCCGGCGGTGAGCGCCGGCGCGATCTTGTAGGCCATCAGCATCATCGGCACGTTCCAGGGGATGATCGCGCCGACCACGCCGATCGGCTCGCGCACCGTCATGGTCATCATGTCGGGGTTGAAGGGCACGGTCTCGCCCTTGAGCTCGGAGGCGAGGCCGCCGAAGAACACGAAGGCGTCGGCCAGCACGCCGGCCTCGACCCGGCTCTCGGTGCGCAGCGCCTTGCCGGTCTCCAGCGCCATCAGGCGCGCCAGCTCCTCCTTGTGCGCTTCCAGGATGCGCCCGCACTCGGCCATCAGCCGGCCGCGCTCGCGCGCCGGGGTCCTGGCCCAGGCCTTCTGGGCCATGACCGCGGCGTCGACCGCGGCGGCGACGTCGGCGGCCTCGCCGTAGGCCGCCTCGCCGACCTTCTCCAGGGTCGCCGGATAGCGCACCTCGAAGGTGCGGCCGGAGACCGCGGGCACAAGCTTGCCGCCGATCAGGTGGCGGGCCGAGAGCTCCCTGGCGAGAGCCCAGGGGTCGAGGTTTGGGGAGAGGCGGTCGGCGGCATCGGCCGCGCTGGCCTGGGTCGACATGGGGCGTCCTCCGGGGGGCTGTCGTTTCGCCCACTCCTAGGCCGAAGCCGCCCCCCGATCAATCGGGCTCGATCAATCGGGCTCGATCAGTCGGCCTGCGGGGCACCGGCCCGACGCTGGGCGCCGGGTCCCCCGCCGTGCTCCGCATTCGGTGCCGCGGTCATCAGCCGAACGGCCACCAGAAGTTCTTGCTGATCGGATTGAACATGCCGCCTGCGGCGAGGGTGCCGGCCGAGGGAAGCTGCTTCGTGCCTCCCGGAGTAATGGCCCCGACTCCGGCGATGACGCCGCCCATGGCGGCGCCGAGAAGACCGCCGGATACGGTCGCGAGCGCCTCGTCGGACAGAGGCTCGTCGCCGCCGGCCGCCTCGGCGATCTCGGCGCGCGCCGCCAGCAGGGCGGCAGCGTCGCAGTCGTAGCCGCGCTCCCGGGCGAAGGCGACGACCTCGTCGGCGGCCTCCTCGAAGGAGCGGTCGCCGACGCGGGCGGCGAAGGCCTCGGCGAGCTCCGGGTCGGCGACGGTGGCGGCGATGAACTCACGGGCCTGCTTGGCCATGACGGCAGATCTCCCTGCTTGGGGTGGGGCTGAAGAAGGGGGGCGGGACCCTGCCCGCCTCTCCGGCGCCGAGCCGGAACCTAAGGCTCTCCGGGGCGCCGCCGGCTTGCGCGGGCCCTGCTAGACGGCGAACCAGAACCTCGTCGACTTGGGGTCGAAGTAGCCGTTGTCCTTGCCGAACTTGGTGACCCCCGAATCGATGCCCAGGGTGCCCAGCAGCCCTGCGGTCGCGCCTACGCCGATCGGTCCCAGGATGCCGCCGTTGACGCCGGCGAGCTCGGCGTCGCCGACCTCCTGGCCCCGCTCGGCCGCTTCGGCGAGGCGCGTGCGCGCCGCCAGCAGCTCGGTGCGGGCGAGCGCATAGCCGCGCTCCCGGGCGAAGGCCACGACGTCGTCGGCCGCCTGCTCGAAGGGGCGGTCGCCGACGCGGGCGACGAAGGCCTCGGCCAGCTCCGGGTCGGTGACGGTGGCGGCGATGAAGTCGGCGGCTTGCTTGGCCATGGCTGTGCGGCTCTCCTGCTGCGGTGTGGGGTGTGGCGTGTGCGGTTGGTGGGGCGGGTCATCGGATCCCTGCGGGGACCCTGCAAGGGGAACGGCGGGCGATCGCTGCGCCTGCCCGCCGCTCGCCCCTCGGCGCCCCGCCGTCGGCTACCGGTTCAGAACGGCCACCAGAAGTTCTTGCTGATCGGATTGAAGGCGCCGCTTGAGGCGACTGTGCCGGCGGACGGAAGCCGCTTGGAGCCCGTTGCGGCGGTGACTCCCGCCGACATCACGCCCATGGCGGCGCCCAGAATGCCGCCGGATACGGTCGCCAGCGCCTCGTCGCTCAGCGGCGCGTCGGCCCGGGCCGACTCGGCCTGGGCCGCCTCGGCCAGCTCGGCGCGGGCGGCCAGCAGGGCGTCGCGGTCGACCTGGTAGCCGCGCTCCCGGGCGAAGGCGACCACCTCGTTGGCGGCCTCCTCGACGGAGCGGTCGCCGAAGCGGGCCGCGAAGGCCTCGGCCAGCTCGGGGTCGGCGACGGTAGCGGCGATGAATTCACGGGCCTGCTTGGCCATGGTTCGGCGCTCTCCTTCTTCGCGATGTCCGGGAACCTCTTCGGGCCGGCTCAGAAGCCGAGCCAGAACTTGCGGTTCTTCGGGTCGTCGTAGCCGCGGAACTGGGGCATCTCGTGGGACATCTGGCTCGGATTGAGGAGGTCCCGGCCGGCGTAGGCGGCGCTCGCGATCAGCGATCCGAAGATGCCGCCGGTAACCTGCCCGAGCTCCGCGTCGTCGAGCGGCCGCTCGCCCTGGGCCGCCTCGGCCAGCGCGGCCCGCGTGTCGATCAGGGACCGGCGGTCGAGCTGGTAGCCGCGCTCGCGCGCGAAGGCGACGAGGTCGTCGGCCGCCTCCTCGAAGCAGCGGCCGCCGACCTCGGCCTGGAAGGCAGCGGCCAGCTCGGGATCGGTGACGGTGGCGGCGATGAACTCGGCGGCTTGCTTGGCCATGGCTGCGCGGCGCTCCTGCTGCGGCGTGGAACGCGCGCAGGTTTGCCGGCCGCCGGCGCCCTGGCAACGGCCTCGGACCGCCTCCGGAGGGCCGGCATGGACTTCGGGACGCGCGGCACAGAAAGGCGGGGATAGCGGGCGGGCGGAGCGCCGGCCGCGCCGGCTCAGCTCTGCTTGAAGGTCTCCTCGTAGGCCTTGCGCAGCTCGGCCTTCTGGACCTTGCCCATGGTGTTGCGCGGCAGCTGCTCGACGAAGAACACCCGCTTGGGCACCTTGAAGTTGGCCAGCTTCTGCTTGCACACCGTGACGACCGCCGCCTCGTCGACCTCTTCGCCGGGCGCCCGGGTGCAGACGGCGGTGACCGCCTCGCCGAAGTCCGGGTGGGGCAGGCCGATGACCGCCGACTCGCCGACGCCGGGGATGTCGTCGACGACCAGCTCGATCTCCTTGGGATAGACGTTGAAGCCGCCGGAGATCACCAGGTCCTTGGCGCGCCCGACGATGTGGACGTAGCCGTCGGCGTCGATCTTGGCGAGGTCGCCGGAGACGAAGAAGCCGTCGTCGCGGAACTCCTCGGCGGTCTTCTCCGGCATCTTCCAGTAGCCCTTGAAGACGTTCGGGCCGCGCATCTCCAGCACGCCGATCTCGTCGCGCCCGAGCAGCTTGCCGTCCTCGTCGGCGATGCGCACCTCGACGCCCGGCAGCGGGAAGCCGACGGTGCCGGCGCGGCGCTCGCGGCCGGGCGCCTCCTCATAGGGGTTGGAGGTCGCCATGCCGACCTCGGTCATGCCGTAGCGCTCCAGGATGCGCATCCCGGTGCGCTCCTCGAACTCGCGGAAGGTTTCCTCGAGCAGCGGCGCCGAGCCGGAGATGAACAGGCGCATGCCGGCCGCCGCCTCGCGGGTGAAGCCGGGGTGCTGCAGCAGGCGCACGTAGAAGGTCGGCACGCCCATCATCACCGTCGCCTTGGGCATCAGGCGCAGAACCTCGTCGGCGTCGAACTTCGGCAGGAAGAAGATCGTCGAGCCGTTGGCGAGGCTGGTGTTGAGCGCCACGAAGAGGCCGTGGACGTGAAAGATCGGCAGGGCGTGGAGCAGCGCGTCGCCCTCGCGGAAGCCCCAGAGATCGCGCAGCGTGATGGCGTTGGAGGAGAGGTTGCCGTGGGTCAGCATGGCGCCCTTGGAGCGCCCGGTCGTGCCCGAGGTGTAGAGGATGGCGGCGAGGTCGTCCTCGCCGGCCTCGTGGATCTCGCCGTCGGGGCTGGCCGCGCGCGCCGCCTCGGCGAGCGTGCCCTCGCCCTCGGCGTCGAGGGTCATCAGGTTCGCCACGCCGGCCTTGTCGGCGACCGGCTTCAGGCTCGCCTCGGCCTCCGGCCGGCAGACGAAGAGCGTCGGCGCGGCGTCGCCCAGGAAGTAGGCGACCTCGTCGGCGGTGTAGGCGACGTTGAGCGGCAGGTAGACGCAGCCGGCCTGCGCGCAGCCGAGGTAGAGGAAGACGGCCTCGACCGACTTGTCGACCTGCACGGCGACGCGGTCGCCCGGCTCGCAGCCGAGCCGGCGCAGCACGTTGGCGTAGCGCCCGGCGGCGGCCTCGAGCTCGCCGTAGCTGATCTCGGCACCGTCGGGCTGGACGATGGCGGGGCGGGCGCGGTCGGCCGGGAAGCAGTCGCGGAGGATGGCGAAGAGATTCTGGTTCATGACACGGCTCTGCTGCTCGGGGGCGTCTGGATCGGCTGAAGGTCCGGCGGGTCGGTTCGGGCTTCGGTGGAAGGGCTAGCGCGCCTGGCGCCGGGGTTCCCGCGGCTCCGGGCTGCCGGCTGCGCGCTGGTCCGGCAGCTCGCCGACGCTCGCCAGGAAGTCGACGAAGGTGCCGCTCTGAATGGCGACATGCTCCTTCATGAGGCTGCCCGCAAGCTCCTGGTCGCCGGCGCGGATCGCCTCGACGACCCGGCCGTGCTCGGCGTGGCTGTCGGCGAGGCGGCCGGGACGGTGCAGCTGCATGCGCCGGTAGGGCGAGACGCGGCGGCGGATCTTGCGGGTCTCCTGCTCCAGGAAGGCGTTGTGGCTGCCGGCGTAGATCGCCTCGTGGAAGCGCAGGTTCATCTCGTAGTAGCCGTCGGCCTCGCCGCTCTCCAGGCAGGGCCGGCAGGCCTCGTGCAGGGCGGCCAGCTCGTTGCGCTCGCGCGGCGTCATGCGCCGCGCGGCGAGCCGCGCGCAGAGTGCCTCGAGCTCGGACATGACCTCGAACATTTCGGCCAGCTGGTAGGTGCCGATGGCCGCGACCAGCGCGCCCTGGCGGGGCCGCATCTCGACCAGGCCGCTGGCGGCGAGCTGCATCAGCGCCTCGCGCACCGGCGTGCGGGAGACCTGGTAGCGCTCGGCGAGCCGGACCTCGTCCAGGCGCATGCCGGGGGCGAGGTCGCCGGTGACGATCTCGCGCTCGAGGCCCAGGCGGACCCGGTCGGCGAGCCGCTGCCGGCCGGGCGGGGCGCCGGCGGCCGTCTCGGTCTCGGGGTCGGCTGATTCGGGCCGGCCACCTGCCCGTGTCTCGGGCGACGGGGCGTGCTCCACCATCGTTCCTCCCCGGGCGTTGTCGTTCTGCCCTCGCTCAGCGGGCTCGGGAGCCCGAACCGGCGAGGGGGTCATGTCAGCCCGGTTGACCGCCGCCGTTTGTATACAATGTTGCGCATACTCCATACAAGACTGGACTCTTGTTGCGCGGCCGGTCATCGTACCGGCAACCCGGCAGAAGCCGGTGAGCAGCGACCCAGAACAAGCTCATTCGGGCAGAACAAGCTCAAACGGGAGGAAGAGAATGCGGTTTTCCAAGATCGGTACCGGCCTGCTGGCCGCCGCGACGGCGGCCGGGCTGGCCCTGTCGGCGGCGCAGGCCCAGGACACCCTGCGCCTGTCGCACCAGTGGTCGACCTCGGACGTGCGCCACAAGGTCGCCGAGATCGTCGCCAATCACGTCAAGGAGGCCGACGTCGGGCTGGAGATCCAGATCTTCCCGACCCAGTCGCTCTTCAAGGCGCGCGAGCAGTGGCAGCCGACCAGCCGCGGCCAGCTCGACATGACGGTGTTCCCGCTGGCCTATGCCGGCGGCATCCACCCGGAGTTCAACCTGACCCTGATGCCGGGGCTGGTGAAGAGCCACGACCACGCGGCGCGGCTCAACGACTCGGCCTTCATGGACGAGCTGAAGAAGATCGCCGAGGACGACGGCGTGATGATCCTGGTCGACGGCTATCTGGCGGGCGGCTTCGCAGGCAAGGACAAGTGCATCACAGGGCCCGACGACGTGCAGGGCCTGCAGACCCGCGCGGCCGGCAAGTCCTTCGAGCAGATGCTGGCCGAGGCCGGCGCCTCGATCGCCTCGATGGCCTCGTCCGAGATCTACAACGCCATGCAGACCGGCGTGCTCGACGCCGCCAACACCAGCTCGTCGAGCTTCGTGTCCTACCGGATCTACGAGCAGGTCGCCTGCTTCACGCCGGTCGGCGACTACGCCCTCTGGTTCATGTACCAGCCGCTGCTGATGTCGAAGCGCACCTTCGACCGCCTGAACGAGGCGCAGCAGCAGGCGATCCTCGAGGGCGCCGAGAAGGCCGAGGCCTTCTACCTCGAGGAGGCCAAGAAGGAGGACGCCGAGGCCGCGCGCGTCTTCAAGGACAACGGCGTCGAGCTGTCCTACATGACCGAGGAGCAGTTCAACGCCTGGCGCGACATCGCGGCCAAGAGCTCCTACGAGGAGTTCAAGAAGGAGGTGCCGGACGGGCAGAAGCTGCTCGACATGGCGCTGTCGGTGGAGTGAGGCCCTAGGGCCCGAGGCGGCGGCCGGCCGGCGACGGCCGGCCGCCGTCCTGCCCGCCCCGGACCGGCCGGACCCCGCGAGACACCACCAGCCTGGATGCCGAGAGCATGATCGACGGCTTCATCCGCTTCGCCAACCGCCTGTCGCTGGTCAGCGGCGTCCTGGCGGCCCTGATGATCGCGGTCTCGATCCTGGTCGTCTGCCAGATGATCTACGTGCGCTACGTCATGGGGCTCTCGACGATCTGGCAGACCGAGTTCGTCACCTACATGATGCTCGGCGCGACGCTGATCGGCATGTCGTACGTCCAGCGGCTGCGCGGCCACGTCAACGTCGACCTGCTGCCGATCTACCTGAGGGGCGGCCCGCGCAACGTTCTGGCCGTCCTGGTCCAGGGCGTCTCGCTCGGCGTCGCCGCGATCTTCGCGGTCTACGGCTACGTCATGTGGCACGAGGCCTGGGTCGGCGACTGGAAGTCGGACACCGTCTGGGGCGTGCCGCTGTGGATTCCCTACTTCGCGATGCCGGTCGGGTTCGCGCTGCTGGCGCTGCAGTTCGCCGCCGACCTCCTGGGCCTGCTGACCGGGCGCCGCAAGGCCTTCGACCTGGCCGACGACGCGCTGCACGCCGGCCGCGACTGAGCGGCGCCGCCCCCCGGCCAACAGCTTCCCACTGACCCCGCCTCGCGGCGCTGCCCTCCAGGACCCGGAAGACACGCGATGGAGCTCGATCCCCTGACCCTCGGCCTGCTGGTCGCCGGCGCCACCATCCTGGTGCTGTTCTCCGGCATCTCGGTGGCCATCGGCCTGATCGTCGTCTCGATGGGCTTCCTGGCGGTCTTCGACTACAGCGGCTGGATGGCGATCGTCTGGCTGCCCGAGATCCTGTTCGCCAAGCTCAACGACTTCGCGCTGCTGTCGATCCCGATGTTCATCATGATGGGCGCGGCGGTCGCCTCGACGCGCGCCGGCAGCGACCTCTACGAGGCCCTGGAGCGCTGGCTGACCCGGGTGCCCGGCGGCCTGGTGGTCTCCAACCTCGGCGCCTGCGCGATCTTCTCGGCGCTGTCCGGCTCGTCGCCGGCGACCTGCGCGGCGATCGGCAAGATGGGCATCCCCGAGATGCGCAAGCGCGGCTACCCGCCCGAGGTCTCCTCGGGCGCGATCGCCGCCGGCGGCACCCTGGGCATCCTGATCCCGCCCAGCGTCACGATGATCGTGTACGGCATCGCCACCGAGACCTCGATCGGCCGGCTGTTCCTGGCCGGCGCGCTGCCCGGCCTGATGCTGGTGCTGCTGTTCATGGCCTGGGCCATCTTCGACACCTGGCGCAAGGGCGCCGGCGAGGTGCTGACCCCGACGGTCTACAGCTGGGGCGAGAAGTTCTCCTCGCTGATCCGCGTCATCCCCTTCCTGCTGATCATCCTGGGCGTGCTCTTCGCGCTCTACGGCGGCGTCGCCACGCCTTCGGAGACCGCCGCCGTCGGCGCGCTGCTGGTGCTGGTCTTCGCGGTCGTCATCTACCGCCTGTGGAAGTTCAAGGACCTCTGGTCGGTGCTGCGCGACTCGACCAAGGAGTCGGTGATGATCCTGCTGATCATCGGCGCCTCGGGCCTGTTCAGCTACATGCTCTCCAGCCTGTTCATCACCCAGACCATCGCCGCCTGGATCGGCGACCTCGAGGTCAACCGCTGGGTGCTGATGGGCGCGATCAACGTCTTCCTGCTGATCGCCGGCTTCTTCCTGCCGCCGGTCGCGGTGATCCTGATGGCCGCGCCGATCCTGCTGCCGATCGTGCTCAACGCCGGCTTCGACCCCTACTGGTTCGCGGTGGTGCTGACGATCAACATGGAGATCGGCCTGATCACCCCGCCGGTCGGGCTCAATCTCTATGTCATCAACGGCATCGCGCCGGACATCCGCCTGCAGACCATCCTGCGCGGCTCGCTGCCGTTCGTCGGCTGCATGGTCCTGGCGATCGTGATCTTGTGCCTGGTGCCGGAGATCGCCACGTGGTTGCCCGAGGCGGTGATGGGACCTGCCATCCAGTAGCCGCGTTTGGCATTCCAGAGAGTCCCGAGGCCGAGCAGGAGACGACATGGCCGAAGCCGTCCAGCAGTCCTTTTTCGATCGCGCGCTGAACAACCTGTCGGGCGCCTGGCGCGAGGTCGCCGCCTCCGCCGCGCGCTCGGTCGGGATGACCCTGGAGGACCCCGGCGCCGATCCCGAGGCGCTGCGCACCATGATGCGCGACTGCCTGGAGGCCCGCGGCGGCGAGGTCTCGGCGCGCGCCCGGGCCGCCGAGCTCGGCCAGACCTACCTGAAGCTCGACCCGGCCGGCCGCAACCTCTTCCTGCGCCTGCTGGCGGAGGACTTCGCGGCCGACCGCGAGGCGGTCGACAAGGCGAGCGCACGGCTCGCCGAGGCCGGCGAGGACAGCGAGCGCCAGGCCGCGGAGCGGGCGCTGCGGCGCGCCCTGGTGCCGCCCCGGGTCAAGCTGCTGACCCAGTTCAACGGCCTGCCGGAGGGCGTCAAGTTCCTCGCCGACCTGCGCGCCGACCTGCTGGCGACGCTGGGCGACGACCCGGCGCTCAAGGCCCTCGACGAGGATCTCTACGAGCTGCTGTCGAGCTGGTTCGACACCGGCTTCCTCGACCTCGAGGCGATCGACTGGAACTCCAGCGCGGCGCTGCTCGAGAAGCTGATCGCCTACGAGGCGGTGCACGAGATCCGCGACTTCTACGACCTGCGCAACCGGCTGGATTCCGACCGGCGCTGCTACGCGCTGTTCCACCCGCGCATGCCCAACGAGCCGCTCGCCTTCGTCGAGGTCGCGCTGGTCAAGGGCCTGGCCGGCAGCATCCAGGCGCTGCTCGACGAGGAGGCGCCGCAGGACGATCCCAAGAGCGCCGACACCGCGATCTTCTACTCGATCTCGAACACCCAGAAGGGCCTCAAGGGCATCTCCTTCGGGGAGTACCTGATCAAGATGGTGGTCCGCCACCTCTCGGAGAGCATGCCGGGCATCAAGACCTACGCGACCCTCTCGCCGGTGCCCGGCTTCCGGCGCTGGCTCGCCGGGCTGCCGGCCGAGGAGCTCAACGGCGTGCTGAGCGTCGAGGAGCGCGGCGGCATCCGGGCGCTGGGCGGCAGCGACTCGACGACGGAATCCCTCGCGGCGCTGCTCGAGCGTGCCGACTGGATCCGCGACCCGGTCATCGTCAAGGCGCTGGAGGAGCCGCTGTTGCGCCTGATCGCCAAGTACTTCACCGTCAAGCGCGAGGACGGCCAGCCGATCGATCCCGTCGCCCGCTTCCACCTGCGCAACGGCGCGCGGCTGGAGCGGCTGAACTGGCTGGCCGACGTCTCGGGCAAGGGGCTGAAGCAGGCGGCCGGCATGATGGTCAACTACCGCTACGTTCCCGACGAGGTCGAGCGCAACCACGAGGCCTACGTCGCCAAGGGCACCGTGGCGATGAGCGCCGAGGTGCGCTCCATGGCGCGGCGTGCGCGCGACGGCGGCTCGACCCTGCGCCGGCTCGGCCTGGCGGCGGGCCGGTAGGGCGGGCCGGTGAGGCAGCCCACCCCGCGGAGCGGCTGAGCGATGGCGCTGGCGCGCAGCTTCGCGGACGCGCGCGCGGTCGCCGAGGCGCTGCGCCCGGGCTATCCCGTCTACTGCCTGCGCCCGCACGTGCTGGCCCGCCAGGCCAAGCGCTTCCTGACGCAGTTCCCGGGCGAGGTGCTCTACGCCGTCAAGTGCAACCCGCACCCGCTGGTCGTCGACGCGCTCTACAAGGCGGGCATCCGCCACTTCGACACCGCCTCGCTGCCCGAGATCGCGCAGATCGCCGAGACCTACCCGGACGCGCGGCTCTACTTCATGCACCCGGTCAAGGGCCGAGCGGTGATCAAGAACGCCTACCGCGTCTACGGCGTGCGCCACTACGTCGTCGACCACGAGGCGGAGCTGGAGAAGGTGCTGGCCGAGACCGGCGGCCGCGAGGTCACCATCATGGTCCGCATCAACACGCCGCCGTCCGAGGGCACGCTCTACCACCTCTCGGCCAAGTTCGGCGCCGACCCGGAGCAGGCGGCAGCCCTGCTCAAACGCGCCGACCAGGCCGGCTGCAAGGTCGGCATCGCCTTCCATGTCGGCTCCCAGTGCCTGAGGCCCGAGGCCTACGGCGTGGCGCTCGACCTCTGCGGCGAGATCCTGGCGGCGGCTGGGGTCCAGCCGGTGGCGATCGACGTCGGCGGCGGCTTCCCGGCGCGCTACGTCGAGATGGACTCGCCGCCGCTGTCCGAGTTCTTCCAGGCGATCCGCGACGGCCTCAAGGCGATCAGCGTGCCGCCGACGGTCGAGATCTACTGCGAGCCGGGCCGCGCCCTGGTCGCCGCCGGCTGCTCCCTGCTGGTCCAGGTCCAGCTGCGCAAGGACCGCCAGCTCTACGTCAACGACGGCATCTACGGCTCGCTGTCGGAGACGGTCGATGCCGGCATCCGCCTGCCGGCCCGCCGGATCCGCCTCGGCGACGACGAGCCGGAAACCGAGGACACGCTCGACTTCACGCTTAACGGCCCGACCTGCGACTCCCTCGACGTCGTGCCCGGCGTCTTCGAGCTGCCGGCCGACACCCGCGAGGGCGACTGGATCGAGATCGACCAGGTCGGGGCCTACTCGAACGCGCTGGCGACCCACTTCAACGGCTTCTTCCCGGAGACCTTCGTGCTGGTCCAGGACCCGTCGCCGGCCTTCCAGGAAGGCGCGCGCGAGGCGGCGGCGTGAGCGGCGCCCCTGCCCCCGTGCCGCGCCGGCTGAAGTGCCTGGGCAAGGACGGCTTCCACGACATGGCCTACTGGGAGTGGGGCGCCCCGGATGCGCTGCGCACCGCGCTCTGCGTGCACGGCCTGACCCGCAACGGCCGCGACTTCGACGACCTGGCCCGGGCCCTGGTCGCCGCCGGCTGGCGCGTCGTCTGCCCGGACGTGGTCGGGCGCGGCGAGAGCGGTCGCCTGCCGGACGCCGGGGACTACGGCCTGCTGCAGTACCGCAGCGACCTCGCGGCGCTGGTCGCGCGGCTCGAGGTCGAGGAGCTGGACTGGGTCGGCACCTCGATGGGCGGCCTGATCGCGCTGGTCACCGCCTGCCTGCCGGGCCATCCGATCCGCCGCCTGGTGCTCAACGACGTCGGGCCCTTCGTGCCGCAGGCGGCGCTCGAGCGCATCGGCGGCTATGTCGGCCGCGACTGGACGTGGCCCGACCTCGAGACCGCCGAGGCCCACATGCGCGAGGCCTATGCGCCCTTCGGCCTGACGAGCGACGCCCAGTGGCGGCGCCTGACCGAGGTCTCGGTACGTGCGCGGCCCGAGGGCGGCTGGGGGCCGAACTACGACCTGCGCATCGCCGAGCCCTTCGCCGCCGGCCCGCTGCAGGACATCGACCTCTGGGCGCAGTGGGACGCCATCCGCTGTCCGGTGCTGGCACTGCGCGGTGCCGAGTCCGACCTGCTGCTGCCCGAGACGGCCCAGGAGATGACCCGGCGCGGGCCGCGCGCCCGGCTGGTCGAGTTCGCCGGCTGCGGCCACGCCCCGGCGCTCATGGACGAGGCGCAGATCCGGCCGGTCGTCGACTGGCTCGGCGAGGAGGCCTAGCTCCTGGTCATCCGCGCGCGAGGTGTCTCGCGCGTCACTCGGCGGCCCGGCTCTCGCGCCGTGCCGTGGGATGCCCGGCCGCCCGCCAGGCGCCGGCCGAGCCGAGGAACACCGAGACGTTCTCGAAGCCGGCGCGCAGCAGCACCGAGGCGGCGATCGTCGCCCGTGCGCCGCTGGCGCACATCACCGTGTAGCTGGCCGCCGGGTCGAGCTCGTCGAGCCGGTCCGGCAGCTCGCCGACGTAGCGATGCTCGGCCCCCGGGATCGGGTTCGCCTGGACCTCTGGCAAGCCGCGGACGTCGAGCAGGTGCCAGCCCTCGGGCGCCTCGGCGACGCGCCGGGCGACCGTCTCGACGTCCAGCGCCGGGACGGTGATGAAAGGGCGCGCCGCGGCGGCCCAGCCGGTCAGCGCGGCCGACAGCCGGCCCTCGACGCGGTCGTAGCCGATGCGCGCCAGGCTGCGCGCCGCCGCCGCCGCCTGGCCGTCGTCGTCGGCGACCAGGACCAGCCGCTCCTCGGGATCGAGCAGCCAGCCGGCGAAGGCCGCGAGCATGTCGTGGGGGATCGCCAGGCTGCCCGGCAGGTGGCCGCCGAGGAAGGCGGTGATGCCGCGCACGTCGACCAGGGTCGCACCCTCGCTCGCCGCCAGGGCGGCGGCCGAGAGCGGTCGCGGCGCCAGCACCCGGCCGGCCGGCGCGCCGCCCTCCAGGTTCAGCCGCTCCATCAGCCGGAAGTAGGGCGGCTGGTAGTGATGCTCGCGAGTCTTCTGCTCGACGAAGGCCTCGCGGTCGCGCTCCGCCAGCATCGGGTTGTTCAGCCGCTCGTAGCCGATCGTCGAGAACTCGCGGTTGGCCATGTTGTCGCCGCACACCGAGCCGGCGCCGTGCGCCGGGTAGACGATCGCCTGGTCGCCCAGCGCCTCCAGCTTGCGCAGGCTGTCGAACAGCAGGCCGGCGACCTCGCGGGCGCGCTCCGGATAGAAGTCGGTGCGGCCGACGTCGCCGATGAACAGGGCGTCGCCGGTGAAGACCGCGACGGCCTGCTCGCCGAAGTCTTCGTCGTAGAGCGCGAACGACAGGCTGTCGTCGGTATGGCCCGGGGTCTCCAGGACGTCCAGCCGCAGGCTGCCGAAGCGAAAGACGGCGCCCTCGCGCACCGTGTCGGCGTAGGCGACCTCGCCGTCGGCATTCGGGCCGTGGTGGACGCTGGCGCCGGTCAGCGCCGCCAGCACCGGCGCGCCGGACACCAGGTCCTCGTTTCGGTGCGTCTCGAAGACGTGGGTGAGGCGGCAGCCCTTGGCGTGGGCCAGCTCGACATAGACCTCGCAGTCGCGGCGCGGGTCGATGACCGCGGCCTCGCCGCCGCCGCCGACCAGATAGGACAGGTGGGCGAGGCCGTCGGTCTTGATCTTCTCGACAAACATGCGAACTCCTGAATGTATCCTCTGCGGGGCCAACGGGCCGGCGCGCGAATCGTTCCGACGGCCTTCTCCCCTTCCCGGATTGAGCCAGCGCAAGGCGGCGGGCGGCCGGCGACCGGAGAGTGCTCCCGAATCGTGGCGATATCGCCGGAGGCGGGAGCGGCATGGACAATCCGACGGGGGTCGACGCCTACGCGCCGGCGCAGATCGCGCTGAGGGTCGAGACGGCCGGCGTCGCCAAGGCCGGCCAGACGCTGCTGCAGACCCTGGTGCTCGGCGTGCTCGCCGGCGTCGTCGTCGCCTTCGGTGGCCTGCTGTTCCTGCTGGTGATGACCGAGCCCGGCCTCGGCTTCGGCCTCGCGCGCTGGCTCGGCGGCATCGCCTTCAGCCTCGGCCTGGTGCTGGTCGTGGTCGGCGGCGCCGAGCTGTTCACCGGCAACAACCTGCTGGTCATGGCCTGGGCCGAGCGCCTCGTCTCGACGGCCGCCCTGCTGCGCAACTGGATTCTCGTCTATCTCGCCAACCTGGCGGGCGCGCTGGCGATGGTCGCGCTGACCGCACTGGCCGGCAGCCTGGAACTGGGCGAGGGCGCGCTCGGCCGGACCGCGGCGGCGGCGGCGGAGGGCAAGCTGGCGCTCGGCTTTGCCGAGGCCTTCGTGCGCGGCATCCTGTGCAACGCCCTGGTCTGCCTCGCCGTCTGGCTGTGCTTCTCGGCACGCGACGTGGCCGGCAAGATCCTGGCGATCGTCGGGCCGATCAGCGCCTTCGTGGCGCTCGGCTTCGAGCACTCGGTCGCCAACATGTACCTGATCCCGCTCGGCCTGCTGGCTGCGGGCGGCCTGGAGCCGGCGAGCCTCTGGCAGGCCGTCGCCGGCAACCTGCTGCCGGTCACCCTGGGCAACCTGGTCGGCGGGGCCGGCGGCGTCGCCGGCGTCTACTGGGCGGTCTACCTGCGTCACCGCTGAGCAGGGGATCGCCGGGCAGAGGCGATTTGCCCTGGCCGATTCGGCCGATCCGGCCTATGTCGCGCTGATGATGCCCGAGCCCTTCACGCCGCGCGCGCCCTGGTGGGGCGGCGACCTGCAGACGCTGCGCAACACGCTGCGCGGCCGCTGGGACCGGCCGGACCTCTCGCCCTGGCCGGCCGAGCGGCTGGTCCTGCGCCTGCCCGACGGCGACCGACTGCCGGCCCTGCTGCACAGCGGCGAGGGGGCGGGGCGGCCGCTGGTCGTCGTGATCCACGGCCTGACCGGCTGCGAGGACTCGGTCCACGTGCGGGCGACCGCGCGCTGGTTCCTGCGGCGCGGCTGGCCGGTGCTGCGCGTCAACCTGCGCGGCGCCGGACCCGCCGGACCGCTGTGTCCCGCCGGCTCCTACCACGCCGGGCGCAGCGAGGACCTGCGCCAGCTGCTCGCGGTGCTGAGCTGGCAGCGCCCGGCCCTGGTCGCCCGCGGCGTGCTGCCGATCGGCTTCTCGCTGGGCGGCAACATGCTGCTGAAGTTCCTGGCCGAAGGCGAGTTCCCGGTGCCGGTCCCGGCCGCCGCGGCGGTCTCGGCGCCGATCGACCTGAAGGCGGCGCAGCGGCGGCTGATGGCGCCGCGCAACGCCCTCTACCATCGATACCTGTTGGGCGAGATGCGCCGCGAGCTGCGCGCTTCGGTCCAGCAGGCCGAGCCGGGTCGGCGCGAGCGCGCGCTCGCCAGTCGCTCGGTCTGGGAGTTCGACGAGACCTGGACCGGGCCGCGCAACGGCTTCGCCGGCGCCGACGACTACTATCGGCGCAACAGCGCCGCCCCCATGCTTGGCGCGATCCGCGTGCCGACCCTGGTCGTCCATGCGCTGGACGATCCCTGGATCCCGGCGGAGGCCTACCGTGGCGTCGACTGGGCGTCCAATCCGGCCCTGACGCCGCTGCTGCCGGGCGGCGGCGGCCACGTCGGCTTTCACGCCGCGGGGCACGCCGAGCCCTGGCACGACCGCATGGCCGAGGCCTTCTTCGCCGAGCGCCTGGTCGGCTCGGCCGGGTCCCGGCGCCCGGCGGCCTAGCGGCTCCGCGGTCACTCCGACCGGCCGACCTCCTCGAGGCTGACGCCGGCGGTCTCGATCCGATAGGCCCAGGTCACCACGGCGCCGAGCAGCGAGGTGCCGACCAGGATGGCGAGCAGCGTCGTGCTGCCGAGGTCCTCGAGCAGGAGCGGGAACAGGAAGGCCGTCACGACGGCGCCGATCTTGGCGAAAGAGGCGGCGAAACCGGCCCCCTTGCCGCGCACCGGGGTCGCGAAGACCTCGCCCGCCAGAAGATAGGTCTGCGCGTTCGGGCCGATGTTGGTGCTGAAGTTGAACAGCATGAAGCCGGCGAAGATCAGCGCGGTCTTGGTCGCGCCGTCCGCCTGGTCCGACAGCGCGGCCACCAGGAGCCCGAGGGCGCAGCCGACGAAGCCGACGACCTGGAGCCGGATCCGGCCCACGCGGTCGGCCAGCACGACCGCCGCGATGATGCCCAGGATCAGCAGGGTGTCGAGAAAGGCGGCCCCCTTGGCCGCCGTGATCTCGTTGGCGACGATGTCGGTGACGCTGTGGGCGTGCGGCCGGCCGTGCCCGACCGCGGAAGCGAGGATCGTCGGCGTGAAGATGCCGATGCCGTAGGTTCCCAGGTCCTGCAGGAACCAGGGCACCGAGGCGAGGACAAGGGCGCGCCGGTTGCCTTTGCGGAACAGGGCGCCGTATCCCGTTTCCGACCTACCGGCCGCCCTATCCCCGGGCGTCGCCGCGGGCAGCGGCGTCGCCCGGGGATAGGGCGGCCGGCGGCGGAGCAGCCGTTTCAGCGCGTGCTCCGCCTCGCCGCGGCGGCCGCGCTCGTTGAGCCAGTGAGCGCTCTCGGGGATCGACAGCCGCGCCAGGGTCACGAGCGCCGCCGGGACGATGGCGGTGGCGTACATCCACCGCCAGGCGCCCAGGGTCGGGTTCTCGTTCAGGATCAGGAAGCCGACCGCGGTGCCGACGAGTGCGCCGACCGCCTGGAAGCCGAAGGCGCCCAGCACGCGGGCGCCGCGGCCGCGCGTCGGCGTCGATTCGGAGATCACGACATGCGCGGTCGGGTAGTCGCAGCCGAGCGCGACGCCCATGCCGAGCAGGCAGACGAGCAGCCAGGCGAAGCTCGGCGCGGGAAGGATGGCGACCAGGAAGATCGTGAAGAGCGCCATCTCGATCACGAACAGGGGTTTGCGGCCGAAGCGGTCGGAGAGCCCGCCGAGCGCGGTCGCGCCGATCAGGATCCCGAAGAGCGTCGCCGCACCGACCATGCCGTACTGGACCGGGCTGAGTGCGAACTCCTTGCCGATCAGCGGCAGGGCGACGCCGGTCATGAAGACGACCAGCCCCTCGAAGAACTTGCCCGCCACGGCGAGCCACCAGATGCGCCGCTGCGTCGCGGTTATCGGCGCCGCCACGGCCGGCGTGCCGTCGCGCCACCGCGGGGTCTCGTCGAGATAGCTCTGAACCGACCGGGCTTCGGCCGACCCGGTTCCTGCTTCTGATTCCGCTCCCGCTCCCGCCATCCCTTGGCCCCCGCGCATCGAGAAGAAGAGGCGGGGCGGCGAACCCGCAGCCCGGGGCCGCACCCCCGCCTTGCTCCAACGATAGAGGAATTCCGGCGATAGAAGGATCGACTCGCTCTTCGCCGGCCGGCATGCCCTACCGGCCCGCGCCCTACCGCCCCCTGAACGCAAGAGAGGGGGAAGCGACGCTTCCCCCTCCCAGGGCTTCCACCGGCGCTGCGGCCTCAGAAGCTGTAGCGGAGTCCGACCTGGATCTCGTGCGCGCGCAGGTCGCCGTCGGACGCGGCGCCGCCGATCGAGGCGCCGCCCACGGTGACGGTGTCGCCGGTCTCGATCGAGCCGAGGTCCATGTAGCGGTAGCCGACGTCGATCGCCAGGTTCGGCGCGACCTCGATGCCCAGGCCTGCGCTGGCCTGCCAGGCGAAGGAGGTGCTGGTCTCGTCGTCGACCGTCGCAGAGACGCCGGCGAAGGTGGCGCTCAGGTCGCTGATCGTGTTGCGCGAGACGCCGATGCCGCCGCCGACGTAGGGCGTGACGCGGCCGAAGCGTCCGACGTCGACGTAGGCGTTGACCATGCCGGTCAGCGACGAGGCGTCGCCCTGGACCGCGAAGCTCGAGCCCGAGAGGGTCTGCGCGTCGTCGATGTCGTAGCCGCCGCGGTAGCTGATCGTGACGTCGGCGCGCAGGTAGTCGTTGAAGCGGTAGCCGGCACCGCCGCCGACCAGATAGGAATCGCCGAAGTCGGTGTCGATGTCGCCGCCCGCGTCGCGCGAGAACGACCAGCCGCTGTCGAGACGCAGGTAGAAGCCGCCCGGGCTGTTCCAGTTCATCTCGTCCGCCTGGGCGACGGCCGGCGAGGAGAGGGCGGGCAGGGCAAGGGCGGTCGCGAGAGCGACCGCGGTGAACGGCTTGTTCATGAGGATTCCCAGGAGAGTGCGGTTGCAAAGCTAGGCAGGAAAATGACGTCTAGCGCGTTCCGCCCTGCGCGCAACAACATAGATCAGTCGCTGGGGAATTCGCGCCCCCGGGCAGGAGCCGGAAGGCTCAGCCGGCGCGCAGCCGCTCTGCCGCCTCGAGCGCGAAGTAGGTCAGGATGGCATCGCTGCCCGCGCGCTTGAACGCGGTCAGCGATTCGAGCATGGCGCGCTCGCCGTCGAGCCAGCCGTTGAGCGCCGCCGCCTTGATCATGGCGTACTCGCCGGAGACCTGGTAGGCCAGAGTCGGCACGCCGAAGCGCTCCTTCACCCGGCGGATGATGTCGAGATAGGGCATCCCCGGCTTGACCATCACCATGTCGGCGCCTTCCGCGAGGTCGAGCGCGACCTCGTGCAGCGCCTCGTCGCTGTTGGCCGGGTCCATCTGGTAGGTCTTCTTGTCGCCCTTGAGGGCGCCGGACGAGCCGATGGCGTCGCGGAACGGACCGTAGAAGGCGCTGGCGTACTTGGCGGCGTAGGAGCAGATCCGCGTGTCCTCGTGGCCGGCGGCGTCGAGCGCCCGGCGGATCGCGGCGATCCGCCCGTCCATCATGTCGGAGGGCGCGATGACGTCGCAGCCCGCCTCGGCCTGGACCAGGGCCTGACGGCAGAGCACCTCGACGGTCTCGTCGTTGAGGATGCGCTCGCCCTCGAGCAGCCCGTCGTGGCCGAGCGGGTTGTAGGGATCCAGCGCGACGTCGCCGACCAGACCGACCTGGGGCACCGCGCCCTTGATCGCGCGCAGGCCACGGCAGATCAGGTTTTCGGGATCGAAGGCCTCGGCGCAGTCCAGGGTCTTCCGCGACGCCGGGACCTTGGGAAACAGGCAGGCCGCCGGGATGCCGAGCTCGGCGGCGCGCCCGACCGCGTCGACCGCCTCGCTGACGGTCAGGCGGCGCTGGCCGGGCATCGAGGCGATCTCGGTCTCCGGCTCGTCGTCCTCGCGCAGGAACACGGGCCAGATCAGATCGTCGGCGCTCAGCCGGTTCTCGGCGACCAGGCGCCGGCTCCAGTCCTGGCCTCGGTTGCGGCGCAGTCGGGTCTGCGGAAAAGCTCCCCGGATTTCGACCATTTTCCGGCTCTGTCTCGTTGCAGGGGTGTGGCGGCGCCACGGCGGGGACCCGGAGGGCGGCAGCCGGGCGATCCTAGAGCGCAGCCGGGGCAGCGACAAGTTGAGCCGCTGCGCAGGGGCCGTGAGAAGGCCGCATGGCTTCGCGGCGAGTATGCTAAGAACGATGCGCGAACTTGATCGAGGTGAGGGCTTCGCCAGGCTCGATCCGTCAGGATGGTTCGTCCAAGACAGGTAGGGGGTGGCCTTCAGTGCCGGATCACGAACGAACGGCCGCGACGCGGGCTCCGGGCCGGGTCGGAGAAGCGCGCGCGCCGGCCGGTGCCTCCTGGCGCCGCCCCCGCCCGATCGCCGTCTATCTGGTGCTGCTCACGCTCGTCACCGTGGTGCCGGCGTTCCTCTACGCGGCGCTGGTGCTGGACCGTCACAACGAGGCGCAGCGCGAGACGGTCGAGACGCTGGTCTACGGCACGGCCGGCTCGATCGCGCAGTCGGTCGACCGCGAGCTCTCCTCGATGCTGACCACGCTGCGCGTGCTCGCCTCGCTGCCCTCGCTGCACCAGGGCGACTACGCGACCTTCCACAGCCGGGCGCAGCGCGCGCTGGAAGGCTCCGGCAACTACATGATCCTGCTCGACGAGAACCTCGAGCAGCTCCTGAACACGCGGGTTCTCTACGGCACGCCGCTCGGCAGCACCTCCGACCCCGAGTCGGCCCGGCGCACCCTGGAGACCGGCGAGCCGGTGATCTCCGGCGTCTTCTACGGGCGGACCTCGCAGAAGTGGGTCTTCAACGTCGAGCTGCCGGTCGACCGGCGGTTCGGCGACGACCTGGTGCTGATCCTGACGCGCGATGCCGAGGCGCTGAGGGAGACGCTGCTCAGCCACCGCTTTCCGCGCGGCTGGGAGGTCGCCCTGCTCGACTCGGGCGGCCGCGTGCTCGCCGCGACCGACCAGGGCTCGGCGCTCGGCGAGCGCCATTTCCTGGCCGAGCAGGCGCGCGAGGAGCAGGGCTTCATCCGGGCCCGGGCCGAGCGCGAGCCCTATCTGGCGGTCGCCCAGCCGTCGCTCAACGCCGATTGGCGGGTCGTCGCCTGGGCCTCCGAGACGGTTCTGCGGCAGCCCTTCCGTCAGGCCTTCGAGCTGCTGCTGTTCGGCGGGCTGCTGATCGCCGCCGCGGCGCTGCTGAGCGCGGCCTGGCTGTCGCGCCGGATCGGCCGCTCGGTGTGGCGCCTGGCGCGCGACGCCGAGCGCCTCGGTGAAGGCCGGGACGTCGAGCCCTTCGCCGCGCCGATCACAGAGGTCGAAACGGTCTCCCAGGCCCTGGCGGAGGCCGCCAAGGCGCGGCGCGCGGCCGAGAACGAGGTGCGCTTCCTGATGCGCGAGATGGCGCACCGCTCGAAGAACCAGCTCGCCGTGATCTCCGCCGTCGCCAAGCAGAGCGCGCAGGGCTCGCGCTCGCTCGAGGACTTCGACCGTGCCTTCCAGAGCCGCCTGCAGGGGCTGGCGCGCTCGACCGAGCTGATGGTCGACCGCGCCGAGGCGGGGATCGGCCTGCGCGCCCTGGTGGAGGCGCAGCTGGAGCCCTTCCGGCCGCCGGACGCCGGCCGCGTCGCGATCGAGGGGCCGGCATGCGGCCTCTCGGTGAACGCCGCCCAGATGCTCGGCATGGTGTTCCACGAGCTGGCGACCAACGCCTCGAAGTACGGCGCCTTCGCCGGCAGCGGCGGACGGCTCGAGCTCGCCTGGCGGGTGGAGGGCGACCGCCTGAGGCTGATCTGGCGCGAACAGGGCGTCGAGCACGCCGGCACGGCGGGGCGGCCGGGCGGCGAGCGCTCGGGCGGCTTCGGCACGATGGTCATCGAGCGCATGCTCGGCCAGTCGCTGGGCGCCGAGGTCGTGCGCGACCTGCACGACGACGGCATCGAGTGGCGCTTCGCGATTCCGCTCGACAGGCTCGCCGCCGAACAGTAGCGCTCCTCGCCGTGCCGCGCGCTCGCGCGCATGGCTGGCGCGACCGCCGAGCGGGCCTCCCGCCCTGGCGCCGGGATCCTCGCTGGCCGACACTGACGCCCTCGCGCCGTGACAGGAGACATCGATGCCGCGTTCCGACCGCCGCCGCTTCCTGAGGTCCGCCGGCCTGGCCGGCGCCGGCCTCGCCGCTCCCGCCGTCGCCGGCTTCCCGGCGCCCGCCGTCGCCCGCGAACGGGTCGAGCTGAAGATGGTGACGGCCTGGCCGAAGAACGCGCCCGGCGTCGGCGTCAACGCGGAGCGCTTCGCCGAGCGGCTGCGGCAGCTGTCCGACGGGCGTCTCGACATCAAGGTCTTCGCGGCGGGCGAGCTGGTGCCCCCCTTCGAGGCCTTCGACGCGGTCGCCTCGGGCACCGCCGACCTGGCGCACGCGACGCCCTACTACTGGGTCGGCAAGTCGCCGGCGCTGAACTGGTTCACCGGCGTGCCCTTCGGCATGACCGCGACGGAATTCTTCTCCTGGCTGCGCTTCGGCGACGGCCAGGCGCTGTGGGACGAGGTCTACGCCGACTTCGGCCTCAAGCCTTTCTACGTCGGCTCGAGCGGCACCCAGGCCGGCGGCTGGTTCAACCGCCGCATCGAGACGGCGGAGGACTTCCGCGGCCTGAAGTTCCGCATCGCCGGGCTCGGCGGCGAGGTGCTGCGCCGGCTCGGCGCCGCGCCGGTCACGATGCCGCCGGGCGAGATCACCCAGGCGCTGGCCTCCGGCACGGTCGACGGCGCCGACTGGGTCGGTCCCTGGAACGACCTTGCCTTCGGGCTCTACCGCTTCGCCAAGTACTACTACATGCCCGGCTTCCACGAGCCGGGTCCGGGCCTCGAGGTGATGGTCAACCGCAAGGTGCTCGACGGCCTGCCCGACGACCTCCGGGCGATGATCGCGACGGCGGCCGACGCCACGGCGATCGAGACGCTGGGCGACTTCACCTACCACAACGCAATCAGCCTGCAGGTTCTGGTCGAGGAGCACGGCGTCGAGGTGCTGAGCTTCCCGGACCCGGTTGTCCGGCGGCTCAAGGAGGTCAGCGCCGAGGTGCTCGAGGAGCTGGCGACGGCCGACCCGCTGACCCTGCGCGTCGCCGAATCCTACGAGGCCTTCCTGGCCCGCGCCAACGCCTACGCGCCGCTGTCCGAGCAGGGCATCCTGACCTGGCGGCAGCTCGGCTGAGCGGCGGTCGGCGGCATCCGCGACGGTGCCGCCGGCCCAGCCTCTGGACAGCGCCCGCGAAAGCTGATTGGCTGAACGCCCGTACAACGAATGCCCCTGCTCTCTGGAGCGTGACGCGATGGCGACCAACCTGTTCCGGGGCGAGCGCGCCCTGACCCTCGGCTGGCCGGAGTGGCCGGAGGCGAGCTTCCACTTCATCTGGCTGCGCGACAACTGCCAGTGCGCGTCCTGCCTGCATCCCTCGACGCGCGAGCGCACGCACTTCACCGCCGACGTGCCGGCCGAGGTCGCGCCGGCGACCGCCGAGCTGATCGGCGACGGCGACCTGCGCGTCGTCTGGGCGCCGAACGCGCTGGATCCCGAGGGCCACGAGAGCCTCTATCCCGACGGCTTCCTGCGCAGCTTCCGCTATCCCGACGAGGGCGCGGTGCAGCAGCCGGCGCCGGCGCGCCGCCTCTGGGCGAGCGAGCTCAACGGCCGGGTGCCGCGCTTCGACTTCGCCGAGGTGGTGCGCGACGACGCGGCGCTGCTCGGCTGGTGCGAGGCGATCCGCGACGTCGGCCTGGCGGTCGTCCACGGCCTGCCCAACCACAACGGCGAGGTCGAGCGCTTCGTGGAGCGCGTCGCCTTCGTGCGGGAGACGGTCTACGACCGCCTGCACGAGGTCTTCGTCGACCCCAAGGCCTACAACGTCGCCTCGACGGCCCTGGAGCTGAAGCCGCACACCGACATGCCGAACTACGCCTGGCCGCCGTCGATCCAGCTGCTGCACTTCATGCGCAACGAGGCGACCGGCGGCGAGACCACGGCGGTCGACGGCTTCCAGGTCGCCGAGCGGCTGCGCGCCGAGCGGCCGGAGTCCTTCGAGCTGCTGACCCGCGTCCAGGCGACCTGGCGGATGTTCAGCGAGAAGGGCGACGTCGTCGGGCGCGCGCCGATGATCACCCTGGATCCCGACGGCCGGATCACGCTGGTGCGCTTCTCCAACCAGCTGATGCAGCCGCTGCAGATCGCCCCGGAGCTGGTCGAGCCCTTCTACGAGGCCTACCGGATCTTCGCCCGGATGATCGAGGACCCGGCCAACCAGGTCGTCATGCGCGCCAACTCCGGCGACCTGGTGACCACCCACAACCACCGCGTCCTGCACGGCCGCAAGGCCTTCGACCCTGCGAGCGGCGCACGCAAGCTGCAGCTCAGCTACATGGACTTCGACGACCTGCTGAGCCGCATCCGGCTGCTCGGCGCCCGACGCGCGGCCCAGGCCGCCTAGCCTGTATCTCTCGGACTGCGCACCCTGCGGGTCGCGCCTGACGGGTCGAGCGCGCCAGGCGCGATGACGGCCCGCGTCCGGTTCGAGAAATCTAGGCCAGGCTGCACGCGGTCTCCGGATCCGCGATAGCTCGGGATCGGCGTTCCGTGCTAGAGGCCCTTCCCGGGGATCGGGTATCGGGGGAAGTTCGGCATGGCAGCGAGCGACGGGTCTTTCGGGGAACGGCAGGCGGTCCGGCGCCAGCTCGTCATGATGGCCGGGATCCTGATCCTGGTGCTGATCGTCATCGACATGGTGGCGCTCTACGGCCTCGACAGGATGCGCCGGCAGAGCGAGCGCTACGCCGCCGCCACGGACCGGCTGATCGCGCTCACGGAGCTGTCGGGCGAGGCCGAGGTCGCCTTCAAGACCCAGGTCCAGGAATGGAAGAACGTCCTGCTGCGCGGCCAGGATCCGGCCGACCTCGCGCGCTACCGCGAGGCCTTCGAGCGGCAGGAGGCGGCCGTCGGGCAGCACCTGCGGGAGGTCCGCGAACAGGCCGCGCCGCTCGGCCTGTCGACCGCGGCGGTCGACAACGTGCTGGCCATGCACGCCGACCTGGCGGAGCGCTACGACGCCGCCCTGGAGAGCTTCGAGCCGGGCACGCCGGAAGCGGCCTGGCAGGTCGACCGCTCGGTGCGTGGCATGGACCGGCCGCTGACCGAGGCCTTCGACGCGCTGATGGCGGACGTGCGCGCGCTCGCCGACGGCGAGCGGACCGCGGTGCGCGCCGAGATGGCGGCGGCCGCGGAGACCCAGCGCACGATCCTGATCGTGGCCCACGGCGCCGGCATCGTCCTGGTGCTGATCTCGCTGGTCGTCGCCCTGCGCGCCCTGCGGCGTCGGTAGCCGCCCTTCCATGGAGATCGCCGGCAGCCTGATCGCCGGGCTCGGCCTGTTCTTCATCGGCATCAGGCTGATCGGGAGCCACCTCAAGGAGCTGGGCGGCCGCGGCCTGCGGCGCCTGATCGCGCGCGCGACCGGCAACCCGCTGCTCGGCGCCCTGGTCGGCGCGCTCTCCGGAGCCATCACCCAGAGCAGCAGCGCCATCACCTTCATCGTCGTCAGCATGACCTCGGTCGGGCTGCTGACGGTCCGTCGCGCCGTGCCGCTGGTCGTCTGGGCCAACGTCGGCACCTCGGTGCTGGTGCTGCTGGCGGTCGTCGACCTGCGTCTCGCGGTCCTCTACCTGCTCGGCGCGACCGGTCTCGGCTACTTCCTGAACCTCGACCGCGCGCCGCGCTGGCGCCATCTCCTCGGCTCCGCGCTCGGCATCGCCCTGCTGTTCTTCGGGGTGGTGCAGATGAAGGCGGGCGGCGCCGAGCTGCGCAGCCTGCCGGCGGTCGCCGACATCCTCGCCTTCGCGGCCGGCTGGCCGCTGCTCGGCTTCGTCCTCGGCGCCGCGCTGACCCTGGTCGCCCAGAGCTCGGCAACGGTCTCCGTCGTGGCCGTGACCCTGACCACGGCCGGCCTGCTGACCTTCGACCAGACGGCCTTCATCGTGTTCGGCGCGAGTCTTGGCTCGGGCGTCAGCGTCTGGCTGCTGTCCGCCAACCTGACCGGCAGCGCGCGCCAGATCGTCCTGCTCCAGGTCGCGGCCAAGGTCACCGGCGTGGTCGTGCTGCTGCCGCTCTACCTGCTGGAGATGAGCGTCGACCTGCCCGAGGTCGTCGCGCTGAGGGCCGCCGCCGAGGCCGCACCCCAGCAGGCGGTCGCGCTGCTCTACCTGCTGTTGCAGCTGGTCTCGGCGCTCGCTCTGTCGCTGCTCGGGCGCCCGGCGCTCGCTCTGGCGGCCCGTGCCGCCCCGGAGAGCGAGGAGGAGCGCCTGTCGCGACCGCGCTACCTCTACGATCAGGCGGTCGAGGATCCGGAGACGGCGGTCGAGCTGGTGCGGCGCGAGCAGGCGCGGATCTTCGGCCACCTGCCGACTCTGCTCGACAGCCTGCGTCCCGAAGCCGGGGAGCAGGCCGGCCGCGGCCCGCTGCTCGAGGCCAGCCGGAACCTGGTGGGACGCTGCGAGGTCTTCCTGACGGAGCTGCTGGACGCCACCGGTTCGCGCGGGCTGATGCTCACGGTCCTGCAGCTGGAGAAGCGCAACCAGCTGCTCGGTGAGCTGCTCCAGACCGTCGGCGAACAGCTCGACGGGCCGGTGCGGGACATCGCCGCTCCCCTCGAGCCGGACGGCCGCCTGCCGACGCTCCTGGGCGCCCTGGTCGAGAGCGAGCACGCCCTGCTCGTGACGGCGGCCGAGGCGCTCGATCGCGAAGCCGGCGAGGGGCACGCCGAGGCGGACGTCGCCGTGCTGCTGGCGCTCAGCGGCGACCGCTCGGAGAGCATGGACGAGCTGCGCCGGCGGGTCGCGCAGGAAACGCGCCTGACCGCCGAGGAGCACGACTCCCTCTACGCGGCGACGGCGCTGTTCGAGCGGATCGTCTGGCTGGTCCGGCGCTATACACTGCTGCTCGAGCGCGAGCCGGTGCCGGGGGCCTGAGACAGGGGCGCGGGGGAGGAGCCCCGGCCGGGAACTCCTCCCCTCGGGCGGGCTACTCGGCGGCGTGCGGCAGCTGGCCCGCGGCGGCGAGGCCGCGGTCGAGGTCCGCCAGGATGTCGTCGATGTGCTCGATGCCGACCGACAGGCGCACGTAGCCCGGCGAGACGCCCGAGGCGATCTGCTCCTCGGGCTGCAGCTGCGAGTGGGTCGTGGTCGCCGGGTGGATCGCCAGGCTGCGCGCGTCGCCGATGTTGGCGACGTGGTAGAACAGCTGCAGCCCGTCGATGAAGCGCCGTCCGGCCTCGACGCCGTCCTTGAGCTCGAAGCCGACCAGGCCGCCCAGGCCGCCGCGCAGGTAGGTCTCGGCGCGCCGCCGCTGCTCGGCGTCGGCGTGGAAGCTCGGATAGATGACCTTCTCGACCTCGGGGCGGTCGCGCAGGTACTCGGCGACCGCCAGGGCGTTGGCCGAATGCGTGCGGATCCTCAGCGGCAGGGTCTCCAGGCCCTGGATGATCTGCCAGGCGTTGAACGGGCTGAGCGCGGCGCCGAGGTCGCGCAGCAGCGTCGTGCGCGCCTTCATGATGTAGGCGACCGGTCCGAGCGGCTTGACCGCCTCGACCCAGACCGCGCCGTGGTAGCTGGGATCGGGCTGGTTGAGCAGCGGGAAGCGCCGGGCGTTGGCCTCCCAGTCGAAGGTCCCGCCGTCGACGATCAGGCCGCCGATCGAGGTGCCGTGGCCGCCGATGTACTTGGTCGTCGAGTAGACGACGATGTGCGCGCCGTGCTCGAGCGGGCGGCAGAGCACCGGTGCCGCGGTGTTGTCCATGATCAGCGGCACGCCGAGCTCCGTGCCGATGGCGCCGACCTCGGCGATCGGGAAGACCGTCAGCTTCGGATTGGGCAGGGTCTCGCCGTAGTAGGCGCGCGTGCGCTCGTCGGTGGCGCGGCGGAAGTTCTCGGGATCCGCCGGGTCGACGAAGCGCACCTCGATGCCCTGGTTCGACAGGGTGTTGGCGAAGAGGTTCCAGGTGCCGCCGTAGAGATCGGTCGAGCTGACGACGTTGTCGCCGGCCTTGGCGATGTTCTGGATGGCGAAGGCCGAGGCGGCCTGGCCCGAGGCGACGGCGAGCGCGCCGACGCCGCCCTCCAGCGCCGCGACCCGCTGCTCGAGCACGTCGCAGGTCGGGTTCATGATGCGGGTGTAGATGTTGCCCAGTTCCTTCAGGGCGAAGAGGTCGCCGGCGTGCTGGGTGTCGCGGAACTGGTAGGAGGTCGTCTGGTAGATCGGCACGGCGACCGCGCCGGTCGCCGGGTCGGCCCGGTAGCCGGCGTGCAGCACCTGGGTTTCGGGGTTCTTCGAGGAAATGTCGGCCATGGTCGGGCCCTCCTTCGGGTCAACGGTGTCCTTGCCGGCGGTGCCGGCGGCGGCGAGGGGCCCACGAGACGTGGCTCTTTAGCTTTTGTTGACCCGGAGCAAGCTGCCCCTCAAATCACCGGGGGCCGGTTGGGCCGGCCAGACCTGAGGACGTCGCCGCGCGACGCCCCGAACGCAACAAGACCGCCGCGGCTGGCGCCGGGCGGTCCTTCGAGCCCATCGCTTTAGCCGCATTTGTTAAGCGCCCGCAAGCTGTAGCTCAAATCGGCGCTGGAAGGCGGCAGACTGCTGTCCGTGCCGGCGGCTGTCAAGCCGATTCCAGGCGGCCCGGCCGCGGGCTTCGCCGGGCCGCGGGCGGCAGGCGTCGGCCTGCCGAGACGGGCGCCCGACGCATGCTCAGCCCGGCTGGCCGGAGCGCGCGTGAGCGAGCTGCGCCGCCGGCGCCTCGACGCGCGGCGAGGGCTGCAGCATGGGGATGTCGATCTCGTCGCTCGGGACGTAGAGAGCCAGCAGGTCGGGCTCGCCGTCGCGGGCCCGCACCGGCAGCACCAGCCGCTGCAGGCGGAACCAGTAGGCCTCCTGCTCGGGCCAGGTGAATGGCAGCCGGATGTGGTCGAGGCGCGGCTGCTGGCGTTCCAGCAGGTGTCGCCGCCGGGCCGGGCAGAGCGTGGTCTCGACGCGGTTCGGCAGCTCCGCCAGGAAGGCCTCCCAGAGGTCCTCGGTGGTCACCGGCCAGGACGGCCGGTCGAGCGCGCTGTGCCAGAAGCCCAGCGGGCCGCGTGCGTCGCTGTGCGGATAGACGCGGTCCGGGCCGAGCGCCTCGAGCAGGGCGCCGGCGCAGGGCAGGCGGTCCTGCCAGCGCATGCGCCGCCAGAGATCGAAGGCGTGGCGCAGCGGGATCGAGGCGCGCCCGAGGGTGCGCAGCGGCCGCTCCAGCACCGTCGTGCCGAGGAAGGGCGTCGCGCCCTGCAGACCGAGCACCTGCTCCATGCGCGTCGCCGCCATGGTGCCGCTGAAGTAGACCTCGTCGATCCAGGCGCCGACGCAGTAGCGCAGGTGCACGCTGCGGACGTCGCCGTGGCGGCGCCGCACGAAGGCGGCCGCGGCGGCGAGCGCCGTCTCGTCGACCCGGCAGGCGTCCCACTGCACCGTCAGGCAGCGCGACCCCTTCATCACCTTGACCAGTCGCATCAGGCGGAAGGCAAGGCGATGCGAGCGCTCGTCCTCGCCGATCGGCTGGCTGCGCCAGAGCTCCGCGCTGTTCTGGTCGACGGCCCGGAAGGTGCCGAGGTCGTCGACCCACCAGACCTGCTCGTTGCTGCGACAGCGAGCCATCCACGAGGCGGCGCTCGTCGAACCTGTGTTCCCCTGCACGGTCCCCCCCGGTCCCTAGCCTATGCCGACGCCTGTCCGCCCGGCCGAAGGCTGCCCTTCTCTTGTCCCCCGACTTCCCTGCCGAAGCCTGCCTGGCCTGTCCTGCGGCCCGTCGGGCGTCCGCCTCGCCGGCGACCCCGGTGCCCGACCCCGGCTTTCTCAGCTAAGCCGCAGGAGAGCGTCGTCAATCCTCGCCGACAGGTTGCAAAACTCCGGTAACCCTGCAGCGTATAGCGGAGTCGTCCGGCAGCGCAAATCAAGCAATCGCGAGCGGTCGGCCGACAAGGTCGCTCCCCGGATCGCCGGCTGGATCGCCGGCTGGATCGCCGGCTGGATCGCCGTGGCGCCTCGCGGATAGAGTGGCACCACGAAGCCGGCACGCGGGCGAACGGCAGCCGCCGGCGCAGAGAGGAGAGGGCGCGGGATGGATTTCGAACTCAGCGAGGAGCAGGAGGCCTTCCGCGACGTCGCCCGGGGCTTCGCGCGCGACGAGATGGCGCCGCACGCGGCCGACTGGGACGCCGGCTGCGTCTTTCCCGTCGAGGCGCTGCGCAAGGCCGCGGCGCTCGGCTTCGCCGGGATCTACGTGAAGGACGACGTCGGCGGCTCCGGCCTGTCGCGCCTCGACGCCGCGCTGATCTTCGAGGAGCTGTCGGCGGCCTGTCCCTCGACCGCCGCCTACATCTCGATCCACAACATGGCGGCCTGGATGATCGACCGCTTCGGCGGCGACGCGCTGCGCCGGCGCATCCTGCCGAAGCTGATGACCATGGAGCACTTCGCCTCCTACTGCCTGACCGAGCCGGGCCACGGCTCGGACGCCGCCAACCTGCGGACCTCGGCCGAGCGGCGCGGCGACCACTACGTCCTGAACGGCCAGAAGGCCTTCATCTCGGGCGGCGGCGCCAGCGACCTCTACGTGGTCATGTGCCGTACCGGTGCCCCCGGGCCCAAGGGCATCTCGACGCTGGTCGTGCCGAAGGACACGCCCGGCCTGTCGTTCGGCAAGAAGGAGGTCAAGCTGGGCTGGAACAGCCAGCCGACCGCCGCGGTGATCTTCGAGAACGCCGAGGTGCCGGTCGAGAACCGCCTGGGCGAGGAGGGCGAGGGCTTCCGCATCGCCATGATGGGCCTGGACGGCGGCCGGCTGAACATCGGCGCCTGCTCGATCGGCGGCGCGCGCGCCTGCCTGGAGATGGCCCGCGACTACGTGCGCGAGCGGCGGCAGTTCGACCGGCCGCTGGCAGACTTCCAGGCGACCCAGTTCAAGCTGGCGGACATGGCTACCGAGCTCGAGGCCTCGCGCCTCCTGATCCATCAGGCGGCGGCGAAGCTCGACGCGGCGGCCCCCGATGCGACCAAGCACTGCGCCCTGGCCAAGCGCTTTGCCACCGACGCCGGCTTCCGCATCGTCAACGAGGCGCTGCAGCTGCACGGCGGCTACGGCTACATCCGCGAATACCCGATCGAGCGCTACCTGCGCGACCTGCGCGTCCACCAGATCCTGGAGGGCACGAACGAGATCATGCGGATGATCGTCGCCCGAAAGCTGCTGGCCGAGGCATGAGCGAGGAGGACGCTGGGCAGGCCGCGGCGCCGGCCGGCGACCTCGAGGCCGCGCTCGGCGCCGCCTGGGCACAGCTCCGGGCGGGCGACGTCGACGGCGCGCGGCTGGCCGGGCTGCGGATCCTCGGCCGGGACCCGGAGCACGGCGGCGCCAAGCGCCTGCTCGGCGGCATCGCAGCGCACAACGGGGACCTGGAGTCGGCCCGCCTGCTGCTCGCCGAGGCGGCGGCCGCGGCGGGCGGAGGCGAGGAGGCGGCGCGAGCGGTCCACGAGCTCGGCTGCCTGGCGTTCGCCCAGCAGGACTACGAGGCCGCGGCGGCGCGTTTTCTCGAGGTCCTCGAGGCGCGGCCCGACCATGCCGACGCCGTCGCCAACCTCGCGTCGGTTCGCCTCGTGCAGGGCCGCCACGAGGAGGCCAGGACGCTGTTCGAGCGCGCCCTGGCGCTGTCGCCCGGCAACGTGCAGGTGCTGAGCGCCCTCGGCCGGCTGGCGGCGCAGGCGGGCGACTACGCCCGCTCCCTGCGGCTGCTGGCGCAGGCCAGCGCCCTAGCGCCGGCCGATGGCCAGATCGAGCAGGCGGTCGCCCAGGTCGCCGGCCTGCACCGGCTCGCCTGGCACTTCCCGATGATGAACGACGCCCGCCGCAACCGGGCGTTCCGCAGCGCCATCGAGCGGCGGGTCCGGCCGGGCGACCTGGTGCTCGAGATCGGCACCGGCTCCGGCCTGCTGGCGATGATGGCGGCGCGCGCCGGCGCCGAACGGGTGATCTCGCTGGAGCTGGTGCCGCAGCTGGCCGAGCTGGCGCGCGGCGTGATCGCGCGCAACGGCTATGCCGACCGTGTCGAGGTGCTGCCGATCTCCTCGCGGGTCGCGCAGGTCGGCGAACACCTGCCGCGGCCCGCCGACCTGCTGATCGCCGAGGTCCTCGACGCCAACCTGCTGGGCGAGGACCTGCTGGGTACGCTGGTCGACGCCCGCGAGCGACTGCTCGCGCCCGGCGCCGGGGTGCTGCCGGAGCGGGTCCGGCTGATGGGCCGGCTGGTCGAGAGCGAGGTGCTGGAGCGCTACGTCTCGGTCGGCGAGGTCGAGGGCTTCGACCTCTCGGCCTTCGAACGCCTGGCCCTGGCGCCGCTCATGCGCTTCGACAGCGTGCGCCTCGGGAACCGGGCGCTGAGCGCGCCCTTCGAGGTCATCGACCTGGACCTGACCGGCCCGCTCGCGCTGAGCGGCAGCCGGCGGATCGAGGTGGCGGCCGAGGCTGCCGGGCGGCTCGACGCCCTGGTGCTGTGGATCGACATCGAGGTCGACGGCGAGGCCGGCTACAGCGGCGACCCCGAGGGCGCGTGGTCGAGCTGGCACCAGGCGGTCCAGCCGGTCGCCGGGCGGCCGGCGCTGGAGCCCGGCCGGCGCATCGCCGTCGGCCTGGAGTGGCACCGCCGCTTCGCCTTCTTCGACATCGGCCTGCTCTGACCGCTTCGCGAGGCGGGCTGGATTCCGCGCCGCGCCTCTTCTAAACAGGGCCGCGACGGCAGCGGCACGACGAACCGGACAGACAGGGCAGGCCAGAGGCTATGGACGACAGGGGCATGGACGAGACGGCGGAGATCCTCTTCGAGCAGCGCGGCGCGGTCGGGCTGGTGACGCTGAACCGGCCGAAGGCCCTGAACTCGCTGACCCTGGAGATGATCCGCGCGTTCCAGCCGAAGCTCGACGCCTGGGCCCGCGATCCCTCGGTCAGCGCCGTGGTCATCCGCGGCGCCGGCGAGAAGGCCTTCTGCGCCGGCGGCGACGTGCGCGCCGTCTGGCAGGCTGGCAAGGACGGCGCCGAGGGGGAGCGCGGCGAGCTGACGAAGCAGTTCTTCCGCGAGGAGTACGTCCTCAACCGCACGATCTTCCGCTTTCCCAAGCCTTACATCGCGCTGATCGACGGCATCACCATGGGCGGCGGCGTCGGCCTGTCGGTCCACGGCATGATCCGGGTCGCCGGCGACCGCACCATGGTCGCCATGCCGGAGACCGCGATCGGCCTGTTCCCCGACGTCGGCGGCTCCTATTTCCTGCCGCGGCTGCCCGGCAAGGCGGGCCTCTACCTGGCGCTGACCGGGCACCGCGTGAAGGCGCCGGACGCGCGCTATCTGGGCATCGCGACGCACTACGTGCCGAGCGACCGCCAGCAGGAGCTGCTCGAGGCGCTCTGCGCGGCCGAGTATCCGGGCGACGGCGGCAGCGGCGCCGAGGCCGCGGTCAACCGCTTCGCGGTCTTCGCCGGCGGCGCCGAGCTGCATCGGCGCCAGGAGCGCATCGACCGGCTGTTCTCCGGCGAGAGCGTCGAGGCGATCCTGCGCGCGCTCGAGACCGAGGCCGGAGCCGAGGAGGACGGCTGGGCCGCCGAGCAGCTCGACATCCTGTCGAAGCGCTCGCCGACCTCGATGAAGGTCGCCTTCGAGCAGCTGCGCCGCGGCGCCAACCTGACCTTCGAGGACTGCATGACCATGGAGTACCGCCTCAGCCAGGCGGCCATGGCGGGCCACGACTTCTACGAGGGCATCCGCGCGGTGCTGGTCGACAAGGACCATGCGCCGACCTGGCGTCCGGCGGCGCTCGCCGACGTCGATTCGGCGCTGGTCGAATCGCACTTCAAGAGCCTCGGCGAGCGCGATCTGACGTTCTGAGCGTCGGCAGCGCCGGTCGCCGAGGACCGGGGCTGGCGCAGACCGGTCCGCCCCCTCTATCGTCATCCCCGCGCAGGCGGGGATCCAGGGCCGCAGGCTCGGAGCGGGACGGCCCTGGATCCCCGCCTGCGCGGGGATGACGGACAAGAACGCGGCCACGGGAGGACGTCATGGCGACGATCGGTTTCATCGGGCTCGGCAACATGGGCGGGCCGATGGCGCGCAACCTGGCCAAGGCCGGGCATGCGGTGAAGGGCTTCGACCTGGCGCCGGCGGCGCTCGAGGCGGCGCGCGCCGGCGGCGTCGAGACGGTCGATTCGGCCGAGCTGGCGGCGCGCGGCGTCGAGGCGGTCTTCACGATGCTGCCCGCCGGGCCGCAGGTGCGCAGCGTCTACGGCGGCCCCGACGGCGCCAGCGGCCTGCTCGCCGCCGCCGACAGGGGCACGCTGTTCCTCGACTGCTCGACCATCGACGTCGACAGCGCCCGCGCCGTCCACGCCGCGGCCGAGGCGGCCGGGCACCTGATGGTCGACGCCCCGGTCTCCGGCGGCGTCGCCGGCGCCGAGGCGGCCAGCCTGACCCTGATGGTCGGCGGCAGCGAGGCCGCCTTCGCCAGGGCCGAGCCGCTGCTGCAGGCGGTCGGCAAGAAGGCGATCCACGCCGGCGGCGCCGGCAACGGCCAGGTCGCCAAGGCCTGCAACAACATGATGCTCGGCATCTGCATGCTGGCGACCTGCGAGGCCTTCACCCTGGCCGAGAAGCAGGGCCTGGAGCCGAAGGTGCTGTTCGACATCGCCTCGGCCGCTTCCGGCATGAACTGGGCGATGCTGAACCACCATCCGCTGCCCGGCATCGTCGAGACCGCGGCCTCGAACCGCGACTACAAGCCCGGCTTCGCCGCCGCCATGATGCACAAGGACCTGAAGCTCTCCCAGGCCGCGGCGGCCAGCGCCGGCGTCGCGACGCCGCTCGGCGCTGAGGCGGCGCAGCTCTACACGCTGTTCGTCAACGGCGGCCACGGCGACCTGGACTACTCGGCGATCGTCAAGCTGATCCGGGGCGAGGGGTAGCCGGCCTCGGCCGGTCGGCCGCGACTTAAGCCTCTCTTAAGGGCCTTCGCTGCATCTTCGAGACAAGTTCGCCGAAACTTACGCGCGAGTTTTGCGAAAGAAAGGTCGAGAGGATGAAGACGAGCTACCTGCAGACGATCCAGCTGGTCGAGCGCCTGCACCGCCAGTGTCTCGAACTGGTCAAGGCCGAGCTGGAGCGCCTGGCCATCCGCGACCTGAACAACGTCCAGGCGCTGATCCTCTTCAACATCGGCGAGGAGGAGCTGACGGTCGGCGAGCTGACCCAGCGCGGCTACTACCTGGGCTCGAACGTCTCCTACAACGTCAAGAAGCTGGTCGAGAACGGCTACCTGATCCAGCAGCGCTCGCTGCACGATCGCCGCTCCTTCCACGTCAAGGCGAGCGAGCGCGGCGTCGCGGTCTACCGCCACCTTAACGCGCTGTTCGAGCGTCACGTCGAGGAGATGCCGGACGCCGGCTTCTCGGCCGAGTCGCTGAACGACGCCGGCCGCGTGCTGTCGCGCCTGCTGCGCTTCTGGTCGGCTCCGAGTTCCGGCCGGGCGCCCTCGCTGACCGCCGACGCGGCGGCCTGATCAGAACAGCAGCCGGACCAGCAGCGGCAGCAGCGCGGCCGTCGCCAGGGCGTTGAGGCCCATGGCGAGGCCGGAGAAGGCGCCGGCGACCTCGTCGATCTGCAGGGCCCGCGCCGTGCCGATGCCGTGGGCGGCGACGCCGATGGCGAAGCCGCGCGTCTTCCAGTCCCTGATCCTCAGAAGATTCAGCGTGTGCGGCGCCAGCACGGCGCCGGCGATGCCGGTCAGGATGACCAGGACCGCGGTCAGCGAGGGCAGGCCGCCGATCTGCTCGGCGATGCCCATGGCGACCGGCGTGGTCACCGACTTCGGCGCCAGCGACAGCAGGGTCTCCAGGCTGGCGCCAAGCGCCCAGGCGATGCCGACCGCCGAGCCGGCGGCGGTCAGCGAGCCGGCGACCAGCGCGACCAGCAGCGGCAGGGCGTGGCGCCGGACCTGGCGGAACTGGCGGTAGAGCGGCACCGCCAGGGCGACGGTCGCGGGCCCCAGCAGAAAGTGCACGAACTGCGCGCCCTCGAAGTAGGTCGGATAGTCGGTGCCGGTCAGCAGCAGCAGTCCGACCAGCAGCAGCACCGCGATCAGCACCGGGTTGGCCAGGGGATTGAGCTTCGCCCGGCGGTACAGCCAGTCGCCGGCCAGGTAGGCGGCCAGCGTGACGGTCAGGCCGACCAGCGGGGTCTCGGCCAGGTAGACCCAGATCCGCCAGAGCTCCTCGTCGACCCCGCCCATCGCCTCACTCCTTCTCGCCGGCGCCGCGCAGCCAGCGGCTGAGCAGCTGCAGGACCAGCGCGGTCACCGCGACGGTGATCACCGCGCTGCCGATCAGCGCGGCGGCGATCGGCAGCCATTCGCGCTCGACCAGCGAGAGGTGGATCATCACGCCGACGCCGGCCGGCACGAACAGCAGCGAGAGGTTGCGCAGCAGCGCCCCGGCGGTGTCGGCCAGGGCCTGCGGGATCTCGCCGCGGACCAGCAGCCCGGCGAACAGCAGCGCCATGCCGACGACCGGGCCGGGCAGGGGCAGGCCGGTCGCGCGCACCGCGACCTCGCCGATCAGCTGGCAGAGCAGCAGGAGGGTCAGGCTTCCGAGCATCGCAGCCCCGCTTTCTGGAGGGTTTCCGGTCTTGGGCGGGCCATGCTACCGCCTTGCCGCCATGGCCGACAGCGACACCCAGAACCCTGGCGAGATGCCAGCCAGAGCAGGCTCGTCCGATTCCAGCCCGCTCGCCGGCATCCTGCTGCTGCTCGCGGCGATGATGCTGGTGCCGATGATGGACGGCCTGGCCAAGGCGCTGAGCGCCGGCTTCTCGACCAGCCAGATCGTCTGGGCGCGCTACTTCTTCCACCTCGCCTTCCTGGCGCCGCTGGTGCTCTGGCGCTACGGCGGCGCGGCGCTGCGGCCGAAGCGGCCGCTGGCGCAGCTGCTGCGCGGCGGCCTGCTGCTCGGCTCGACCCTGCTGTTCTTCGCGGCGATCCGCGAGATGCCGCTGGCCGACGCCATCGCGCTGATCTTCGTCTATCCCTTCATCGTCACCGCGCTGTCGCCGCTGCTGCTCGGCGAGCAGGTCGGCATCCGCCGCTGGTCGGCGGTGCTGGTCGGCTTCGCCGGCGCGCTGATCGTGATCCGCCCCGGGCTCGGCGTGTTCCAGTGGAGCGCGCTGCTGGCGCTCGGCGCCGGCTCGGTCTACGCGCTCTACGTCATGGCGACGCGCAAGCTCGCGGGGTCCAACCCGCCGCTGGTGACCCTGGCCTACACTGCGCTGCTCGGCGCCGTCGTGATGTCGGCGATCGCGCCCTTCGACTGGACCGCGCCGGCGCCGGCCGACTGGGCGATGATGGCGCTGATGGGCGCGATCGCCGCCGGCGGCCACTTCCTGGTCATCATGGCCTACGAGCGCGCGCCGGCCAGCCTGCTCTCGCCCTACGGCTACAGCGAGATCGTCATGGCGACCGCGGTCGGCTACCTCGCCTTCGGCGACTTCCCCGACGCCGGCACCTGGCTCGGCGTCGCGGTCATCATCGCCAGCGGCGTCTACATCGCGATCCGCGAGCGCAAGCGCGCGGCGCCGCCGTCGACCGGCGGCCAGAAGGTGCAGCGGCTGTAGGGAGCGGCGCTTCCACATCCCTCGACAGGCTCGGGATGAAGCGAAGGTTGGTGCTGGCGCGAACAGTCGCTTCGTCCCGAGCCTGTCGAGGGACGTGAGAGCGCGGGGCTCAGCCGATCCGCGTATCCGCCAGGCGTCGCTCGTCGAGCTCCAGGCCGAAGCCGGGGGCCTCGGGTAGGACCAGCCAGCCCTGGCTGTCGGGCACCAGCGGGTCGACCAGGGGGTAGTCGCGGCGCTCCGGCGTCCAGGTCGGCGGGTCGAAGGGGAATTCCAGGAAAGTCGAGCCGGCGGCGCCGGCGGCGAGGTGGGCGTTGGCCAGCAGGCCGATGCCGTTGCCCCAGGTGTGCGGCGTGAACTCCAGGCCGGCGTCGACCGCCTGGCGGGCGATCTGGGCGAGCCCCAGGATGCCGCCGGTGACCACGCAGTCGGGCTGCAGCACGTCGAGGCAGCGGCCCTCGACCAGCATGCGCAGCTCGTGCAGCTCGCGGGTCATCTCGCCGCCGGCGATGCGCAGGTCGACCTCCTCGCGCAGCAGCCGCATGCCCTCGTGGTCGCCGCGGTGCAGCGGCTCCTCCATCCAGTAGACGTCGAGCTCCTCGAGCTCGCGGGCGACGGCCAGCGCCTCCTTCAGGCTCCAGGGCCGCTTGGCGTCCCAGGGCATGCGCCAGCCCTGGTTGCAGTCGACCATCAGCTTCAGCGAGTCGCCGACGGCGTCGCGCACCGCCGCCAGGGCCTCGATATCCTCGGCCCAGTCGGCGCGCTGGAAGCGGATCTTGAGCGCCGGGAAGCCCTCCTCGACGACCAGCTGGGCGAGGTCGGCGAGCTCGCCGGGCGCGCGCAGGCTGCCCGAGGAGGCGTAGCAGCGCACCCGGTCGCTGCGCGCCCCGAGCAGGCGCCAGACCGGCTCGCCGGTGAAGATGCCGTAGAGGTCCCAGAGCGCGTTCTCCAGCGGCCAGCAGCGGCCGTAGTGGAAGGAGAGGTTCTCGACGACGCGGAAGTGGCGGTCGAGGTCGCGCGGGTCGTGGCCCAGGAACAGCTCCTCGTGGCCGGCGAAGCCGGCCATGGAGTCGCCCGAGCCGACGCCGACCAGGCCCTCGTCGGTGTGCACGCGCACCAGGTCGACGTCGAAGTGGGTGCGCGGCCGGCTGTCCCAGGAGGGCTTGAAGGGCGGGTCGAGGGGCAGGCGGTGAACCGATCGCTCGATGCGCGTGATCTTCATGGCCGTGCCGCCTTTCGGGCTGCGCCTGAGGTCGGCGAACTCTGGGCTGCGCTTTCCGGAGCGTCAATGGCGAGAATCGGCGAGAAGGGGCCGGTGCCGCGCGCTAGCCTCGCGCCGATCCACTCGCCAGCCTGCCGTAGCCCCGATCAATGAACCACGGAGCCGCCCCTGCCATGACCGCCCCGCTCGAGCTGCCACGCAGTCCCGCCCTGATCGCCGGCGCCGGCAGCCTCGCCCGGCTCGGGCCGCGCCTGGCCCAGCGCCACGGCCGGGGCGCCCGTCTGCTGCTGGTCGCCGATCCCGGCGTGGCGGCGCTGGCCGAGCGGGTCGAGGCGGCGCTCGCCGAGGCCGGGCTGGAGGCGAGCCGCTTCGAGGGCCTCTCCAGCGACCCGACGGCGGCGCAGGTCGACGCCGCCGCCGCCGCGGCGCGCGAGCTCGCTGCGGCCGCGGTGGTCGGGCTGGGCGGCGGCTCGGCGCTCGACGTCGCCAAGCTCGCGGCCTGCGTCGCGCCCGAAGCGCGCCCGGCGGCCGACTACGCCCTGGCCGCACGGCCCTTCCCGGCCGGCAGCCTGCCGGCGGTGCTGATCCCGACGACGGCGGGCACCGGCTCGGAGGCGACGCGCACCGCCATCGTCACGCTGGACGACGGCAGCAAGGTCTGGACCTGGGGCGAGGAGATGATGGCCGAGCTGGCGCTGCTCGACCCGGAGCTGACGGTCGGCCTGCCGGCCCACCTGACGGCGGCGACCGGCATCGACGCGCTGGTCCACGCCATCGAGGCGGTGACCAACCGCAACCGCCACCCGCTCTCCGCCGCGCCCGGCCTGCAGGCGATCGCGCTGGTCGCCCGCCACCTGCCGCGGGCGCTGGAGGCGCCGGCCGACCTGGAGGCGCGCGGCGGCGTGCAGCTCGCCGCCTGGCTCGCCGGCCAGGCGATCGACATATCGGGCACCGGCGTCGCCCACGCCCTCGGCCACGCGTTGGGCGCGCTCGGCCACGTCCACCACGGCCGCGCCGTCGGGCTGGCGCTCGGCGTCGCGCTGGCCGACAACGCGGCGGCCGCCGCCGAGGCCCACGCCGCGGTCGCGCGGGCGCTCGACCTGACCCGCGAGGAGCAGTGGACGGCCGGCCACCTGGCCGGCGCCTACGATGCGCTCGTCGACCGCGTCGGCCTGGAGCGCCGCCTGGCGCACGAGCGCCTGACGCCCGAGAGCCTGCTCGCCGCGACCCTCAGGCCGGAGAACCGGCCGATGCTGGCGGCCAACTGCCGCGCCTACTCCGAGGCCGAGCTCGGCGGCTTCTGCCGGCGCCTGCTCGCGGCCTGACGGCGCGGCGGGCCGGCTCCCGGCTCACGAAGAATTAGGCTGCCGCGCGGGGCGACTGCGCGGCTAATAGAGGTCTCGTTCTTCGTCCAGCTCGGGGGCCTGGCCGTGTTCGCTTCCTTCTTTCCGCAGCCTCGGCTGTTCTTCGGCTCGGCCCTCGCCTGGGCCGGCCTGTCGATCGCGCTCTGGTTCCTCTTCGCCCGCGAGCTCGGGCCGCTGCTCAGTCTCGGCGACCTGGTCGGCTATGGCTTCCCGGCGCCGCCGCCCGAGGGCGCCGACGCCGATGCCCAGGCGGCCTTCGAGTCGGCGCGCGAGACCGCGGCCGATATCTGGCTCTACGAGTACATGCTGGTCAGCGGCGCCTGCTTCGCCGCGCTGTGGCGGCGCCTCACCGACCACCGCTGGTACTGGTGGTCGGTGGTGGCCTCGCTGGCGATCGTCTTCGTGACCTGGTTCCAGGTCCAGCTCGACGTCATGATCAACGAGTGGTTCGGCAGCTTCTACGACCTGATCCAGCAGGCGCTCGGGGAGCCCGGCAGCGTGACGATCGAGGCCTACTTCGGCCAGCTGCTGACCTTCGGCACCATCGCCCTGGTCTACATCACCGTGGTCGTGCTCGCCGACTTCGGCATCAGCCACTACGTGTTCCGCTGGCGCACGGCGATGAACGACTACTACGTCGGCCACTGGGAGAAACTGCGCCACATCGAGGGCGCGGCGCAGCGCATCCAGGAGGACACCATGCGCTTCGCCGCGATCATGGAGGGGCTGGGCACGCGGCTGATCCGGGCGGTCATGACCCTGATCGCCTTCCTGCCGATCCTCTGGGGCCTGTCGGCGCAAGTCACCGAGCTGCCGCTGATCGGCGAGGTGCCGCAGGCCCTGGTCTTCGTGGCCATCCTCTGGTCGGTGTTCGGCACCGGCCTGCTGGCGCTCGCCGGCATCCGACTGCCGGGCCTGGAGTTCCGCAACCAGCGCGTCGAGGCGGCCTACCGCAAGGAGCTGGTGTTCGGCGAGGACCATGCCGACCGGGCGCAGCCGCCGACCCTGGCCGAGCTGTACGGCGACGTCCGCCGCAACTACTTCCGGCTCTACTTCAACTATCTCTATTTCAACGTGGTGCGCTACGCCTACCTGCAGGTCGGCGTGCTGGTGCCTTACATCGCGCTCGCCCCGACCCTGGTCGCCGGCGCCGTGACCCTGGGCGTCATGCAGCAGATCGTGCGCGCGTTCGGGCGCGTCGAGGACTCCTTCCAGTACCTCGTGCACTCCTGGACGACGATCGTCGAGCTGCTGTCGATCTACAAGCGCCTGCGCGCCTTCGAGGCGGCGATCGACGGCGAACCGCTGTCCGAGATCGAGCAGGAACCGTCGGCGCAGCCGACCTGAGCCAGTGCGCGCTGCCGGCAGCTACTCCGCCGCGGCGCTCTCCGCCGGGGTCATTGCGACGGCGATCGGCGGCGCGTTGCGCAGGGTCTGGTAGATGACGCAGTAGCGCTCGGTCAGCTTGAGCAGCGAGTCGCGCTGTTCCTGGTCGGCGTCGCAGTCGATGTCGAAGCTCAGGCGGATGTCGCGGAAGCCGACCGGCGCCGCCTTGTCGACGCCCAGCGTGCCGCGGAAGTCGAGCTCGCCCTCGGCGGTCACCGTGCCGCTGCGCAGCTCGATGCCGAGCGCCGTGGCGACGGCGCGCAGCGTCACGCCGGCGCAGGCGACCAGGGCCTCGAGCAGCATGTCGCCCGAGCAGGCCTCCTGGCCCGAGCCGCCGGTCGCCGGATGCAGCCCGGCCTCGACCAGCGCCTTGCCGGTGTCGACCTTGCAGACCAGCGAGGAGTCGTCGACCCGGCCGGAGGCCTTGAGGGTGACCACGGCGGCCTCGGGATCCTCCTTGTAGCGGGCCTTGATGGGCTGCTGCATCTGGCGCAGGTCGTCGGCGTTCATGGCGGGTCTCCGTCTCGGGTTCGTTCGCGGGTTCGCGGCCAATGTGGCGAGCCGCGGCGCGCAAGGGAAGCCCCCGGAAGGCCCGGCGGCCGAAGTCCCCGCCGGCGCTCTGGGCAGCAGCAGTCGCACCTCGATGCCGCGGTGGTCGCTGCCCGGCAGGTCGAAGGCACGCAGCGACTCGACGCGCACGCGGGCGTCGTGCAGCAGGTGGTCGATGGGGATGCCGAGGTCGCCGAGCACGCCCGGCCAGCTCGCGTACCAGCCGCTCGCCGGCTTCGCCCGCTCGAGCCCGGCGCCGTCGATCAGCTGCGCCAGGGCGGGAGTCCAGGGCGTGGCGTTGAAGTCGCCGGCCAGGACGGTCGCCACCTCGCGCTCGGCGACCCAGTCCCGCAGCTCGCCGAACAGGCGGTCGCGCCGGCCCATGCTGTCCGGGCTGCGCGGCCGCGGCGCATGCAGGCCGAAGACGCGCAGCGGCCGGCCGTCGACGTCGAGGGTGGTGTCGAGCACGAAGCGGTCGCCCCGCTGGCGCAGCTCGTCCGGGTCGCCGCTCATCGGATAGCGGCTCCAGACGATGGTCGAGGTCTCGTTCAGCCAGAGGCCCGGCGTGCGATAGGGGTAGGCGGCCTTGAGCCTGGTCTGCAGCGCCGGCCAGTTGCGCGTCACCTCGGTCAGCACCAGCACGTCGGCGTCGGCGGCGAGCAGGCGGTCGACCAGGCGGTCGGGCGCGGGATTGAGGTGATAGACGTTGGCGGCGACCAGGGTCAGGCGACGCGGCCCGGCGCCAGCCGGACGAGGCGCCGGATGGGCCGCGGTGGCGCCCTCGATGAGCCGCAGCTCGATGGTCTCTGCCGCTCGCTCGACGGCCGGCGGCAGCGAGGCCGCGACCACCGGGCCGCCGACCAGCGCCACGAGCAGCGCCGCCGCCGCGGCTTCGCTCGGACGCCGCAGCAGCAGCGCCGCCGCCAGGCCGAGCAGGGCCAGGGCGGCGACCTGGGGGCGGAAATGCTGCGCCTGCTCGGCCGCGAGCCAGGTCCCGCTCCAGCCCAGCAGGACCAGGAAGGCGAGGGGGCCCAGCAGCAGCAGGCGCAGCAGGAAGACCATGGCCGAAGCCCGCCCCCGTCGCCCCGCGGTCAGCCGAAGGCCTGCAGGCCGGTCTGCGCGCGGCCCAGGATCAGGGCGTGCACGTCGTGGGTGCCCTCGTAGGTGTTGACGGCCTCCAGGTTCATGACGTGGCGGATCACGTGGTACTCGTCCGAGATGCCGTTGCCGCCGTGCATGTCGCGGGCCATGCGGGCGATGTCGAGCGCCTTGCCGCAGGCGTTGCGCTTCACCAGGCTGATCGCCTCGGGCATCAGCTTGCCCTCGTCCATCAGGCGGCCGACGCGCAGCGAGCTCTGCAGCCCGATGGTGATGTCGGTCTGCATGTCGGCCAGCTTCTTCTGGATCAGCTGGGTCGCGGCCAGCGGCTTGCCGAACATCTTGCGGTCCAGGGTGTACTGCCGCGCGGCGTGCCAGCAGAACTCGGCGGCGCCCATGGCGCCCCAGGAGATGCCGTAGCGCGCCCGGTTGAGGCAGCCGAAGGGACCGGCGAGGCCCGAGATGTTGGGCAGCAGGTTCTCCTCGGGGATCTCGACGTCGTCCATGACGATCTCGCCGGTGATCGAGGCGCGCAGCGCGAACTTGCCCTCGATCTTCGGCGCCGACAGGCCCTTCATGCCCTTCTCGAGCACGAAGCCGCGGATCTTGTCGTCGTGGGCCTCGGACTTGGCCCAGACCACGAAGACGTCGGCGATCGGCGAGTTGGTGATCCAGATCTTCGCGCCCTTCAGGCGGTAGCCGCCCTCGACCTTCTTCGCGTAGGTGCGCATCGAGGCCGGGTCGGAGCCGGCGTCGGGCTCGGTCAGGCCGAAGCAGCCGACCCACTCGCCGGTCGCCAGCTTCGGCAGGTACTTGCGGCGCTGCTCCTCGCTGCCGAAGGCGTAGATCGGGTGCATGACCAGGGAGGACTGCACGGACATGGCCGAGCGGTAGCCGCTGTCGACGCGCTCGATCTCGCGCGCGACCAGGCCGTAGGAGACGTAGTTGACGCCGGCGCAGCCGTACTCCTCGGGGATCGTCGGGCCGAGCAGGCCGAGGCCGCCCAGCTCGTTCATGATCTCGCGGTCGAAGCGCTCGTGGCGGTTGGCCTCGAGCACGCGCGGCAGCAGCTGCTCCTGGGCGTAGGCGCGCGCGGCGTCGCGGATCATCCGCTCGTCCTCGCTGAGCTGCTCCTCGAGCAGCAGGGGGTCGTCCCACTGGAAGCGGGTCGCGCGGTCGGACTTGACCGGCGAGCCCTGGGGGGCGGATTCCACGGCAGACATCTGGGCTACTCCCACGTTTTGCTATCGAACGATCTTGCGGCGCAGCATAGCGCCGCGCCGGGCGGCCCGAAAGCGGCTGTCTCGGGCGCTTCGGCGCGCCTTGCCGCGGCCGGGTCGGACCGGCATGCTGGCCGCCGAGGCGCAGCGGAGAGAATAGCGGCCCATGACGGTTATCAAGTCCAAGATCTCGCCGCGCGGCGACGACTTCAAGGCGAACGTCGCCGCCATGCGCGCCCTGGTCGCCGACCTGCGCGAGCAGGTCCAGGCGGTCAAGCAGGGCGGCGGCGAGGCGGCGCGCGAGCGCCACCTGAAGCGCGGCAAGCTGCTGCCGCGCGAGCGCGTGCGCACGCTGCTCGATCCCGGCAGCCCGTTCCTCGAGCTCTCGCAGCTGGCCGCGCACGGCCTCTACGGCGAGCCGATCGCCGCCGCCGGCATCCTGACCGGGATCGGCCGCGTTTCCGGCCGCGAGTGCCTGGTCGTCGCCAACGACGCGACGGTCAAGGGCGGCACCTACTACCCGATGACCGTCAAGAAGCACCTGCGCGCCCAGGAAATCGCCGAGCAGAACCGGCTGCCCTGCATCTACCTGGTCGATTCCGGCGGCGCCAACCTGCCGAACCAGGACGAGGTCTTCCCCGACCGCGAGCACTTCGGCCGGATCTTCTTCAACCAGGCCAACATGTCGGCCAAGGGCATCCCGCAGATCGCCGCGGTGATGGGCTCCTGCACCGCCGGCGGCGCCTACGTGCCGGCAATGTCCGACGAATCGATCATCGTGAAGAACCAGGGCACGATCTTCCTGGGCGGTCCGCCGCTGGTGAAGGCGGCGACCGGCGAGGTCGTCTCGGCCGAGGACCTGGGCGGCGCCGAGGTCCACAGCCGGACCTCGGGGGTCACCGACCACTATGCCGCCAACGACGCCCACGCCCTGGGCATCGTCCGGCGCATCGTCGGCAATCTCAACGGCGTCAAGCGCCGGCAGCTCGACGTCGCCGCGCCGCGCGACCCGCTCTACGACCCCGAGGAGCTCTACGGCGTGGTGCCGTCCGACCTGCGCAAGCCTTACGACGTGCGCGAGCTGATCGCGCGGCTCGTCGACGGCAGCGAGCTCGACGAGTTCAAGGCGCTCTACGGCACCTCGCTGGTCTGCGGCTTCGCGCGGATCTGGGGCTACCCGGTCGGCATCGTCGCCAACAACGGCATCCTGTTCAGCGAATCGGCGCTCAAGGGCGCGCACTTCGTCGAGCTCTGCTCGCAGCGGGGCATCCCGCTGGTGTTCCTGCAGAACATCGCCGGCTTCATGGTCGGCCGGAAGTACGAGTCCGGCGGCATCGCCAAGGACGGCGCCAAGCTGGTCACGGCGGTCGCGACGACTTCGGTGCCGAAGTTCACGATGATCGTCGGCGGCTCCTTCGGCGCCGGCAACTACGGCATGTGCGGGCGCGCCTACAGCCCGCGCTTCCTGTGGATGTGGCCGAACGCGCGGATCTCGGTGATGGGCGGCGAGCAGGCGGCCAACGTGCTGGCGACGGTGCGGCGCGACAACATCGAGGCCAGGGGCGGCGACTGGCCGGCGGCGGAGGAGGAGGCCTTCAAGGCGCCGATCCGCGAGCAGTACGAGGCCCAGGGCCACCCCTACTACGCCTCGGCGCGGCTCTGGGACGACGGCATCGTCGACCCGCTCGACGCCCGCATGACGCTGGCGCTCGGCCTCTCGGCGGCGCTCAACGCGCCGGTCGAGCCGACGCGCTTCGGCCTGTTCCGGATGTAGGCGGTTCGGCGCGACCGCCCGGCGCGCCGGCCGGCCGACAGCGTGTGACCGGCGGTCATCGAAGCCGGTTTCCGCGGGCCCCCGGGCGGGCTAGGATCGCGCGGCCCTGGTAGAGCGAGCAGCCGATGCAGCACCCCCTGTTCCTGGAGACGGTCGACGAGCGCGGCGTCGCGCGCGTCACCCTGACCCGCGAGGAAGTCCACAACGCCTTCAACGACCAGCTGATCGCCGAGCTGACCACGGCGCTCAGGGGCCTGGAGAGCGACCCGCGGGTGCGCGTCGTGGTGCTGGCCGCGGAGGGCAAGTCCTTCTCGGCCGGCGCCGATCTCAACTGGATGCGCTCGATGGCCGGCTACGGCGAGGCCGAGAACCTGCGCGACGCCGAGGCCCTGGGCGAGCTGATGCGCACGCTCAACGACCTCGCCAAGCCGACCCTGGCGCTGGTCCACGGCCCGGCCTTCGGCGGCGGGGTCGGGCTGGTCGCCTGCTGCGACATCGCGATCGCCGCGGAGCCGGCGCGCTTCGCCCTGACCGAGGTGCGGCTCGGCCTGATCCCCGGCGTGATCTCGCCCTACGTCGTCGCCGCCATCGGCGAGCGCGCGGCGCGGCGCTACTTCCTGACCGCCGAGCGTTTCTCGGCCGACGCCGCCCTGGCCCTGGGGCTGGTCCACGAGGTGGTGCCGGCCGCGGCGCTGGAGGCGCGCGGCGAGGAACTGGTCGCGGCGCTGCTCGAGGGCGGGCCCGAGGCCCTGATCGAGGCCAAGCGGCTGGCGCGCGACGTCGCCGGCCGGCCGCGCGACGCCGCCCTGATCCGCGACACGGCGGAGCGGATCGCCCGGCTGCGCGTCTCGCCGGAGGGCCAGGAGGGCCTTTCCGCCTTCCTCGAGAAGCGGCCGCCGTCCTGGCGCGCGGAAGGTCCCGACGATGCCGGCTGAGCGCCCGGCCCGGTTCCGCGCCGCCGGCGGGGGGCCGCGGTGAAGTTCCTGCTGGTGGTCTGGGAGGCGGCGGGCGAGCGCCGGCCGCGGCTGATCCTCTCGCTGATCGCCAGCACGCTCGGCTCGGCCGGCGTCCTGATCTCGGTCAACAGCGTGCTGTCGAAGGGCGAGACGGCGCGCGGGCCGGACCTGGCCGGCCTGGTGCTGTTCCTGGTCATGGTCGCCGCCGTGGTCGGCGGCCATGCCGTCGGCCAGCGCACCTCGGCGGCGATCGTCGAGGAACTGCTCGACCGCCTGCGGATCCGCAGCGCCGACCTGATCCGGCGTGCCGACTACGGGCGCTTCGAGGCGATCGGCGGCCAGGCGATCTACGATGCGCTGTCGCGCAACTCCTCGACCCTGACCGAGGCGGCGATGATGGCGATCTACGGCGTCGCCGCCTTCGGCGCGCTGATCCTCGGCGGCTTCTACACCCTGACGCTGTCGAGCCTGGTGTTCGCGGTGATCGCGACGATGGTCGTCGGAACCTTCGTCTTCTATCGCCTGACCCAGCACAAGACCCGCGAAGTGATGGTCTGGGCGAACCAGGTGCAGGAGCGCTTCTACCGGCTGCTTCGGCACCTGCTCGACGGCTTCAAGGAGGTCAAGCTCCACGAGCCGCGCGGCGACTCCCTCGAGCACCGCTACCTGGCGCCCGAGTCGGACACGCTGCGCGACGCCCAGATCGGGGCCTCGATCCAGATCAACCGCGGCATCAACGTCTCGCTGTCGCTGTTCTACCTGATGGTCGGGACGATCGCCTTCCTGCTGCCGCCGCTGGTCGGCGACCAGGAAGTCATCATGAAGGCGGTCTACGTCGCGATCTACATGCTCGGGCTGGTCGAGGCGGTGCAGAAGGCGGTGCCGATGGTGACCCGCGCGAGCTTCGCGATCGACGAGCTGAACAGCATCGAGGAGACCCTGGAGAAGGCGGCGCAGAGCGAACCGGAGCGCCGTGCCGCTGCCGACTTCGAGAGGCTCGAGGGGGTCGAGCTGCTGTACAGCTACCACGATCGGGACGGCCAGCGGACCTTCACCATGGGACCGACCAGCCTGGAGCTGTCCAAAGGCGAGCTGCTGTTCATCGTCGGCGGCAACGGCAGCGGCAAGTCGACCCTGCTCAAGACCTTCACGCGGCTCTACCGGCCGCAGAGCGGCAAGCTGCTGTGGGACGGCGCGCCGGTCGACGAGGGCAGCGTGCGCGCCTACCGCTCGCTGTTCTCGACGGTGTTCAGCGACTTCCACCTGTTCGACCGGCTGTACGGCCTGGAGGCGGTGCCCGAGGCGCGGGTCAACGCGCTGCTCGCCGACCTCGGCATCGCCCACAAGACCGCCTACCGCGACGGCCGCTTCACGACCACCGACCTCTCGACCGGCCAGCGCAAGCGCCTGGCGCTGGCCGTGGCGCTGCTCGAGGAGCGGCCGGTCCTGGTGCTCGACGAGCTGGCCGCCGACCAGGATCCCGACTTCCGCCGGCGCTTCTACGACGAGCTGGTGCCCCGCTGGAAGGCCGAGGGCCGCACGCTGGTCATCGTCAGCCACGACGACCGGTACTTCCATATCGCCGACCGGACCTTGATATTGGCCGACGGCCGGGCCGCCGACGGCCGGGCCGCCGACGGCCGGGCCGCCGAGGGCAGACCCGGCGACGGCGAGGCGCCGGGGCAGGGGACCACGTCGGACGACGGCGAGACGCACGAAGGGGCAGGGGAATGACGACGCGGACCAAGACGCCGCTGTTCAGCAGGAGCGAGCGGATCGTCGCCTTCGCCGTCGGCATGGCGCTGATCCTGGCGCTGCTGCTGCTCGTGCTCTGGCGCTTCGTGTTCGTGGCGATCCCGCCGGGCCACGTCGGCGTGCTCTATTCCCTGCTCGGCGGCGGCACGGTGCTGAACCGGGTGATCCCGGAGGGCCTGACGGCGAAGCTGCCGTGGGACCGCATCTACCTGTTCGAGGTGCGCACGCAGCGCCTGCCCTACCAGGTCGTCGCGCTGTCGGCGGAAGGCATGAACGTGGTCGTCGAGGGCTCGACCCTGTTCCATCCGGTCTACGAGACGGTGCCCGACGTCCTGACCACGCTGGGCACCGACTACCGCTCGCGGATCGTCGAGCCGATCACCCTGGCGACGATCCGCCAGACCATCACCAACTACAATTCGAACGAACTCTACTCGGTCGACCACGACAAGCTGCAGGCGGAGATCCTGGCGCTCGTCGAGCTGCACCCGCTGTCGAAGTTCATCAACTTCGACGACGTCGTGATCACGCGCATCGCCCTGCCGCGCAACATCACCAACGCGATCGAGGACAAGCTGGCGCAGGAGCAGCGCGCCGCCTCCTACCAGTTCCGCCTCGCCGCCGAGCGGCAGGAGGCCGAGCGCCTGCGCATCCAGGCCATCGGCATCCGCAACTTCTACTCCGTCGTCTCGCAGGCGCTGAACAGCACGCTGCTGACCTGGCGCGGCATCGAGGCCACGGTCGAGCTGTCGAAGTCGCCGAACAGCAAGGTCGTGGTGATCGGCAGCGGCGAGGACCAGCTGCCGCTGATCCTGGGCAGCGACATCAGTCGCGTCCCGGAGGAGCCGCAGCCGGTCCCGCCGATCGGCGGCGACGGCGGGCAGCTTCCGGAGTGGTCGGACCTGCCGTCGATCTTCAAGGACAGCGGCCTGGACGTGCTGAACGAGGGCGTGAACAACGGCCAGTCCTTCGTGCCGCCCGCCAAGCGCGACGGCGCATCCGGCGACGGCGCCCGGGACGACGGCGAGCGGGACGACGGGGCCCGGAGCGACGCCGGCGGGCGCGCCCGCGGCGACAGCCTCGACGCGGACGAGCTGTCGCGCGGCATCGAGGAGACGCGGCCCGGCAGTCCCAGCGGCACCGAGCTGTCGCCCGGCGTCATCGCCCCCGACGACTTCGAGAGACTGAAGCCGGCCGACCAGTGATCGCCCTTCGCCGCGTCGCACGGCCTTGAGCCACGGCCCTGACAAGTGACGGCCCCAAGTCGAGGAGAGCTCGTGATGGTCTACTTCCCCCTGCTGTTCATCTACGTGCTGTGCTGCTTCGGCATCGGCTACCTCGGGCGCCACACCCGGGCGGGGTTCGTCGCGGTGACGCTGCTCGCGGTCCTGCTGACCCCGGTCGTCATGCTGCTCGCCGTGCTGCTGCTGCGCTCGACCGAGGAGGTCTTCGTGACCCGCGACGACGAGCGCGTCGAGGTCGCCCAGAAGGACTGACCAGAAGGACTGATCCGCCGCCGCGGGTCGGCGCCCGCCCCGTCAGATGTAGAAGCTGACCGGATTGAGGGCGTCTTCGGCCAGCGGTTCCGCCAGCGCGCCCTCGGCGACCGGGGCGGCGAACAGCCGGGGCGTGCCGCGCCGGTTCCAGAAGTGGCAGAGCCCGGGCACCGCCACCTTGACGCAGGCGAGGGGGACGTCCGCCCGGTCGTAGTCGAGCACCACCACCTCGTGGCCGTGTTCCGCCAGCCTGTCGACCAGCCGCCGCACCGCCGCGTCGATCGAGTCGACTCCCTCGGCGCTCAGGCACCCGGGGCCGAGCGCGTCCAGCCGCCGCCGCGGCGCCGGGGACGGCGCCAGGTAGGGATGCTCGGCCAGCGTCGCCGACTCGTACCAGAGGCGCGCGGCGTCGGGCGCCTCCTCCCGGGGGCCGGTCCGGTCCGTCGCGTCGGCCGCGCGCTCCAGCGCGCCGTTGAAGTAGAGGATCTGGTTGAGCTCTGTCAGGGCGCGGGTCGCCGCGACCACCGGGTCGAGATGGGCGCCCAGCCCGAGCGAGATCCGCCCGCCGCTCTCCGCGTCCGCGGAAACGGCCGCCATCACCGGCACCCCGAGATCGGTCGTCAGGTCCAGCACCTCGAGGCTGCGGCCCTCGGCCTCGGCGTGGCCGAGCATGGCGGCGAGCAGGCGCGGCTCGACGAGCGCGAGGTCGATTGCCGGCCGCTGCAGGCGGTTGTACCACCAGACCGAGACGGCATCGCGCTCGACGACCTCGAGCAGTCCCTGCAGGATCGCCTCCTCGAGCGTGCCGCCCGAGGCGCAGCCGTTGGAATCGCCGAGGCAGAAGCGGTGGTCACGCTCGGCGTCGGGCGAGCGGTACTCGTAGTAGCAGAAGCGAGTCGGCAGCCAGCGCGGCGCGTCCTTGGTCAGCGACCAGGCCGGCGACCAGTCGACGACCCGTCCCTCGTCGAAGGGCTCCGGGATGTAGTGCATGGGGTCGCAGCCCGGGTTCAGGCTGTCGCGGCGCTCGTACTGCGACCGGCTGAATCCGAGCAGAGCGGCGGGGTGCACAGCCTCCTCGCCGAGCTCCCGGTAGCGCGCGGCGCGTCGAGGCTCGCTGCCGGTCCAGCCGGCGGCGTAGCGCTCGACCGCCTCGGCGAGGCAGCTGACCCGCGCCTGCACCGGGCTCAGGCCCTTGCCTCCGGCGGATCCGGGCTTGCCCAGGCGGCGGTTCTCGCGCGGGTCGACGCGCTCGCGGTTGGCCTGCGAGGCGACCGACAGGTAGAGGCCCTTGGCCAGTTCGATGTCCGCGATGTGCGAGACGATGCCGGTGAGCGGGCTGATCAGCGGCTCGAGGCGTGCCAGCGCCTGCTCGGCGCTGAGCGCGCGCCAGCCGCCGTCGCCGTCGCCGCCGGTCGCGACTTTGCGCAGCCGCAGCGGCGCGGGAGCGGCTGCGTCGCCGCGCCGCGGCCCGGCGCGGCCCCGGGCGTCCTGGCAGACCGGGCAGTCCTGGAAACGCGGGGCGAGGTGGCTCTCGATCTGCGCCGTGCGCACGTCGAGGGTGAGCAGATGGCGCTCGCTGCGCGTCGCCTCGCCGCGGACCAGTCGCTGCGCCTCGGCCGTCGCGAAGCCGCGGGCCAGCGCCAGGCTGCCTGCGGTCCAGCCGCGCGCCGGCCGCAGTCCGTTCGGCGGCGACTCGACCAGGGTGTCGCCGGGGCGGTGCGTGATCAGGCGCCGCGCCAGGCAGTGGAAGCAGGGCGCGCCGGCCTCGTCGAGACCGGCGGGATGGTCGCTGGCCGGTGCCGTCGGCCCGAACCGCGGGCCCAGCCAGGCCGTCAGGCCGCCCGGCTTGACGGGGATCCAGTCGCGGCCGGCCGCCCGGCTGGCGGCGAAGTCGGCGAGCGAGGGCTGCAGGTAGTCGTCGACCAGCACGAACAGCAGGTCGGCCTCGCTCGGCTCGGCGAGCGCGAAGCCCGAGCCGGCGAGCAGCGCGAGCAGGGCGTCGGCGCCGCCAGGCCCGGCGGCCTCGTCCCGGCCGAGGGCGAGGGCGCCGAGCCGGCGCGCGGCGATCCGCTCTTCGGCCAGGCTCGGCGGCTCGCCCTGGGCGCTCCAGTAGGCGGAGAGGTTGGGGCCGAAGCGATGCGGCAGGACCACGAGGTAGCCGCGCTCGATCAGCGTCTCCAGGATCGAGGTCAGTTCCTGCTCGCTCGCGCTTTCCCGGAACTGGTCGCAGAGCTGCCGGCCGGTCAGGCTGCCGTCGAGCCGGGACAGCAGCGCGCAGTAGAGCGCTCCGCGCAGGCGGAAGCTGCGTTCCTCGGAGAGCAGCAGCACCCGCTCGGCGTCCTGGAGGTGCACCGAGAAGTGCGGGGCGACCGCAATTCGCTGCGCGAGGATATCGTGCGTCATGGCAGCAGGCGCCGTCCGCTGTGGGAGGAGGGGCCGCCGCGCCTGCCGGGGGAGGCGGGCCGGCGAAGTCGCCATTCTTTACAACACTTGCCCGAAGCCGCCCACCCGGGCGCGCCGCTGCCGGCAAACCTTAATGCAGCGACGTATTGATGTTTCACGGGCAGCGGAATACCCTGCCAACTCTATGGAAATCGGCCGTCCCGGCCGGTCGCGACAAGGGGATTCTCATGGCGGAAGAGGCTAAGGGTTCCGAAGAAACCGAGACGTCGGAGGACACGCTTCCCTCGCTGGTCAGCGACACGATCCGGCGGCATTCGATCTATGCGGCGGCCGGCGGCCTGATCCCGCTGCCCCTCGTCGAGGTCGTCGCCAGCGGCACGATCCAGCTCCGCATGATCGCCCAGCTCGCCGATCTCTACGGCCTGCCCTTCTCCGAGCAGGCGGTGAAGGCGGCGATCGGCTCGCTGGTCGCCTCGGTGCTGCCCGTGACCGGTGCCGGCTACGCGACCTTCTCGCTGGTCCGCGCGGTGCCCTTCGTCGGCCCGGTGCTCGGCATCGCGACGATGCCGGCGCTCGCCGCGGCCACGACCTGGGCGGTCGGGCGCGTCTTCGCCTGGCACTTCGCCAAGGGCGGCACGATCGAGGATTTCGACGCCTCCGAGAAGAAGGAGCAGTTCAAGCGCGAGTTCCAGGAGGGCAAGCGCCGCGCCTCGGAGTTCGTCAAGGGCGGCAGCTCCAAGAGCAGCTCGAGCGGTTCCGCGAGCAAGAGCGGCAGCGGCGAGACGGCGAAGGCCTGATCCGACGGGCGGGGGTCTCGGGGGCGGACCTCCGGATCGTCCCCGCCACGCAATGAGTCCCCGCCACGCGACGAGTCCCCGCCGCCGGCCCCGGGAGCCCGGGACGGCGGCGCATCGACCCGGCTGGCGCGGCAATTCGCGGGTCGGAACGGCCCGGCCCGAAACGCCCTGGGCCGAAACGCCCTGGATCGGAACGGGAACGGCGCCGGGAAGGCAGACCGTTTCGCTTTTCGTCGACTGACGGCATGCTGCGCCCATGAAGGCGAATCGGCGCTGGCTGACCCACGTCGGACTGACCGGTCTGCTGCTCGTGCTGGTCACGGGCGCGGCGGAAGGCGACGTCACCTGGCTCGGGCTGATGGTGCTGCTCGGGCTGCTCAGCTCGACCGGCTTCTTCCTGCTCGTCTTCCCCGGCAGCCGCTTCTTCGCGATCGCGCTGGCCAACTACATCACCGCCTACTTCTGCGTCTTCGGCTTCTTCGTCGAGGTGAACTTTCCCGGCGCGCCGGAATGGAGCGCGGTGCTCGCCTTCGTGCTGCCGCTCGCCGGCTTCATCGGCGGCTCGCTGCTCGAGCGGCGCTCGATCCGCAGCATCATCGCCGACGACAGGCTGCGTCGGCGCGAGAGCCTGCCGCGGCTGCTGGCCTGGCTGGCGCCGGTGATGGTCGTCGGCGCGACGACCTTCGCCGTGCCCGGACTGGCGGAGAGCCCGCTGCAGGAGGGGGTGGCCCTGGTCGGCGCCATGGTCGCGGTGACGGTCTTCGTCATCCTGGCGACGCGCACGATCTGCGTGTTCCTGATCGACACCGGGCTGCTGTTCGAGGACTTCTTCCAGCGCATGGGGTCGGTGGCGGTCCCGGTCTTCGCCTTCGTCACCTTCTACTCGATGATCGTCATCGTGTTCGCCGCGATCTACCGCATCATCGATCGCCTGAGCGCCCGGCCGCCCTTCGTGCTCGACGGCGTGCCCGCCAGCATCGACTTCCTCGACGCGCTCTACTTCTCGGTGATCACGCTGTCGACCGTCGGCTACGGCGACATCGCGCCGGCCGGTCAGCTGGTCCGCGTCATCGCCTCGGTCGAGATCGTGCTCGGCGTCCTGCTGCTGCTGTTCGGCTTCGCGGAGATCCGCCGCTTCAGCCTGGAGCACCCGGAGCGCCCGAAGCGCTGAGGCCTCGACCGGTCAGGCGCCCTCCTGCTCCCGCTTCCAGCGGCGCAGGCGGCGGTCCAGGCCGTCCAGCTCCCGCTCGACCCGGGCCCGGTCGCGCGGCTCGCCCAGGTTCGCCTCGACGGCCCGCCGGATCGCCTCGGCCTGACTCTCGATCGCCCGGCGGCGCTCGGGATCGGCGGCCAGGTCGGCCAGGGCGGTCAGCCGCTTGACCATCTCGCGGAGCACCGGCGGGTGCTCGACGGCGGCCCGCCGGATGTCGTCGAAGCCGCCGTGCAGCACCTCGATGAAGCCGCGGGCCGGCAGGTGCAGGCGGATCTCGCCCGCTTCGTCGCGATGCACCAGCGGCGGGTCCCGGCGGTTGATCGCCAGCGCCAGGGCGCTGCCGATCCGGTTGATGCAGGCGATCGCCGTGAAGGGGTCGTTGAGGCTCGGCGAGAGCGCGCGCAGGGCGATCTCGACCAGCGCGTTGACGGCGTACTCGAGGTCCTCCGCCTGGGTCCGCTTCGGTCCGATGGTCACGCAGTCGCGGATGTCCTGCTTGAGCTGGTCGGTGGCGTTGTCCAGCGGATGGAAGCGGGCCATCGTCTGGCCGGCGACCAGGAAGTCGCCGGCCATGATCAGCAGGTCGATGCGGCCCCCGGCCTCGGCCGCGAGCGAGACCAGGCTCGACTGCGCGACGGTCTGCACGTAGCCGGAGCGGCGCGTCTTGACGACCATGACGAAGCGGTCGTCGCGGTCCCTGTCGTCGTCGGCGTCCGGCGCGACCTCGCCGTCCTGCTCGGTCTCCTCCGCCCCGTCGTGCTCGGTGCCGCGGTCCGGGTGGCCGGTCCGCGGGAACAGCCGGTCGACGCTGCCGTCGAGCGCGCGGCCGACGTGCGAGACGATGGTGTCGGCCTCGAGCAGCTGGGCCAGGTGGTGGATGAAGTAGATCAGCACGGCGAGGCTGATCAGCGTCATCAGCTGGGCGACGGTGACCGCGGCCAGCGGCACGAAGGCCTCGCCACCTTGGGTCTCGGGGGGCACCAGGCGCAGCATCAGCAGAGCATAGGCGAGCGTCGCCACGAACACGCCGAGCGCGACCTGGGTCATGCGGTCGCCGCGGAAGATCGCCAGCAGCCGCGGGCCGAGCTGCGAGGAGGCCAGGGTCAGGGTTACCAGGGTCATCGAGAAGACCAGGCTGGTTGCGCCGATCATCGAGCTGGCGATGACCTCCAGGATCGTCCGGGCGCCGTCCGGGCCGACCCAGAGCATCCAGCTCAGATCGTCGCTCCACCGGCTCTGCAGCGCCCGGTCGAGGACCGCGCTGAGCAGGCCCAGCGCGATCGAGGCGATCAGCATCAGCCCCGGGATGAACCAGAAGGAGTTGACGATGACGTAGTGCAGGTATCGCAGGCGTGCGCGCATCTCGGATCTCGGCTCCTGCCGGTTCGCTCCGGGTGGCCGCCCCCGGAAGGGCCGGCCGGCCCGGCTTGGGGCGGGGAGGGCGGTCGCCCGAGGCGACTCTCGCATCGCTGCGTGCCGCGGCATAGACTCCCGAGGACGCCGGGCTGTTCCGCCCGGCCGCCAGACGCTAGGCTTCGTCCGGCGCCGACAGACCGACTCCGGAAGAGGGTATGCACGAACAGGAACTGCACCTCCTACGCGACGCCCTGGTCTTCCTGGCCGCCGCGGTGCTGGTCGTTCCCCTTTTCCGCTACCTGCGCTCCAGCCCTGTGCTCGGCTACCTCGCTGCCGGGCTGCTGGTCGGGCCGAGCGGCCTCGCCTTCATCCCGGACCCGGAAGCCGTCGCGATCCTGGCCGAGCTCGGCATCGTCTTCCTGCTGTTCGCGATCGGCCTGGAACTGTCGCTGGCGCGCCTGACGCTGCTGCGCACCTACGTCTTCGGGCTGGGCGGCAGCCAGGTCCTGCTGACCGGACTGCTGGTGGCGCTGGCCGCGCTGGCACTCGGCGTCGAGCTGGAGCCGGCGATCGTCATCGGCGGCGGGCTGGCGCTGTCCTCGACCGCCTTCGTGCTGCAGCTGATGGTCGAGCGCGGCGAGCTCGCCTCGCGCTCCGGCCGGGTCGGCTTCGCGATCCTGCTGATGCAGGACCTGGCGATCGTGCCGCTGCTGGCGCTGGTGCCGCTGCTCGCCCGTCCCGAGGGCTCGCTGCTCGCGGCGATCGGCCTGGCCGCCGCCAAGGCGGTGGCCGCGGTCGCGGTGACCGTGCTCGCCGGGCGCTTCGTGCTGCAGCCGCTGTACCGGGTGATCGCCGGCAGCCGCAGTCCCGAGCTGTTCGTCGCAACCACCCTGCTGGTGCTGCTCGGCAGCGGCTACCTGATGCAGCTGTCCGGCGTGTCGATGGCGCTCGGCGCCTTCCTGGCCGGCCTGCTGCTGTCGGGCAGCGCCTACCGCCACCAGGTCGAGGCCGACATCCGGCCGTTCCGCGGGCTGCTGCTCGGCCTGTTCTTCATGTCGGTCGGCATGTCTATCGACCTCGGGCTGATCGCCGCGCTCTGGTGGCAGCTGCCGCTCGGGCTGGTCGCGCTGATGCTCGGCAAGGCGCTGGTCATCGCCGGGCTGTGCCGGCTGTTCCGCCTGCCGGGCGAGCTCGCTCTGCGCGTCGGCTCGCAGCTCGCCCAGGGCGGCGAGTTCGCCTTCGTGCTGGTCGGCACGGCGATGGCGCTCGGCGTGGTCGAGCCGCTGCTGGGGCAGGGCGTGATCGCCCTGGTGGTGCTGACCATGGTGGCGACGCCGGGGGTCGCCTGGCTCGGCCGGCTGCTCGCCGACCGCCTGCGCGGCGACGGCGAGGCCAGCGTCGTGGCGCGACCCGGCCCCGAGGCCGAGGAGCTGAGCGACCACGTCGTGATCGCCGGCTTCGGGCGGGTCGGCCAGTCGGTCGCCATCGCGCTGTCGAATCTCCAGGTGCCCTACGTCGGCTTCGACGCCAGCCCGGCGCGCGTCACCCACTGCCGCAAGCACGACCTCAGCGTCTACTACGGTGACGCGAGCCGCCTGGAGGTACTGGAGACGGTCGGGCTCGAGCGCGCCCGGGCCGCGGTGATCACGCTCGACGACCCGGTCCAGGCGACCCAGGTCGTCGAGGCGCTGCGTGCCTTCTCCGACAGACTACCGATCTTCGTGCGCGCGCGCGACCTGCGGCACAGCGAGGAGCTGCACGCCGCCGGCGCCACCGCCGTGGTGCCGGAGACCATCGAGGCCAGCCTGCAGCTCGGCGCCATCGTGCTCGGGCAGCTCGGACTGCCGGCCGACGAAGTGACCGCGACCCTCGACGCCCTGCGCGCCGACGACTACAGCCGCCTTACCGAGGGCATCGTCGCGGCGCCGCCGCGCCGGCCCGAGGACCCGGCCTGACGCGTCCGGGGATCCGCCGCACGAGCCGCTTGAATCGCTTGATTCCGGGCCCGCCAGCGGGCAGCGTCGCCCGACCATGTTCTCGAGCCTGCTGATCGCCAACCGCGGCGAGATCGCCTGCCGCATCGCGCGCACCGCCCGCCGCCTCGGCATCCGCACGATCGCCGTGCATTCCGATGCCGACGCCGGCGCGCGCCACGTGCGCGAGGCCGACGACTCCTACCGGATCGGCCCCGCCGCGGCGGCCGAGAGCTACCTGCTGGGCGAGCGCATCCTGGAGGTCGCCCGGGCCAGCGGCGCCGAGGCGATCCATCCGGGCTACGGCTTCCTGTCGGAGAACGCCGGCTTCGCCGAGGCCTGCGCCGCCGCCGGCGTCGTCTTCGTCGGCCCGCCGGCCGAGGCGATCCGGGCGATGGGCTCGAAGAGCGAGGCCAAGCGCCTGATGGAACGGGCCGGGGTGCCGCTGGTGCCCGGCTACCACGGCGACGACCAGGACCCGGCGCTGCTCGCCCGCGAGGCCGAGCGCATCGGCTTTCCCGTGCTGATCAAGGCCTCGGCCGGCGGCGGCGGCAAGGGCATGCGCCCGGTGCCGCGCGCGGCCGACTTCGCGGCCGCCCTGGAGGGCGCGCAGCGCGAGGCGCGCGGCGCCTTCGGCGACGACCGCGTGCTGCTGGAGAAGTACCTTCAGCGGCCGCGCCACATCGAAATGCAGGTGTTCTGCGACGGCCAGGGCAACGCCGTGCACCTTTTCGAGCGCGACTGCTCGATCCAGCGCCGCCACCAGAAGGTCGTCGAGGAGGCGCCGGCGCCCGGCATGACCGAGCCGCGGCGCGCCGCCATGGCCGAGGCCGCCGTCGCGGCCGCCCAGGCGATCGGCTACGTCGGCGCCGGCACCGTCGAGTTCATCGCCGAGGGCGAGGACTTCTTCTTCATGGAGATGAACACCCGCCTGCAGGTCGAGCATCCGGTGACCGAGGCGATCACCGGCCAGGACCTCGTCGAGTGGCAGCTGCGCGTCGCCGCCGGCGAGCCGCTGCCGCTCGGGCAGGCCGAGATTGAGCGCCAGGGCCACGCCATCGAGGTCCGGCTCTACGCCGAGGACCCGGCGCGCGATTTCCTGCCGGCCACCGGCCGGCTGGCGCACCTCGCCTTCCCGGAGGAGGTCACCGGCCTGCGCGTCGACAGCGGCGTCGAGACCGGCGACTCGATCACGCCCTTCTACGACCCGATGATCGCCAAGGTCGTCGTCCACGGCGCCGACCGGCCGGCGGCGGTGCGCCGGCTGCAGCAGGCCCTGGCCGGCACCGAGGTCGCCGGCCTGACCACCAACCTGCCGCTGCTCGCCGCCATCGCCGGCCATCCGGCCTTCGCCGCGGCCGAACTCGATACCGGCTTCATCCCGCGCCACGCCGACGACCTGCTGGCGCCCGAGGGCGCGCCCGATCCGGAGAGCCTGGCGCTGGCCTGCCTGGCCGAGCTGCTGCGCCGGCAGGAGGAGGCCGGGCGACTGGCCGCCGCCTCGGAAGACCGCTTCTCGCCCTGGTTCCGCACCGACGGCTGGCGGCTCAACGACGAGACCCAGCGCCGGCTGACCTTCCGCGCCGGCGAGGAGGAGCTCTCGGCGCTGGTCCACTACGGCGCCGCCGGCGCCCTGGTCGAGGTCGGCGGGCGGCGCATCGAGACCGAGGTGCGCCGCGATGCCGAGGGCCGCCTCGTCGGCTTCCTCGACGGCCGCCTGGTGCGCGCCCGCGACCTCTGGGACGGCGACGAGCTGACGCTGATCGTCGAGGGCCGGGCCCGGCGCCTGCGCCTGCTCGACCCGCTGACCGGGGCGGCCGGCGAGGACGAGGTCGGCGGCCGGCTGGTCGCGCCGATGCCCGGCAAGGTCGTGCGCGTCTCGGTCGAGGCCGGCGCGCGCGTCGAGCGCGGCCAGGCGCTGCTGGTCCTCGAGGCGATGAAGATGGAGCACGGCATCGTCGCGCCGGCCGACGGCACGGTCGTCGCCGTGCACTTCGGCGAAGGCGACTCGGTCGAGGAGGGCGCCGAGCTGATCGCCTTCGAGGCGGCCGGCGACTGAAGCGGTGGCGGGTTCCGCGCTGCAGACCTTGGCGGCGGCGGCCGGCGGACCCAGTTCTGGATTAGACTTGGCGCCGCCCCGCGCCCCGGAGAGCCGAGCCGACCCGATGCCCGATCCGACGCCCGATCCGACGCCCGACTCCGACTACCTGCGCGCCGCGCTCTTCGTCGACTTCGACAACGTCTTCTCGGGCCTGCGCGAGCGCGATCCCCAGGCGGCGGAGAGCTTCGCCCAGTTTCCGCTGGCCTGGCTGTCCTGGTTCGAGGCGGGTCGCCACGCGCTGGCCGGAGACCCGGAGGCCGAGCCGGCCGGGGCCGGGGCCGGGGCAGCGTCGCCGCGGCGCGTGCTGCTGCGCCGCTGCTATCTCAACCCGGCGGCCTTCTGGCGCCAGCGCGCCGGCTTCGTGCAGGCCGGCTTCCATGTCGTCGACTGCCCTTCGCTGACCTACGGCGGCAAGAACTCGGCCGACATCCAGATGGCGCTCGACATCGTCGAGGCGCTGGCCCACGAGACGCGCTTCGACGAGTTCCTGCTGCTGTCCGGCGACGCCGACTTCGCGCCGGTGCTGCTGCGCCTGCGCCTGCACGACCGGCGCACCACGATCCTGGCCAGCGAGCAGGTGGCCCCGGCGCTGCGCGCCTCGGCCGACGTCGTGGTGCCGCTGGAGCGCTTCATGGTCGGGGCGCTCGGCCTCGAGCGCAGCGCCCGGGCCCCGGCCGGCGAGGCGGAGCTGCTCGCCTTTCTGCGCGAGACCGTGCTCAAGGCGCCCAAGCCGCTGCTGCTCTCGCAGCTCGGCGGGCAGGCGCTGAAGCGCTTCGGTCCGGAGCTGCGCGAGGGCCGCTGGTTCGGCACCGGCTCGTTGAGCCGGCTGATCGACGAGCGCCTGGCGCCGGCCGTCTCGGTCGCCGACCGCTACGCCTATGCGCCGCAGCGCCACGAGCCGCCGCGCCGCGCCGCCGCGCGGCCCGAGCCGGGCGCCCGGTCGGCACCCGGGCCGGCCGGGGCCGCGGGTGCCGACGACCCGGCTGCCGACGACCCGGCGTCGCCGCTGATCGAGCGGGTCGCCGAGGCGACCGGCACGCCGGCGCTGCCCGGCGAGAGCTACGACGCGCTGTTCGAGGCGATGGCCGCGGCCTTGGCGGAAGGCGCCCGCGCCCAGGCCGACGTGGTGCACGCCACGCGCCGCCGGCTGGCCGACGCCGGCACGCCGGTCGCCGAGCGCGACATCGGCTTCGTGTTCTACGGCTTCCGCCTGGCGCGTCTCGACCTCGACGCGCTGGCCGGCGACGTCGACGCGCTCGCCGAGGCCTTTCGCGAGAACGTCCGCCACCGCTGCCGCGAGCGCGGCGTCGCGCTGAGCGACGCCGAGGAGGCGGCGATCGACGACTGGCTGCTCGGCACGGCCGAGGAGGAGGGCGAGCCGGCCACGCCGGCGGGCGGCGCCGAGCCGCGCCAGGCCGCCGGGGACGCAGAGGAGACGCGCGAATGACGCTGCCGCAACGGGTCAGGCTGGTCGAGGTGGGCCCGCGCGACGGCCTGCAGAACGAGAAGGCGGTCGTGCCGCTGGAGACCAAGGTGGCGCTGATCGACCGGCTGTCGGAGGCGGGCCTGCCGGCGGTCGAGGCCGGCGCCTTCGTCAGCCCCAAGTGGGTGCCGCAGATGGCCGATTCGGCCGAGGTGCTGCGGCGCATCCGACGCCGGCCGGGGACCGCCTATCCGGTGCTGGTCCCCAACGAGAAGGGCCTGGAGGCGGCGCTCGCCGCCGGCGCCGAGGAGATCGCGGTGTTCGGCGCCGCCTCCGAGAGCTTCAGCCGCAAGAACATCAACTGCTCGATCGCCGAGTCGCTGGAGCGCTTCCGGCCGGTCGCCGGGCGGGCGCTCGAGGCCGGCCTCAAGGTGCGCGGCTATCTCTCCTGCGTGCTCGGCTGCCCCTACGAGGGCGAGGTGCCTCTGGCGCGCGTCGCCGAGGTCGCCGCCGCGCTGGACGGGCTGGGCTGCTACGAGATCTCGCTCGGCGACACCATCGGGGTCGGCACGCCGGCGCGGGCGCGGGCCATGGTCGAGGCGGTCGCGGAGGCCGTGCCGGTCGAGCGCCTGGCGCTGCACTTCCACGACACCTACGGCCAGGCCCTGGCCAACCTGCACGCCTGCCTCGAGCTCGGCGTCGCCACGCTCGACAGCGCCGTCGCCGGGCTCGGCGGCTGCCCCTACGCCAAGGGCGCGAGCGGCAACGTCGCCACCGAGGACGTGCTCTACCTGCTGCACGGACTGGGCATCGAGACCGGCGTCGATCTCGAACAGGTGGCGGCCGCCGGGCGCTTCATCTCCGACGCCCTCGGCCGGCCGCCGGCCTCGAAGGTCGCCCGGGCGCTGGCAGCGAGGGTCGCGGCGTGACCCTGAAGACCGTTTCGGCGGCGCCGGCCTGATCCGACGTGGCGTTGCATCTCATCAAGCTCTCCGTGGGCACGGAGTCGGTCGACGACCTGCAGGCCTGGCAGAAGCGGCGGCTGGCCGCCGACGGCCGGGTCTGGCACGGCACGCGCATGCAGCCGCGCCGCCGCGACGAGCTGCTCGAGGGCGGCTCGATCTATTGGGTCATCCGCGGCGTCGTGCAGGCGCGCCAGCGCCTCGCCGACATCGAGAGCGCGGTCGACGCCGAGGGCCGCGGCTTCACCCGGCTGGTCCTCGATCCCGGTCTGGTCCGGGTGCTGCCGCGCAGCCACCGGCCGTTCCAGGGCTGGCGCTACCTGCGCGACGAGGACGCGCCGGCGGACCTGTCCGAGACGGCCTCGGACGGCACCGGCGACCTGCCGCCGGCGCTCGCCGCCGAGCTGCGCGAGCTGGGCATTCTGTGAACGATTCTCTCGCTTTAGCGCCTGCAGCGAGGGCTGCTGCGGGCTTCGGCGGGGGCGCGCGCAAAAATGTCGGAGCCGTGAAGAAAGGTCTTTGACAAGCCGAAGCGACCCCCCTATATACGCCTTCGCCGCGCAACGGAGCGCCCCTCGGGGCCTCGCAGATCGCGGCCTTGGTCCGGAAGCCCAGCCTTCCAACGGCATTGCTAACCGGACCATCCACAGCTATACTTCTTGGCCCTTCTGCGCCGAGCGATTCGGCGGGGTCGGGTTTGTTGCCTTCGGGCAGCGTCGCTGTTTGACATTGTGATTTTGTAGGAAGGGATGCCTGGGCGGCGGTCCTTGATGCGGTGGCCTTAGGGTTGCTGGATTATTGGGACCGTTTGCAAAGAGCAGGCAT
>JAUILQ010000016.1 GCA_030433005.1 Alphaproteobacteria bacterium
CCGAGGCGCCCCTTCCTCCATTCGACTTTCCGGAAGCGCGGCCGCCGGCCGGGCCGCGACGGTCGTCGCGCGCGCCGGTCCCTGGGGCCGGCGCGTTCCGCGTGCGGGCCGGTGCCGCAGGCCGCGGGCGGAAGGCGGCGTCCCGCGATCGCGGCACACGTGCATACACGACGGACACCTTCCCGGGCCCACGCCCTGCGAAGAAGGCCAGGAAATCTTGGGCTGCACGATTGACTGCCGGGTCGGACGGATGCCAGCCTCCAATCTGGTATACCAACCGTCGCGACGGGAGGATGCCGCAGCACGGCCCGAAGATGGGCTCGCCGGGGAGGGACCCCGGCAGGGTCGCTTCGAGAGCCTTACAAGAAACAACGTCCCGAACAGGGACGGCCACGGGAGGAACAACCAGATGATCCGACTCTCAGGAGTCCTTCGCGCCGGCGTCGCCGCGCTCGCCTTCACGGCCCTGGCCGGCAGCGCCGGCGCCGCCGACTATCCGGACCGGCCGATCACCATCATCGCGCCCTATCCGGCCGGCGGCGGCACTGACATGGTCTCGCGCTCGCTGGCCGCGGTGCTGCAGGAGGAGCTCGGCGTCCCGGTCAACGTCGTCAACCGCGGCGGCGGCGCCGGGGTGCCCGGCAGCCAGGCCATCGCCCGCGCCGAGCCCGACGGCTACACCATCGGCCTGGTCGCCAGCGACGTCAGCCTCTATCAGCCGCAGGGCCTGTCCGACCTAACCTACGAGGACTACACCGCGATCGGCCAGACCAACGCCCTGGCCTCTGGCGTCACGGTGCGCGCCGACAGCGAGTACGAGACCATGGCCGACCTGGTCGCGGCGATCGAGGCCAACCCCGGCGAGCTCAAGGGCACCGGCGCGGCGCCGGGCGTCAACTGGCACGTCGCCTTCGTCGGCCTGATGCTCGACCTCGGCCTCGATCCGAAGAGCGTGATCTGGGTCCCGACCCAGGGCGGCACCGCCGGCCAGCTCGACGTCGCCGCCGGCAACTCGACCTTCGCCACGGCCTCCCTGGCCGAGGCGCGCGCGCTCGTCGAGGCGGGCGAGCTGCGCCCGCTGGCGGTGATGACCGATGAGCGGCTGAAGACCTTCCCCGAGGTGCCGACGCTGGGCGAGGCGATCGACAGCGACTGGACCTTCGCGCTCTGGCACGGGCTGGTCGGTCCCAAGGGCCTGCCGGAGGAGGTCACCAGCGTGCTGGTCCCGGCCGTCGAGAAGGCGGTCCAGGATCCCGCCTTCCGCAAGCCGCTGGAGGACCGCGGCTTCACCCTGGTCTGGCGCGGCCCCGAGCAGTTCCGCCAGCACATGGCCCAGGACCTCGAGAAGATGCGCGAGGTGCTCGGCGCGCTCGAGCAGTAGGAACCGCGGCAGGACGGGCGGCGACCAGCGGCGGGCGGCGGCGATGCGCGTCGGAGACCTCGGCCTGGGAGCGGGGCTGGTGCCGCTCGCCCTGGCGGTGCTGTGGTACAGCCGCGGCTTTCCCCGGATCGAGGGACAGTTCTACGGGCCGGGGTTCTTTCCGGGCATCGTCGCCGCGGCCCTGGCGGTCTGCGGTCTGCTGCTGGCCGCCCGGGGCCTGCGCGAGCGGGCCCGCGGCGCGGCGCCCGGCGCGCCCGACGGGGACGAGCCCGACGGGGACGAGACCGCGCCGGTCGCCCCGGCGACGCGGCGGGGCCTGGTCAGCGTGGCGCTGGCCTTCGCGGCGACGCTGGCCTTCCTGTTCGCCGGCGGCACCCTCGGCTTTCACCTGCTGACCTTCGCGACGCTGCTGGTCTTCTATCTCTGGCTGCGCCAGGGTCCGCTCTGGTCGCTCGGCCTCGCGGCCGGCCTGACCCTCGCCTTCGACCTGCTGTTCCGCATGATGCTCAAGGTGCCGCTGCCGCTCGGCCCGCTGGCCGGCGTGATCTGAGCGGCGCGAGCTGACGCGATGGACAGCTTTCTCGCCGCCCTGACGCTGGTCGCAGAGCCGAACACGCTGATCAGCCTGCTGCTGGCCAGCCTGTTCGGGCTGACCGTGGGCGCGCTGCCCGGCCTGACCGCGACCATGGCGGTCGCCCTGCTGATCCCGATCACCTTCTTCCTGAGCCCGCTGGCGGCGATCGCGACCGTCGTCTCGGCCGCCGCGATGGCGATCTTCGCCGGCGACATCCCCGGCGCCCTGCTGCGCATGCCGGGCACCCCGGCCTCGGCCGCCTACTGCGACGAGGCCTACGCCATGACCCGGCGCGGCGACGCCGGGTTGGCACTCGGCATCAACGCCCTGGGCAGCGCCTTCGGCGGCATCTTCGGCACGATCATCCTGATGTTCGGCGCCCAGCTGCTGGCCCAGTTCGCGCTCGGCTTCAGCAGCTTCGAGTTCTTCTGGCTGGCCTGCCTGGGGCTCAGCTCGGCGGTGCTGGTCAGCGGCCGCGACCGGATCAAGGGCGCGATCTCGCTGCTGGTCGGCGTGCTGATCGCGACCATCGGCATCGACTACACGACCGGCCATCCGCGCTTCACCTTCGGGGTCGCCGACCTCTACGACGGCATCAGCTTCATCCCGGCGCTGATCGGCATGTTCGCGCTGGCCGAGATCCTGCGCACACTGCTACGCGGCGACAGCGCGACCGGGCGCTTCGACGCGCGCTCCGGCTCGGTCGGGCGCCGCGCGCTCGGCGAGATGCTCGGCAACTGGCGGCACGCCCTGCGCGGCAGCGCGCTGGGCACGGCCATCGGCGCGCTGCCGGGGGCGGGCGCCGACATCGCCTCCTGGATCTCCTTCGCCGTCGCCAAGCGCTTCTCGCGCCATCCCGAGCGCTGGGGCAAAGGCAACGCCGAAGGCATCGTCGCCGGCAGCTCCGCCAACAACGCCGCGCTCAGCGCCGCCTGGATCCCCGCCCTGGTCTTCGCGATCCCCGGCGACACCATCACGGCGATCGCGATCGGCGTGCTCTACCTCAAGGGCCTCAATCCCGGGCCGACGGTGTTCATCTACAACGCCGACCTGGTCTATGCCGTGTTCCTCTGCTTCCTGCTCGCCAACATCCTGCTGCTGCCCTTCGGCTTCCTGGCGATCCGCGCGGCCGGCCTGCTGCTGCGCATTCCGCGCCAGCTGCTGATGCCGGCGCTGCTGGTGCTGGCGATCGTCGGCTCCTATGCCATCGAGAACAGCACCTTCGGCATCGGCGTCATGCTGGCGCTCGGGCTGCTCGCCTACTTCATGGAGGAGAACGGCTTTCCGATCGCGCCGACGGTGCTGGGCATCGTGCTGGGCGAGCTGGTCGAGCAGCACCTGATGCAGGCCCTGGTCAGCACCCAGGGCGACGTGCTCGGGCTGTTCGAGCGGCCGATCGCCGGCGTGCTCGGCGTCGCGACGCTGGCGATCTGGATCCTGCCGCTGGCGTTCGGCCTGCTGCGGCGCCGACGCCGGGCGGCGGCGCGCTAGCCCGGATTTCTCGAGCGGGGCGCCATCGCCGCTCGCGCGGAACCGGCACCGGCCGGTTCAGGCGCTGCGCCTGAGACCGACCTTCGCGGCCGGGCGTGCTCGGCGGGTTCGCCCCCCGGTGCCGTGCCGGCGCCCGACGGCTACCAGACGAAGCGCAGGTCGACCATGCCGGCATGGCCGGTCGCACGGCTGCTGGCGGTCAGTCGGTAGCGGGCGCCGAAGGTGAGCCCGGGCGCCAGCGCAACGTTGATACCGGCGCCGACGTCCACCGCGTCGCGGCCGGGCGGCGCCGCCCGCACCGCGAAGGCGGCGCCGCCGAGCGCGACCTCGCTGCTCGCTGCCTCGTCCAGCAGCTCGCGGCTCCAGCCGAGCGACAGGCTCCCGGCGAGGCGCTGGCCGGCGTAGCCGAGCGTGGCGCCGAGCCGGCTGCGCAGCCAGGTGCGCCCGCCGGCGGCGATCTCCAGATTGCTACCGCCGCCGTCGGCTTCGGTGAAGCCCGCGCGGTGCAGATGGCCGAAGGCGACGCCGGCCCCGGGTTCGAGGGTCAAGCCGCCGCCCAGCGCCAGGGGCCGGCCGAGCGAGGCGGCGCCGGCCAGTCCCCAGCCGCCGGTCTCGCCCTCCGGGTCCGCCGAAAAGCCGCCGATGCGGAGCGCGCGCTCGCTGTCGTAGTCGTCGAGGCTGGCGAGCAGCTGGGCCGCCAGCCTGAAGCCGCCGACCTCCCGTGCGCCGTAGAGCGCGACGAAGCTGCTGGTTACCGTGCCGCGGCCATCGTCCGCCGAGACCTCGGACTCGGTCTGGCCGACTGCGAAGCCGAGCCGGAGGCCCGCCGGCAGCAGGCGGTCGGCGCCGATCGCCAGGCCGCGGTGCCGGCTGTCGTAGCCGGGCAGGCCCTCGGCGGGCCGCTGCTCCGCGCTGGCGCCCAGCAGCTGTGCCCAAGCCACGTCGCGCTGCGGCGGCGGCGGCGCGGCCGTGGCGTCGCCGGCCGTGGCGTCGCCGGCCGTTGTGTCGAGGGTCGCGGACTCGACGTCTCGCTGGGGCGCTGCCGCGGCTGGGCGCGGCTCGGTGGCGACGAGGCGCTGCGCCATGCACGCGGCCAGCAGCGACTGGGTCAACCTCTGCCCAGCCGCGGCGCCGTCGAGCACTTCGGCGTGGACCCGTCCGGACAGTGCCTCGAGCGCCGTCGGGATCGCCTCTGCCTGGAGCGGCGCCAGCGCGGGGAAGAGGTCGCCGGCTGCGCCTTGCGGGCGCACGCCGGCGGCCGGGCGGATCGCCTCCAGCGCCGTGGCGACCGCCGGCTGGTTGCCGCCGAGCGCGATGCCGAGCGGTGCCAGCGCCTCGTAGGAGGCGGGCGTCACGACCAGGTCGATCGACCGGGCGTCGTAGACGAGGTCGAAGCGGGTGCCCTTCGGCAGTCCGTGCGCCGGCTGCTCCAGTCGCTCGAACGACCCGGCGATGCCGCCCTGGGCCGCGACGACGCTGTCGAAGCTCTGGCCGAGCGCCGGCGTGAAGTCGTTGCCGGCGGGTGCCGAGATGTCGCGCAGGCGGACCGCGAGGCTGCCGCCGGCGGTGAAGTCGCTGCCGGCGCCGAGCACGAGGACGCGGTCGTAGCCGCCGGCGCCGCCGCTCGCGGAGGGGCCGTCGACTTCGATCTCCAGCTCGGCGTCGGCCTGGAGCGCGAGCGGGGCCAGGAAGACCAGCGTGCCGGGCGAGCTGCCGGGGCTGAGGCGGCCGGCCACCGTGGCGCGGTTGCCGACCAGCCCGCCGCCCGAGAGCGTGCCGCCGGGCCCGACCGACAGCGCGCCGCCCGAGAGCAGGCCGTCGACGGCCAGCCTGCCGGCGCGCACCGTCACGCCGCCGGCAAAGCCGACCGGCGCGGCGACGGTCAGCGTGCCGCTGCCGTCCTTGACCAGGGCCGCGTCGCTGTCGATGCGGCCGGAGAGCGCGACGTCGTCGCTGCGGTCGAAGCGGATCTCGCTCGGCAGCGCCCAGGGGAAGACGGCGGAGTACCAGCCGACGCCCTGGTACTCGACGCCCTCCTGCTGAAGCCCGGCGCCCAGGTCCGGCGTGAAGAGGTGCCGGCCGTTGACGGTGTCGTGGAAGCGGAACACCGGGTCGCTGCCCAGGACCTGCGAGTCGAAGGCGCCGAAGGCGCGGCCCTCGGCCTGCCAGGCGCCGTCGGCCGCCAACGCCTTCTGCTCGTCCTCGGCGAGGGTGTAGATGCGATCGCCGGTCGCGTCCTCGCGGTAGGCCTGGACGTCGCTGACGCCGGGGCGTGCGGTCTCGTTGGCGAAGTCCACGCCCTCGGCCGTGGCACCGCCGCCGACCAGGGCCGCGACGTCGTTGGTGCTGGTCGTCAGGCGCCCGGCGCCCCCGGTCTCGCGCACCCGGAAGACGACCGGCAGGTCGTCGTCCAGGTCGTAGTCGCGCCAATCCCTGGAGGCCCAGCTGACGGTCCCCAGCGAATCCAGGCTGAGGTAGATCCGGAAGGTCTGCGGCAGCGCCGGCCTGGTGTAGGTCGTGCCGGCCTGCGGCGTGCGGCCGGGGCCTCCGGGGTTGTAGAGGTCGCTGTAACCCTCGACGCCGGACGTCGGGATCTCGACGGACTGCAGCAGGCGGATCGCCGCCTCGTCGCCCTTGAGGACGATGTCGAAGTAGTTGTCGTGGTCCTCGACGTAGTAGGCCCGCTCCGGCTCGCCCTCGACCGGCGCGCCGACCTCGGCGAGGCCGACGACCTCGAGCGTGCCGACGCCCAGGTCGTAGGTCTTGCCTGCCTCGTCGATCACGACCGCCTCGCCCTCGGCGTCGGTCGCGTGCAGGCGGAAGAAGGTGGCGAAGTCGGTCGGCAGCAGGCCGCTCACGCCATCCGGTGAGAAGCCGCCGGAGGTGAAGAGGCGCAGGCGGTACTCGGCGTCGCCGCCGTAGAGCGCCCGGGCGTCGTTCGGGAAGGCGTTGGCGAGGGCGGCCGGCGCGAAGTCGCCGACCGGCGAAAAGCGGCTGAGCTTGGCGCCGACCAGCGAGGGGCCGACGAGGTAGGGATTGCTGCTCGCCTGGCTCAGACCGACGACGGAGACCGGGCCGTCGGGGCCGATCGCCATGATCGGCGAGGCGCCGGTGACGAAGGAGACCTCGACGGGGTAGACGGCGCCAGGCTCGCCGGGCCTCAGGCGATTGCCGAACTGGCCGAAGACGACGATGACGTGGCGCTCGTTGTGGTCGTAGTTCGGGTTCAGCGAGGCCACGGTCGGGGTGACGACCTCGCCGGTGTTGAGCCGAATCGCGATGTTGTCGGGCTTGACCGAGCTCGGCAACAGCGGCCAGCTGACCTCGATCGGCATGGCGTCGCCGTAGAGCGGCGAGCCGCCGAAGCCGGCGGCGGCGATGCCGAGCGGGCTCGCCGCCGAGGTCAGGTTGCGCAGGGGCGGCAGCGGGTCGAGTCCGGCCCAATCGAGGTTGACGCCGGCGCCGGCGGCGACGGCCAGCGCCAGGTCGTTGGCCGAGTTCAGGCCGGGGATGCCCATGATCCCCTCGAAGCCGTAGCCGGCAGCCAGGATCTCGGGCTGGGCGCTCCAGAGGTCGGCGTTGATGACGACGTCGCGCTGAAGCTGCGTGTAGGCCGGCGTCTGCGCCGTGGCCTCGAGCGGTAGCGTCGCCAGCGCGGCGAGCACCCAGCGTCTCGCACGTCCCGTCACGTAGCTCCCCCCGCGTCGCCGGGCGGCCGCCGCCGGGTGACACCGACGACAGGGCGGCAATCTGCCACGGGGCCCGGCGCCCGGTAAAGCGAGTCAAGCCGAAGCGGCGCCGGCCGCGCGTTCTCCGCTCGCGCGCCCCGAGGCGGGTCCGGCGGAGAGCGGCCGCCGCCGTCTCAGGCGCTGCGCTTGAGGCCGGGCTCCGCGGCCGGCCGGCCGAACAGCAGGTCGCCGGACGGCGAGCCGTCGGCGCGGCGCTGGCGCGCGACGATCTCGAAGCCGTGGCGGCCGAGCAGGGCGACCAGCTTGCGGCCGCCCTTGCTGTCCGGCTTGGCTTCGACCTGGAGCTGGCGCAGGCCGGGGGCGGCCAGGGTGCGCTCGGCGCCGTCCAGGATGTCCAGGGTCATGCCCGGCACGTCGATCTTGATGTAGTCGGGCACGCGTCCGCCGAGCGCCTCGACGAAGGAGTCGAGCCGGTGGATCGGCGCCGGCTGCCCAGGCAGGTCGAGGGTGGACGCCTCTTTGTCCTTCTTGCGATCCTTGCGGGCTTCCTCGGCGCGCGCGGCGCCCATGAACGACGGCTCGCTGCGGAAGCTGAAGGAGCGCGCCGCGAGCCGCTGCGAGACCCGGACCGTGCCCAGGCGGTCCTCCGCGCCGAAGCCGGCGAGATGGCAGTGCAGCCGCTCGCCCAGGCCGTTCAGCTCGCAGTTGGCGGTCAAGTTGTAGTAGTTGACCGCCGCCGGCTCGAAGGCCTGCACCGTCAGGTCGCCGCGCAGCGCGGCGTAGAGGCTGAGCGTGCCGATGTTGGCGCCGACGTCCCAGAACACGGAACCGGGCGCCATGGCGTCGATCCAGGCGAGGGTGTCCGGCTCCTTCGACAGCAGCCGGCGGGCCCGTTTGCAGCTGCCGCGGCCGTGGTTGAGGAAGTGCAGCGGCCCGTGCGGCGTGTCGACGGCGACCGGGCGGGCCAGCAGGGTCTCGGTCAGGTGGGCCCGCTCGGCGTCGGGCAGGCTCTCGAGCAGCCAGCGCGCCAGGCGCCGGCGGCTCCGCGAATCGAGCAGACGGATCGCTCTTCTGATCACGGGGTGTGGGGTCCTTCCTCTCGATCCGCCGGCCCTGCCGGTTGCCGGACGATTGCCGGACGATTGCCGGAGCGCTGCGCGCCGGCCGGCCGCGAAGCCTCGCGGCCGGCCGGCATCAGCCTGGGCGGGACGCGCGTCAGCGGCCCATCTGGTCGCGATACTCGGTGACCGTCGCGGCCGCGGACTCGTCCGACTGCACGACGTCGACGATGGCATTGTATTCGTCGACCGTCAGCCCCTCGTCGCGGACCGCGGCGGCCATCTGCTGCATCGCCTCGGTGCGCAGCTGCTGCTTGCGCTCGGCGTTCTCGGCGGCCTGGATGCGTCCGGCCCACTCCTGGTTCAGGCGCTCGACCGCCAGCGTCGCGGCGGCGAACGATTTGAGCTGAGCGTCGCTCGGCGCGGCCTGGGCCTGGGCGCTCTGGCCCTGGACGCTCTGGGCGCCCTGGTCGCTGCTTTGCGACAGGCCGCTGGCCAGCGTCGGGCCGGAGGCCGCGAGGAGCAGGGCGCCGACGGCGGTGGCGGCGAGCGCGGAACGGGCAAGCGCGGGACGGGATAGCAGGGTCATCGGGTGGTCCTTCCGTGTCGGGGAATGACGGTGTCGGGGAATGACGGTGTCGGGGAGCGCAGCGACCGTCGGGCCGGCTGCGCCGGGACGGCCGAGGCCCTCCCTGGCTCCGTCCGGCGGTCGGCCGCCGCGACCGGCGAGCCCTAGACGATCGGCCCCGGACCGATCAACCCCGGGCGGATCGACCGCCGGAGCTCGTTGCACCCGCCGTGCGTCCGTCCGCCGTCTCGTCGCCCAGCAGGCGGGCGAACTGCGGCGAGGATCTGTCGGGAGCACGCCGATTCGAAGGGCGCCCGCGACGAAGCGACCCAGGGTTGCCGTCCCCGGTTCCTGGCGGCCCCTGGCCATCGGGCGCCCCATGACCGAGACTGGCGCGGCCGCCAAGCGAGCGAAGGAAGGAGCCGATCATGAGCCAGAGCCTGCTGGTGCGCGGCCGCTGGATCGTCACCGGCGGCGCCCCGGACGACGTCGTGCTGGGCCGCGACCGGCCCGGCGGCGCGGCGCTCAGGATCGAGGCAGGGCGCATCGCCGAGCTCGGCGACTGGGACGACCTGCGTGCGCGTCATCCGCAGGCCAGGGTGCTCGGCTCCGAGCGGGTCGCGCTGCTGCCCGGCCTGATCAACGCGCACCACCACAGCAACGGCGTGACGCTGCAGCAGCAGGGCATCGCGGACGACCTGCTCGAATCCTGGCTGCTGACCACGACCCTGGCCCGGCCGCTCGACCGGCGGCTGGCGGCGCAGCTCGATTCGGCGAAGCTGCTGCAGAGCGGCGTCACCACGGTGGTCGACGTGCACAGCGACGGCGGCCGGCCCGAGGCCTACGAGGCCAACGCCCGCCGGGCGCTCGAGGGCTACCGTGCCGCCGGCATCCGCGCGACCCTGGCGCTCAGCCTGATGACCCGCTCCTTCCTGGTGCCGGGCGAAGGCGCCGACCGCGCCTTCCTCGACGGCCTGCCCGCGGCCCTCCGGCGCTTCGCCGCGGGGCGCCTGCCGCAGCCCGGCGATATCGGCGAGGACGACTGGCTGGCGCTGGTCGAGCAGCTGCACGGCGAACTGGCCGGCGAGCCGCGGCTCGACCTCTGGCTGGCGCCGCCCGGCCCGCAGTGGGTCTCGGACGCCCTGATGCTGCGCATTGCCGAAGCCGCCGAGCGGCTCGACGCCGGCGTGCAGACGCACGTCACGGAATCGCTCTACGAGGGGCTGCACGGGCCGCGCGAGTGGGGCAAGGGCACCGTCGAGCACCTGGCCGAGCTCGGCGTGCTCTCGCCGCGCTTCTCGCTCGCCCACGGCGTTTGGCTCGGCGAGCGCGAGATCGAGCGGCTCGCCGAGAGCGGCGCCGCGCTGGTCCACAACCCCAGCTCCAACCTGCGGCTGCGCGCCGGCATCGCGCCGCTCAACGCGTTGCTCGAGGCGGGCGTGACCGTGGCGCTGGGCATGGACGGCACGACGCTCGGCGACGACGAGGACCTCTTCGCCGAGCTGCGCCTGGCGCTGCGCCTGCACCGCGCGCCGCGCTACGACGGCCCGGCGCCGAGCGAGGCCGCGGTCTTCGGTCTGCCGACCGCCGGCGGCGCCCGCCTGCTGCGCCGGGAGGGCGAGCTCGGAACGCTGCGCCCCGGCGCCGCGGCCGACGTCGTGCTGCTCGACCTGACGCGGCCGACCTGGCCGTGGGTGGCGCCGGAGATCGACCCCCTGGCCTTCCTGGTGCAGCGCGCCCGCGCCGGCGACGTCGAGGCCGTGCTGGTCGGCGGCGAGCTGGTGCTGAAGGAGGGCCGGCCGACCGGCTTCGATCTCGAGGAGGCGGCGCGCGAGGCGGCCGCCCAGCTCGCCGCCGCCTCGCGCGATCCGCAAGAGGCGGCGCTGGTCGAGCGCCTGCGCGCGGCCGTCGAGCGCCACTACCTCGGGTGGGAGATCCCCGAGCAGACGCCCTGGACCCTCTACAACGCGCGGCGCTGAACCTTTCACGGCGCCGAACGTTTGTCTGCGGTCAATTTTTCTGGTGCCGGGTCCAGGGGCCGCGAAGGGGGAGTGCGATGAAGCAGTATGGCGGCGGCGAGGCGGGCGAGGCCGGGACGGCGCCGGCCGCTTTCTCCTCGCTCGACGAACGCGCCGCCTTCGCGCTCGAGGCGGGTGGCGTCGGCACCTGGGAATGGTGCGTCGACAGCGGCACGGTCGAGTGGTCGCCGGCGCTCGAGCGGATTCACGGGATCGAGCCGGGCAGCTTCCCGGGCACCTTCGAGGCCTACCGGTCGGACATCCATCCCGAGGACGAGGGCCGCGTCCTCTCGGCGATCCGGGGCACCCTGGAAGGCGGCGAGGAGCACCACATCGAGTACCGCATCGTCAGGCCGGACGGCAGCATCCGCTGGGTCGAGGGCCGGGGCCGGCTGCTCCGCGACCGGCAGGGCCAGCCCCGGCGGATGATCGGCATCTGCATGGACGTCACCGACCGCCGGCGCGCCGAGGAAAGCCGCGACCTGCTGGTCCGCGAGCTCAACCACCGGCTCAAGAACACCCTGGCCATCGTCCAGTCGATCGCCGGCCAGACCCTGCGCGAATCGCCCGATCCCGAGCGGTTCCGGGCCTGCTTCAGCGCGCGGCTGGCCGCGCTCGCCGGCGCCCACGACCTGCTCGACCGCGAGTCCTGGCGCGCGGTCGCGCTCCCCGACCTGGTCGGCGGCGTCCTCGCGCCCTTCGGCGCCGACGAGCCGGCCGGCTGCATCGGCGTCGAGGGACCGGCGCTGACGGTCGCGCCCGACGCGGCGGTGACGCTCAGCCTGCTGCTCCACGAGCTGGCGACCAACTCGGCCAAGTACGGCGCGCTCTCGCGGGCCGGCGGCCGCATCGACCTCAGCTGGGCGCGGGAGGCGGGCGATGCGCCCGGCTGGATCGCGCTGTGCTGGCGCGAGCAGGGCGCCCGCGTCGAGCCGGAACCGGAGCGGGAAGGCTTCGGGTCGCGCCTCATCGAGGCGAGCGTCGCCCAGCTCGGCGGCGAGCTCTGCGAGCGCCGCTTCTGCGGCGACGGTCTGCGGCTGCGCCTGCGCTTTCCGTCGGGAGCCGCCTGACGCGCCGCCGCCGGCGCTTTTTCCCTTGCACCCTCGGTCCGGGTCCGCATCCTGCGGCGCGCAATCGAGGAGGCTCCATGCCAGCAGGAATCGCGACCGACCGCCCGCTGCGGGTCGGCGCCATCGGCGCCGGCGCGATCAGCGTCTTTCACCTGCGCGGCTGGGCGGAGCAGGCCGGCGCCGAGCTGGTCGCGCTCTGCGACGCCGACCGGGCGCGCGCCGAGGCGCGGGCCCGCGAGTTCGGCATCGCGCGGGTCTACGACGACGCGCGCGCGATGCTCGACGCCGAGACGCTCGACGCCGTCGACATCATCACCCCGGTCGGCACCCACGCGACCCTGACCCGCCTGGCGGCCGGGCGCGGGATCCATGTCATGTGCCAGAAGCCGCTGACGCCGACCCTGGCCGAAGCCGAGGCGCTGGTCGCCGAGGTCGGCGAGCGCGTGCGCTTCATGGTCCACGAGAACTACCGCTGGCGGCCGCACTACCGGCGCCTCGCCGCGCTGCTCGCCGAGGGCGCGATCGGCACGCCGCTGCACGCGCGTATGACCGTGCGCTCGGCCTCGATGGTCGCGCCGGACGGCGAGACGCCCTTCCTGCTGGCCCGCCAGCCCTACCTCAAGGACTTCCGCCGGCTGCTGATCTTCGAGGTGCTGATCCACCACCTCGACGCGCTGCGCGCGCTGCTCGGCGAGCTCGAGGTGCGCTGGGCCGAGACCGCCCAGGTCAATCCCGAGCTGGCCGGCGAGGACGTCGCCCTGATCGCCATGAACGGGCGCGACGGCATGACCGTGCTGCTCGACGGCAACATCTCGGCGCCGGGCTACGGCCCGCTGCCCGGCGACCGGCTGGAGATCGTCGGCACGACGGACACGCTGGTCTTCGACCGCGACCGCATCTTCCGCATGAGCGATCCCCAGGCGGTCGAGCCGCAGGACCTGCAGGCCAACTACCAGGCCTGCTTCACCGGCGCGATCGCCGACTTCGTCGAGGGGCTGCGGAGCGGCCGGCCCTTCGCCACCGACCGGCTCGACAACCTGAAGACCCTGGCGCTGATGGAGAGCGCCTACCGCGCCGCCGGCGTGGCGATCGAGGACTGAGCGCCGGCTCCGGCCACGAGTCGTTCGTTCACATTTGAATCTGTGAATGCCTCTACCGACGCGCTAGAGTGGGCATTCGTGGCGGCGGGCCGTGCCGCCGCGGAGCGGTACCGGCGACACGACGAGGGGCGACGGCCGTGCCGCTGCCGGATCGCGGATTGCTGCCGGATCGAGATCGCCCGCCCCGCCAGAGGGTGCCCAGGTCGAGGAAAGAGAAAACCAGCCCGTGATTTCCGACAGGTACGGCCGGTTTGACGGACTCGCCGCCGAGCGGCCTGTCGCCCGGTGCCGGGCCGTGCGTGCCGGGACGGGAGCGGGGACCGGAAAGCCGCCCGGATGACGGTCGCTTCGGTTCTGATGCGGCCCTTCGAGCGCTCGCATAGGTTGCGGGCACTCGGCTGGTTCGGCTACGCGGTCGCCGTGGCCGGCGGCGGCCTCGCGCTCGGCGTGCGGCTCGGGCTCGGCGAGGCCATGCCGGGCTATCCCTACGTGACCTTCTTCCCGGTCGTCGTGCTGACGACCTTCTTCGGCGGCGTGCGCCCCGGCGTCTTCAGCGCCGTCTTCTGCGGGCTGCTGGCCTGGTACTTCGTGATGCCGCCGGGGCCGGGCTTCCAGCTGTTCTGGCCGAGCACCTATCTCGCGCTCGGTTTCTACGCCTTCGTCGTCGCGGTCAACATCGCCCTGATCGACGCAATGGAGCAGGCGCTCCGGGAGCTGGGCGCGGCGCAGCGCACCACGACCCGCCTGCTCGAGGAGCAGCGCACGCTGTTCAACGAGCTGCAGCACCGCGTCGCCAACAACATGGCCTTCGTCGCCAGCCTGCTCGGCCTGCAGAAGCGCAAGCTCGACCCGGACGGCGTCGCCGCGGCCGCGCTGGAGGACGCGCGCGCCCGGATCTTCGTGATGGAGCGCATTCATCGCCGGCTCTACGACCCGCAGCAGGTCGAGCAGCCGGCCGGGCCCTACCTGGAGGCGCTGTGCCGCGACCTGCTCGAGGCCAGCGGCCGGCGCGAGGTCGCCTGTCGGGTCGGCGCCGTGCCGATGGTCTTCTCCTTCGAGCGCCTGGTGACGCTCTCCATGCTGCTCTCGGAACTGCTGAACAACGCGCTCAAGCACGCCTTCGAGCCAGGCGCGGCGGGTCGGCTCGAGGTAACGCTGCGGGAGCCGGGGCCGGGCCTGGTCGAGCTCGCGGTGCGCGACGACGGGCGCGGCCTGCCGGCCGGCTTCGACCCGGAGAGCGGCAGCGGGCTGGGCAGTCGCATCGTTCAGGGCCTGGTCGCCCGGCTCGGCGGCACGATCGACTGGCGGCCGGCAGCCGGGGGCCGCGGCACCGAGGCGGTCGTGCGCTTTTCCGCCGAGGCGGCCCGCCCCGCCCCGACGGCGTCCGGCCCCGGGTCCGGGTCCGAGTCCGGGTCTGGCGGCGCGAGCGCGCCCGCGGGCTGACGGCAGCGCCGGCCTCGGCGGGCGCTACTGCGACTCGATCTTCACGCCGTCCTCGCCGAGCTCGATCTGCACGCCCGAGGGCTCCCGGCTTTCCTGGTAGAGGCTGTAGCCGAGCACGGCGACGGCGACGGCGAGCGCGCCGACCAGGAGATAGAGGACGTTGCGGCTCATCGGGACCCCCCGCGCGGTTCGCTGGACGAACCGGCAGGCTACGACGCCGGGGACCCCGCCGTCGCGTGCTTTGCGCCGGTGCCCGGAAGACCTCAGAAGATCGTCCAGAACTTGCGGTTGCCGGGATCCTCGAGGTCCCTGGTCTTGCGCTCCCACTCGTCGAGCTTGCCGTCCTTCTTCGCGGAGCGCCGGCCGAGCCGCGACATCATCCAGCCGAACACGCCGCCGGAGACCTCGGCCAGCTCCGCGTCGCCGAGCTCCTGGCCGTCGTGCCCCTGCTCGTAGCGGCCGATCTCGGCGCGCGCTTCCCGGAGGTCGGCTTCGCTGACCTCGTAGCCCTCGTGCCTGGCGAGCGTTGCCAGCTCGTCGGCGCAGGCGTCGAAGTCGCGGCCCGCGACGACGCCCGAGAAGCGCCCGGCGAGCTCCGGGTCGACGATGCTGTCGTGGATGAACTGGGCGGCGGCGTCCTTCATCGATCCCTCCCGTGTGTCGTCGAGCCGGCAGTTGAACAGAGCCGGCGCAGCGCCACCATGCGCGGTGTCCGCGACTCCGTGCCGTGTGGCCGCGAGTCGAGTTCCGGCCGCGCTCAGGCCCGCTTGCCGTGCCCTTTCCCGCGCAGGGCGAAGGGCAGGACGCAGAGGCCGAGCAGCACCGCGAACCACAGGGTCGCGAGGCGCACCGCCAGCGTCGCGGCCAGCGCCGCCGGCGCCGGCAGGCCGCGCAGCACCAGCAGGCCGGTCATGCCGGCCTCGGTGCCGCCGAGGCCGCCGGGCAGCAGCGAGACCAGGCCGGCGACCAGCGCCAGGGCGAAGATCGCCACCGCCTCGGGCAGCGGCAGCGGATGGCCGAGCGCGTCGGCGACCAGCCACAGGCCGGCGCCCTCGGCGCCCCAGCCGACCAGGCCGAGCCCGACGCCGGCGAGCCACAGCCCCGGCCGGCGCAGCCGCCGGCCCTGGCGCAGGGCGCGGCGCGCCTGGGCGAAGCCGCGCGGCCAGCGGCCGATCCGCCGGTAGAGGCCGCCGACCAGCCGGAGCAGCGGGTCCGGGTGCAGGAACAGCCAGAGCAGGCCGGCACCGAGCAGCGCCGCCAGCGGCACCGCGACCCGGCCGGCGACCAGCCAGCCGAGGCCGCCGGCGGCGAGCAGGCTGAGCGCCAGCAGGTCGCACAGCCGGTCGGCCAGGAACACCGGCAGGCTGCGCGCGTAGGGCAGGCCGCAGCGCCGGCGCAGCAGCCAGACCCGCAGCAGCTCGCCGGCCTTGCCCGGCGTCGCGGTCAGGGAATAGCTGGCGAGGTAGGTCACCAGGTCGGGGCCGAGCGGCACCCGCGCGCCGAGCGGCCCGGCGAGCAGCCGCCAGCGCAGCAGCCGCACCGTGTAGTTGAGCAGCGACAGGCCGAGCAGCGCCGCGAGCGTCGCCGGCGCCAGGCGCCCGAGCGCCGCGCCCAGCGCTTGCGCGTCGAAGGCCAGCGCCGCCGCCGCGAAGACCGCCAGGAAGACCGCGAAGCCGAGCGCCGTGCGTCCCAGCCGGCGCCGGGTCAGCGGGCCGGGAGATGGAGCGGCAGATGGTCCAGGTTCCGGCGTGGCTTCGTCCCCCCTGTTCGCGGGCGATCGCGACCGCCGGCCGCGACCTTCCGCCCGGCTTCCCGCGGCGGTCGCCGGGCTGTAACATGCCTTGGTTCGCATTTGCGGAATCTGCTATAAGAGTCGCGCTTCAGACGCGCCGGCAAGTCCTTGCTTTGTCAGGTCGACTGCCGCCATCAGCGAGAGATCCTTGAGCGATATAGACCCCAACCTCGACGCCGACAGCGAGGAGCCGGCCGGCTCCGCCACTTCGTCCGACTCGACCCCCGCCGCCGGCGGCGGGGGCGGTTCCGGCCCCCGCGATCCGGGCACCGGAGGCGGCGGCAGCGGTGCGTCCGGGGGCGGCTCCGGCGGCGGCGGGGACGGCGACGGCCCGGGCGGCCCGGGCGGCCCCGGCGGGCCGATCGGCGAGGGCGGCATCAGCGCCGTCACCATCGAGGAGGAGATGCAGCGCAGCTACCTCGATTACGCGATGAGCGTGATCGTCAGCCGCGCGCTGCCCGACGTGCGCGACGGCCTGAAGCCGGTGCACCGGCGCATCCTCTACTCGATGAAGGAGAACGCCTACGACTGGAACCGGCCGTACCGCAAGTCGGCGCGCATCGTCGGCGACGTCATGGGCAAGTACCACCCGCACGGCGACTCGGCGATCTACGACGCCATGGTGCGCATGGCGCAGAACTTCTCGATGCGCACCATGCTGGTCGACGGCCAGGGCAACTTCGGCTCGATGGACGGCGACCCGGCGGCGGCCATGCGGTACACCGAGGCGCGGCTCGCGCGGGTCGCCAGCGAGGCGCTGCTCGAGGACATCGACAAGGACACGGTCGACTTCGCGGCCAACTACGACGAGACGACCGAGGAGCCCTCGGTCCTGCCGGCGCGCTTTCCGAACCTGCTGGTCAACGGCGCCGGCGGCATCGCCGTCGGCATGGCGACCAACATCCCGCCGCACAACCTGGGCCACGTCATCGACGCCTGCTGCGCCCTGGTCGACGATCCCTCGATCTCCATCGAGGGGCTGATGGAGCACCTGCCGGGCCCGGACTTCCCGACCGGTGCCACGATCCTCGGCCGCTCCGGCATCCGCTCGGCCTACCACACCGGGCGCGGCTCGGTGATCATGCGCGCCAAGACGCACATCGAGGAGCCGTCGCGCGACCGCGAGGCCATCGTGGTCACCGAGATCCCCTACCAGGTCAACAAGTCGCGCCTGATGGAGCGCATCGCCGAGGTCGTGCGCGACAAGCTGGTCGAGGGCATCTCCGAGCTGCGCGACGAGTCCGACCGCCACGGCGTGCGCGTGGTCATCGAGCTGAAGCGCGACGCCGTCTCCGACGTCGTGCTCAACCAGCTGTTCCGCTTCACGCCGCTGCAGACCTCGTTCGGCGTCAACATGCTGGCGATCGAGAGCGGCCGGCCGCGCCTGCTCAACCTCAAGGAGGTGCTGGAGGCCTTCGTCCGCTTCCGCGAGCAGGTCATCACCCGGCGCACCGCCTACGAGCTGGCCGAGGCGCGGCGCCGCGCCCACGTGCTGGTCGGCCTGGCCATCGCGGTCGCCAACATCGACGAGGTCATCGCGCTGATCCGCGCCGCGCCCAACCCCGAGGTCGCGCGCGAGCAGCTGATGGGCCGCGACTGGCCGGCCGGCGACGTGGCGCCGCTGGTCGAGCTGATCGCCGAGCCGATGCACAAGGTCCGCGACGACGGCACCTACCGCCTGTCCGAGGCCCAGGCCAAGGCGATCCTGGAGCTGCGCCTGCAGCGCCTGACCGGCCTCGAGCGCGAGAAGATCCACGCGGACCTGTCGGACCTGGCCGCCAAGATCGAGGACTTCCTGGCGATCCTGACCTCGCGCGAGCGGCTCATCGAGGTGCTGCGCGACGAGCTGGTCGACATCAAGGCGCGCTTCGCCGACGCCCCGCGCACGGTCATCGAGGACGCCGAGTTCGAGGCCGACATCGAGGCCCTGATCCCGCGCGAGGACATGGTCGTCACCTTCACCCACGGCGGCTACGTCAAGCGGGTGCCGCTCGACAGCTACCGGGCGCAGCGGCGCGGCGGCAAGGGCCGCTCGGGCATGGCGACGCGCGACGAGGACTTCGTCACGCGCCTCTTCGTCTGCTCGACCCACACGCCGGTGCTGTTCTTCTCCTCGCGCGGCATTGCCTACAAGCTGAAGGTCTACCGCCTGCCGGTCGGCACGCCGCAGTCGCGTGGCAAGGCGCTGGTCAACCTGCTGCCGCTGGAGCCCGCCGAGACCATCTCGGCGGTGCTGCCGCTGCCCGAGGACGAGGACGCCTGGGAGAACATGTTCGCGGTCTTCGCGACCTCGTCCGGCACGATCCGGCGCAACCGCCTGTCCGACTTCCAGCGCGTCTTCGCCAACGGCAAGATCGCCATGAAGCTGGACGAGGGCACGCGCCTGATCGGCGTCGAGACCTGCGGCGAGGACGATCACGTGCTGCTGACCACGGCGCTCGGCAAGGCGATCCGCTTCCCGGTCTCCGACGTGCGCGTCTTCGCCGGCCGCGATTCGGTCGGCGTGCGCGGCATCAAGCTGGGCAAGGGCGACGAGGTCATCTCGCTGTCGGTGCTGCGCCCGGCCGAGGTCGGCTCGATCGAGGAGCGCGACGCCTACCTGCGCATGGCCGCGGCCTTCCGCCGCCAGGAGACCGGCGGCACGGAGGAGGGCGCGGAAGACGGGCTCGAGGCCGCCCCGGATCTCGCCAGCGACGCGCTCAGCCAGGAGCGCTACGCCGAGCTGGGCGCTGCCGAGCAGTTCATCCTCTCGGTCGCCGAGGACGGCTTCGGCAAGCGCACCTCGGCCTACGAGTACCGCCTGTCGGGCCGCGGCGGGCAGGGTGTGACCAACATGGACCTGTCGCGCGCCAAGGGCCGCGAGACCAGGGTCGCCGCGACCTTCCCGATCGAGGACGAGGACCAGCTGATGCTGGTCACCAACGCCGGCCAGACGATCCGCATCCCGGTGCGCCGCGCCTTCGACGACGGCACGGTCGAGCAGATCCGCATCGCCGGCCGCTCGACGCGCGGCGTCACCCTGTTCCGTGTCGGCGAGGGCGAGCGTATCGTGTCGGTCGCCCGCCTGACCGGCCAGGCCGCCGCCGAGGCCGAGGAGGACGAGGCGGAAGAGGGCGAGAACGGGACCGGCGAGAACGGGACCGGCGACGACACGGGCGGCTCCGGGACCTAGCGTCCCGGCTCCGAGAGGCGAGCAGAAGGAGAGGGGATGGTGGGGACCAGCGAGCGGATGCCGCGCATCGGCGTCTACCCGGGGACCTTCGACCCGATCACCCTGGGCCACCTGGACATCATCAAGCGGGCCAGCGGCGTCGTCGACCACCTGATCGTCGCGGTCGCGCGCAACGCCGGCAAGAGCCCGCTGTTCGCGGTCGGCGAGCGGGTCGAGATGGTGCGCGACGAGCTGGCCTCGATCGAGAGCCGGGGCGCGAAGCTGGAGGCGCGGGCCTTCGACAACCTCTTGATGCACTTCTGCCAGCAGGCCGGCGCCAGCGTCATCCTGCGCGGCCTGCGCGCGGTCTCGGACTTCGAGTACGAGTTCCAGATGGCCGGCATGAACGCCAGGCTCGACAGCAAGATCGAGACGGTCTTCCTGATGGCCTCGGAGCGCCAGCAGTTCATCTCCTCGCGCTTCGTCAAGGAGATCGGCCGCCTGGGCGGCGACATCTCGAGCTTCGTCAGCCCCCAGGTCGCCCGGCGGCTCACCGAAGGCTTCAACCTGGAAGCCGGCAACGGCGAGCGCGACACCCGCTCGGTGCAGACGCTCCGGGAAGGCTAGGAGAGAAGCGGCCTCAGCCGGCCGCGCGCATATCGGCGGCTGACGCGGCCGCCTCCGGCGCCAGGCGCGGCGGCGTCGGCAGGGTGACGGTCACGCTGGTGCCGCCGGCGCCCGTCGTGCGGCCGCTCTCGAAGGCCAGCGCGCCGCCCTGCAGCGCCACCAGCCGCTGGACGATGGCGAGGCCCAGCCCGATGCCCTCGGCGCCGGCGACGCGCGGGTCGCGCAGCCGCAGGAAGGGATCGCCGACCCGCGCGATCGTCGCCTCGTCGATGCCCGGGCCCTGGTCGCGCACCGTCAGCCGCAGGCTCGTCGGCGCCGTCTCGTCTCCGCCGTCGAGCGCGGCGGCGACCTCGACCCGGCCGCCGGGCCGCGAGAACTTGACGGCATTGCCGACCAGGTTGTGCAGGATCTGGCGCAGCGCCGTCTCGTCGGCCTCGGCGACGAGCGGCCGGCGCTCGGGCGCGACCGCCAGCTCGACCCGGCCGCGCCAGGCCTGCGGCCCCAGGGTCGCGGCGCCTTCGTCGAGCAGCGCCGCGACGTCGAGCCGGCGCGGCGCCAGGCGCACCAGCCCGGCGTCGAGCGAGGAGAGGTCGAGCAGCGAATCGACCAGGCCGGAGAGGTGGCGGCCGCTCGACTGGATGCCGGCGGCGTACTCCTGGTAGCGCTTGTCGCCGAGCGGCCCGAAGGGCTCCTCCAGCATGAAGCCGGCGTAGCCGATGACGGCGTTGAGCGGCGTGCGCAGCTCGTGGCTGACCGAGGCCAGCAGGTTCGCCTTGTGCTGCGCCTCGGCGCGTGCGGCCCGGGCCTCGAGCTCGAGGCGCGCGGTCTCCAGCTCGGCGCGGCGCACCTGCTCGCGGCGGTCGGCGAGCCACCAGAGCGCGGCGCAGGCCAGGGCGTAGAGGCTGAGTCCGACCGCCAGCAGCTCGGCCAGCACCAGGCGGAAGGTGCCGGTGATGTGCGCGGCCTCCTCGCCGACGTCGGCGTAGATCTCCAGGGCGCCGATCTGCGCGCCGCGCGTGCCCTCGGCGAGCAGCGGCACGTAGGTCTCGACCACGGGCAAGTCGGTCAGCAGGCCGGAGAAGGCCGAGACCTCTTCCTCCAGCTCGATCGCCGCCACCTCCTCGCCGTGCAGCGCGGCCTCGAGGCCCTCGCTCTCGTGCTCGCGGGTGCCGACCTCGGCCGGGTCGGTCGAATAGAGGATCAGGCCGTCGCCGGCGTAGAGCACCAGCTTGATGACCTGGGTGCGCTCGACGATGCGCCGGATCTCGGCGTCGAGGCGGCCGGCGTTCGCGCCCGCCGCCGGCTGCGCGCCCGGCTCAAACAGGCCGTCGAACTCGCGGCGCAGGGCCTCGCCGAGCGCGACCGCGAGGGCGCGGCTGCGCGCCTCGATCTGGCGGACCAGGATGCGCTCGCTGCGCTTCGAGAGGTCGTCGGCGATGACCAGCGCCGCGAGCAGGATCACCAGGGCGCCGGCGGCGATCGCCGCCAGGCGTTTGAGGCGCAGGGCCGGGGACAGGCCGGGGGGCAGGGGGGAGGCCATGGGGACGGGGCGATCCGGTGAGTGAATCGGGGGCTGCTGGTCGTCTCGCGAGCCCGCCACTCTGGCCGCGATTGCTTAAGGACGCGCTAATCGCCGCGGCCGGGCCGCGCGCCACGACGGTTGACCGCCGCGGCGCCCCCGCCTAGCTTCGCGACGCGCTGACGCCCGGGAGTCCGGCGGCCGGTCCGGCCCGCGGAAAGCCCGCGTCGGGAGCCCGTAGCTCAGTCGGTAGAGCAGCTGACTTTTAATCAGCAGGTCCTCGGTTCGACCCCGAGCGGGCTCACCACTTACAAGTCAATGACTTAGGAGAAGGTCGGCCACCCTAAAAAGGGGCCGGCCTCTCTCTTAGGTAGCGCCTAAGGTAGCATCTGCGCAGACCTGACTGCGCTTCAGCGGTCGGAGCAGGTGGCGCGGTGGATCGAGCTGAAGACGGCTAAACCTGCGCAAGTTGCGCAGGTTTCTACCGGCGGGCGCGGGACGACGCTTCGAGCTGCTAGCGGCTGCTAGCAGGTGCTAGCACGTTCGCGGAGGGCGCTAGCGCTGCGTCGGTGCGTGCGTCTGCGCCCTCGGATCGCGCCGTTCTCGCCGAGCCTCGTCTGGCGATCAGTTGGCGGCTCTGACAAAGCCCTGCTCCTTCCAATCCTGGACGCACTGCTGCGCCAGCATGGCTCCTGCCTGTGCCCCCATCCCGGTGGTCCTGTACGGACCACACGTCACGATTTCGCCGCTCTTCGGATTGCGCATCGTGATCGTCTCAGCGCAGCCAGCGAGCAAACCAGCCACCAATCCTGCTGCAAACGTGATCCTTAGCATCGCACCCTCCCCAGCGGTCTGGAAAGGCTCGCCCTGTGCGATCGAAGAGTCAACGGGAGTAGCAGCCCCGCCTCGCGCGCGCCTGGATGTGGTTGGCTAGCTAGCGTCCGTGAGGCTGCGCCGGCCAGGCAAAAGCTGGGCCACAGGTTCCTACTCGGTGGTTGCAGACTCCACTGAGCCCGGGGCGCTGCTGGCGGAAAGTACGCGCGACCGCACTCCCCCCGAAAGGGGATGCTTGTCGCGTTCGGATTGTGGCGGTAGCGTGTTCGCTGGGTGTGACAACCCGGACCAGCGATAGGCAGGTTCCGTTGGCGCGGAAGCCCTGCTGAGGCGGCTAGAAGAGAGGCTTTGGCGAGCTTCTCAAGCCGCATGCGGAGCGCCTTGGCGGGCGCCCGACCCGACCACTATGGCCGGGGGCGGCGCGCCATGTCCAGAGCCTTGTGCTTAAAAGCCCGCCGACCTGTCTCGCTGGCAGGTTGTCACCCCCCGGCCGCCAGTGCCGTCCACTGGCATCGGCTGTGACAAGCCAAACCAGCGAGTGACCACCATGAACGGTTTCCTATCCGAACCCGCGGGAGTCGCCGTCCGGCTGTGCCCGCTCGACTACTCGTTCGACGAGCTGATCCAGATGGGCCTGACGGCCGAGGACAGCGACGTCGAGCCCGTCTACCAGCTGCTCGACAAGGCCATGGATATCGCCCTGGAGGCGATCACGGTCAGCACCCCCGAGATCCCGCCGGCGCCCGACGCGGCGTTCTACACCCCAGCCGAGGCCGAAGCCGGCCTGAAGGGCATGCCTGATGAGATCGCCCTTGCCCGTTGGCAGGCCTGGCAGGGGCTGGGCCTGCGCGCGCGGCTCGTCTACCCGGGAGCCGCCGGCCGCCAGCAGGAAGCCGAGGCCGGCGCCGCCGCTATCGAGGGCTGGTTCGCCGAATACAAGTCGGTGCTCGCGAAGGTTCGTTGGGACGAGCTGGCAGCTGCCTATGATCGCCTCGAGCGCATCATTTTCGCCCGGCGCGGTGCCGACGCCGGCACGAGCGGGAGGGCCTGAGCCATGCAGACCACGCGACGTAACCTGTTGGCCTCTGCCGCCGCGCTCCCGGTGACAGCGGCAATGCCGGCCCTACCAGCCCCGCACCCCGACGCCCAGCTGTTCGCGATGCTGGAAGATCTGACGCGTCGGCTTCAGCGAGAGAGCGCTGCTTCGGCCCATCTCGATGCTGTCTACAACGTTCTCGACAAAGCGACGGGCGAGCGCCCGCGGCTGCCGTTCGGCGTCGCCCTTTCGGATCTGCCGGAGGGGGCGCGCGAGCGCTGGGCGGAACGGCTGCAGGACTGGAACCGCCGCCAGCAGGAGCACCCCCTGTATGCGGAGGTCGAGGCGGCGGCCGAGGCCTGGGAAGCGCTCAACGATGCGCGCCGCGAACTCGAAGAGCCGTTCCGCGTCATGCCCGCCGAGACCGTTGCCGGGGTGCTGGCGAAGCTGCGCAACCTGCGCAGCGATTCCGCCTGGCAGGACGGATGCGTCGAGGATTGGATCACCGGCCCGCTCGACCAGGCCATCATCGACCTGGAGCACCTTGCCGGTGCGGAGGTGGTTCGATGAACGGGTTCCGCTTCCTGCACCCGCTCCGCGCCGGCGAGCGCTGGGCCTCGCTGGAGATCACGGACGACGCCATGGCGCCGCGGTACGAGGCTTCCGATCTGCTTCTGGTCGATCGAGACGCGGCGCAGGACTTCAGCCTGCCCGGCGACTACTTGCTGTCGACGGGCGGGCCGGTGCTGCTGCGCCAGGTCACGCCGCTCGCCGGCGGCTTGATGCGACTGCGATCCTACGAGGGCGCGGTCCAGGCCGATGCGGTGGATCTGCGCTGCTACTGGATCTCCATCGGCCGCATTCATGGCCGCTTTGTCGATCTGCCGCATGAAGCGGCGGGGGGTGCAGCGTGAACCGGCGCGGCTGGTGGACCGACGCCAGGGTCAAGGAGCTCCGGCAACGGCACGGACGCGGCGAGAGCAGCATTCAGATCGCGGCGGCACTCGGTACGACGAAAGATGCCGTGGTCTCGAAAGCTCACCGGCTCCGGCTCTACTTCAGGCCTCCGCCCATCGATCCAGCCACCGCCGGCCAGAAGCAGCCGGCGCGCTCGAAGGTCGAACAGCGCTGGGTCGCGCTCGCGGAAGCCACCGGCGCCAACCCCGAATCGGTTCGGCAGCGGGCGCTGGCGAGCTGGGTCTGATCAGCTATCTTGCGACGCTCGGACCCGAGGGATAGGGTCCAAGTGCTCGCTAGGTTCCGATGGAAGAAGGGGCTCGGCCGCCAGTAGGCGCGCCGGGCCCTTTCACTTTCTAGCGCGCGGCCTGCTCGCAGGGGAAAGCGTCGCTCATGGCCCACAGCACTGACAGGCGAGCGCTTTCGTGCAGCTTCTCCGGGTGGTCGTTGGCCCACTTCACATAGACGCGGACAGCCTGCTCGTTCTGGATCCCTTGCCGCGGCATGCAGAAGCCCGTCGAGGCGCCGTAGGCCTCGGCGATGCTGTGCATGTCGATGAAGCCGGCCAAGTAGGAGGCGCAGGCCAGCAGACCGAGCTCTGGTGCGCTCGCCGGCTCGCGCCCCTCACACTGCCGCAGAAGGTTGATAGCTTGGTTCTGAGCGGCACCGGTCTGCGGAGCCAGGAGCGACAGGCCTATGGCGATCGCCGCCAAGGTACGCCTTGTGCACATGCCGATGGAGCCTTCTGCGCTGTGTAGGGCGCGCCGGCCTCGATCAAGGCCTGCTTCCAGCCATGTGGAGGCGGCCATGGTACACCCCAAGCTGCAAGAGTGGAACGCGACCAGCCACCGCGCAGCGTCCGGGCGGCCAGTATCTCTGCTTCCGTAACCGGCCGTCGGCCGGCATCGTCAGCTTCGCGGCCCACTCGCCTTTCCCTTCTTCGGCTGCTGTGCCTCGGCGTGGTCCTTGAGAGCCAAAGCGATATAGGTGCTGAGCGGCCGGCGATCATCTTCCGCCAGCTTTCGCAGAGCCTCGTGCAGCTCCGGGTCGATGCGAATGCTCAAGTGCACGCTCTTGGCCATAGGCCCTACTCCTGCCGGTGTTGACACCGAGGCACGTGTCCCACAATGTGTTACATCGTGTCAACCGGCGGAGAAGGCAAGAGCCATGGCCAGCAGGCAATCGGGCGGCAAGCCAACCACCTTCTCCGAGGCTGCGGCGCGCTATCTTGCGTTCCGGCGCCCGAGTGTCTTCGATGAGCGGGGCATTGAGCGGCTGCGGGCAGACGCCCTCGGCCGGATGCGGCTCGACGATATCTGCCGAGACGATATCGCCAGCGCGGCCCGTCGCCTTTATCCAAAGGCCATGGCTTCGACGCGAAACCGCCGGGTCTATGTCCCGGTCGCTTCCGTCATGCACTACGCCGCCGACAACCGCTGGTGCGCCTACCTGCGCGTCGAGAAGGAGCGGGAGCCGACGCCGGCGCCGCGGGCGCTCAGTCCCGAGGTCGCCCAGGCCCTCATGGCGACAGCCGAGGGTGACCTGGCCGACCTGCTGCTGTTCCTCTTCAAACAGGGCTGGCGAGTCGGCGATACGCTGAGCCTGACGTGGGACCGCATAGACCTGCGCCGGGGCTTGGTGCTCTACGAGATCAGCAAGACGGACGAGTGGGCCACGGCGCCGCTGCAGAAGGACGTCCGGGCCATGCTGGAGCGACGCGGCCCGGGCGTCGGGCTGGTCTTCCCATACCGCTACCGCCATGCGGTCTATCGAGCGCTCGCGCCGCTCTGCAAGAAGCTCGGCGTGCATTTCACCCCGCACCAGGGCCGGCATACCTTCGCCACGAGGCTCCGGAACCTGGGGGAAGAGATTGACGCGATCGCAGCTGCCGGCCTCTGGCGAGACCCGCAGTCAGTTCTCCGCTATGGTCGGATCAACGTTGAGGGCGTGCGCGCAACCATCGACAGGCTCTGATACGCGGCGCTACGGCAGCGGCCCGCACCGAAGCGATCCCCCTATCTCTGAGAGGCCGTCTTGGGCCATCATCTGGTTTCTGGCGATGCAGTTCTGCACGCACTGGTTTAGCTTTTGTAGCTTCACGAGATCCGAACTGCTAGCGTTCTCCCGTCGATACACCAACCGGGAGGGTTACGCCGTGAACAAGATTGGCTTTGCCGCTGCAGCGGCTCTCATGCTCATGGCCTCGGCCACTGTCAGCGTCGCCGGAACGCCGACCGCGCCCGAGCGGAACAGCCAGGAGTACCAGCACAGTGGCGGCACCGACGCGAACGGGTGCCACAAGAACCACAAGACCGGTGGCTACCACTGCCACTGACCCGCAGCTGCTGCCCCTGATGGAGGCTCGGCCCCTGGCCAGCCCCTATCAGGGGCCGATTCTATGACTACGAGCGCCTGGCGGCGGTCGCGCGCACCTGCAGAGCGAGGGGAGTTGCATTGTCGCTGCTGAGTGGGGTGCGTTTGCTCGTCGCCTTGGTGTCGCTCACCGCTCCGGCCGCTGCCAACGAGATCATACCCGGCCCGGTGCCGGCTGAGGTCGTCTCGGTCTACGACGGCGACACCCTGACTGTGATCGCCCATCCATGGCCCTCGCTAGCGATCGAGACGGGCGTGCGGGTGCTCGGAATCGACACGCCCGAGATCCGCGGCAAATGCCCCGAGGAGAAGGCGGCCGCCATCGCCGCGCGTGACGCGCTGATCGAGATAGTCGGCGAGACGGTCAAGCTCTACCAGGTGCAGGAAGGCAAGTACGCCGGCCGGGTCGTCGCGGTGGTCGTCGCCGGTGGGCGCGACGTCGTCGAGCAGATGCTCGAGCGCGGCCACGGGCGGCGCTACGACGGCGGACGGCGCGAAGCGTGGTGCCCCGGTGAGTGACATGGCCGCGGCGGTCGAAGCCTACTGGCAGCGCCGACGCGACCTCGGCCCGGCTGTCGGTGCCGAGCAAGCTGCATGGGAAGCGGCTCTGGCAGCCGCCGGCGTTGATCCGGCCAAGCCGTTCGCCGAGAGGTCAGAGGAGGAGTGGAAGGTCGCCCAACGCCTACAGCGGGCGATCGCGCTCAGTTCGGATCCGGCGCACTCGGCCGGTTGACCAGGGCGCTGGCAAGCCGGGTCAGAGCGCGCGTGGGCGGCTCCTGCCCCCTCTCCACTGCCTTGTCGTCGGAGCGCTTCACGACATAGAGCCCACCGACGCCGGCCAGGGCGTAGACCACCCACTGCAGCGCCGCGATGGTCTCGGGCAGCAGCACCGGCTCACGCCAGGCGACCACCACCGCTGTGGCCGCGGCGGCGAGCCCGATGACCACCAGGGCATAGATGATGGTCGGCCGAGCACGGCGGACATAGGCGTCGTCGCTCCGCGCCTGCTCGCGCCAGCTCTGTTCCCGCTCCCGCAGCTGCGCCGTCTCTTCCTGGGCCAGGGCAACCGCCTTGTCGGCCATCAGCTTCTGGAACTCGACGAAGGCGCCAGGGTCGGCGCGCAGGGCCGCCACGGCTGCATTGGAGTCCGCCTCGCCGGTGACCTGGCGGGCTAGCCCCGCGGCTTCCTCGGCGACTTGCGCGGCGCGCGACTCGTCGCCGGCGATCCACTTCACGATCGAGGGCGCAGCGTCGATCGCGAGGCCGAGGGCGCCGGCGATGAGGGGCAGCGGCATGGTCAGTAGCTCCAGACGTTCGGCCGGGGCCCGCCGGTCCAGGTGTCCAGGTGGACGAAGCGCCCCTTGCCGCTGCGCTGCGACACCCCGATGCCGGTGAAGCCGAGCTGCGGCGCCAGCGCCAGGATCTGGAACGCCAGACGCCCGTCGCACTCGATGTCGGCGGCCATCCCGCGACTGTGCGCGCCCGGCTCGGCCTTCGCCGCCTCGACCGGGTGCGAGGCAGCCCGGTAGCCGGAGGTCACCGCCAGCGGCTTGTCGAGCCGGCTCCGCAGCGCCTGCAGCTTGTCCATGAAGTCGGGGTCCATCTCGCACTGGCCGGTGTGCTTGCAGCGCATCTCGGCCTCGGAGAAGTTCGGCCAGCGGCCGGCGGTCCAGATCATCGGTTCAGTCCCTTTCCGGCTTCGCAAGCTGCCGCTCGATCCTCTCCAGCAGCACCTCGAGGCGCGCCAGGCGCGACGGCACCTCGCGGATCGCCGCGTCCGTCTCGCGCTGCTGCACCTCCAGAGACACGACCCGCTGCTCGACTCCCGACGCCCACCACAGGGCCACGCCGCCGTAGGCGAGCAGCGTCAGGATCAGCGCGACCGGCACCCGCTTGTCGAGGTGCCAGGATTCCTTCGGCCGGCCCTCGCTCACGACTCGATACCCCCGTGCGGGCCCGCGTCGTCGGGCAGAGCCAGATAGACGGTCTCGCCGCGCGGCATCCGCACCGCCCAGCCGGTCACGCAGGAAGTCGGCAGCCAGCAGTGCGAGCCGCTGATCTTGTGCATCAGCACGCCCGGCACGCTCACCGCCTTGCCCGTGACCGTCGAGATCGGCGCAGAACAGCGCATCGTCAGGATCTCGTTCGAGAGCTCGATGTCGCCGTCGCCATAGGCGTCCAGCGCGGCCAGCATCGCCGTCGACGTCGGGCAGGCGAAGACCACATCGACCGTATCGTCCGCCCGCCAAGACGTGTCTTCGGCCCGCGCCGGCGCCGTCGCCAGCACCAGCAGACCGACGAAAATCAAGACTCCTCGGAAAATCAGCGGTAGCGTTCTCATGCTCATGACCTCCCCAGTAGGTCGTGGGCCAGTCCCCCGGGCCGCGGTCTTTGCCGGATGGCGGCCCGGGGGCAGTGGTTCGATGCGGTTGTCCGAGACGGGTGCTCAGGCATCCGGCTTCGGAATGTCCGCCTTGACCGCGGCGATCGCTGTGATGAAAGCCGACCACTCCTGCGTAGCGGTCGCGCCGAGCTCGACGCGCATGGCTTCCACCTGGGCCGCCATGGCATCGACGAAGAAGCCGATGACGTCTTCGCGGGTTGCACCGGGGGCGCCCTTCAGGGACGCGAGGTCCGCCCGGTAGCGAGCGGCGCGCTGGCCGATGTAGGCGAGCGCCGCACGCGCAGCCTCTTCCTCGGCACTCGGCGTCAGGGCGTCGTGCGCCGCCTCCTCGGCCGGGGTCATGTCGACGAGAGCAACCTCGCCGGTCTTCAGGTCGACGACGCGCTTCTTGGTCATGGTCAGGTGCCCACCCGGTAGAGGATCGCGACGGTGCCGGCGTCATAGGTTCCGCCGGTCGCAACGCGAATGCGGTCCAGTTCGGCGGAGATCTGTTTCACCCCCATGAGGTGGCCCACGTCGCTTCCGACCTTCGCGGAGTGCCCCGCCGCGAACCATGTGTTGCCCGTCTCGTGAACGAGATGGATCAGGGCGTGCATCGACGACGCCGCAGTCGTCGACGAAGAGGCGAAGTCGAAGCCGTTCGAGAAGGCCTGATGACTCCCGCCGGCCGGGTAGAACCCGCCCGAGTACCCGCTCGTCTCGAAGCCACCGCTGTCGCCGAGCTGCACGGTCATGCCGGCTCCACCGGCGTTGTGCGAGAGGCCGTCGATCAGGATGTAAGCCTCGCGCACGCCGGCAGGCAGGGAAGTGAAGTCGACGTTGGCGCCGCCGCTCGCTGAGATAGGTGACACGAAGGTCCATGCGCTTGCGGCCCCGCTCGACCGGCACACCTCCTGCCAGGCATCGCCGCGGCGCTTCAGCAGCAGCCACTTCTCGGCGTCGTCGAGCGAGAAGTCGGAATCGTCCGCGAGGTAGATCTTCTTCTGGTTGCCGGTCGGCGAGCCACTGTCGTGCTTCACGACGACGGTTCGCGCGCCGTCCTGGGCCGCGAGGAAGAGCAGCGCGCCGTCGCCCAGGTTCGTGGCGTCAATCAGGTCCAGATCGTCGCTGGCGGCGTCGCTCTCGGTGTCGACGGTGTGGCTTGTAGCGGTCGGGGTGGCGACGCCGCTCGCGATCGTGATCTCGCTCGTCAAGCCGACCACATCGAGCGCGACCTCCGCCGGCGTGCGGGTCTCCAACGCCGTGCCGCCGGCGTTGACCCGCAGCATGGACAGCCCGTTTCCGGACAGGCTCGCCAGCAGCGCATCGAGCAGCGCCAGGGCGTCGGAGTCGACGTAGGTGTCAGTGTTCGGCGTGTAGTTGGAGAGACCGTCTCCGGCGGCATTCCAGCCCAGCAGGGTCGACGCGCTCGGCGAAGGCAGTTCGAGGTCGCCGGAGAAGGTGGTGGCGTCGGGCAGGACCAGGGAGCGCGCGATCAGCGTCTTGAGCTGCTGGATCAGCACCGTGGCCCGGTCCAGAGCCCGCTCCAGGCCCTCGGCGCTGACAGAGCCGCGATACTCGTAATCCTGCGGCTGGGTTGCTGGCACGTCCCGGACGATGACCACAGAGGCGCCGCTGGCCGGCGCGCTGCCGAAGGTCACGTTGCCGCCGCTCGTGCCGCCGGCGCCGCTCACCGTGTAGTCGGTCGTCAGCGTCTTGAGGGTGCCGGCGACATAGACCTTCAAGTCGCTGTCGTCGAAAATCAGGTTGTCGTAGGCGAAGGCGGTGGTGGCACCGTTGCCGGTGTACTCCCAGCGCGAGTTCGTGGAGCTGATCGTCAAGGCCGGCGCCCTCCTGCTGGCCGCACCATCGGCAGCGGCAGGGGGGCTCGCAACGAACGCGGGTTAGTTGGGCAGCGCCTCGCCCGGCTCCCAATAGAACTCCTGGTCGAACTCCCGTCGGTAACGCTGCTCGAGGCGGCGGAAGCTGGCGCGGTAGTCGGGGTCGAGCTGGGTCTGAAGCTGGTCGAAGAGCATGCGGTCGAGCGCCAGGCGCGCGTACCAGATCGAGCTGCCGGGCGTGTTGTAGCGCAGGAAGCGCACGAAATCCCGGCCCCAATCGGCGTCCTCGCCAGTTGCCTCGGCCATCAGGTTGCCGGCCGACAGACGCCAGGCGTCTTCGAGCACCCCGTAGCTGGGTCCGCCCAGGAAGGTCTCGACCAGCCCGCGGCGCTCGCGGCTGAGGCCGGCGTACAGGAAGTCGCCGAAGATGCCGGCGCCGCCGCCCTGCACGAAGGCCGCCCCCCAAAAGCGCGAGTCGGCCATGTCGCGCGGTTCGCGGCCCTTCGCGATCTCCTTCATCTGCAGCGCCCAGGCGCCCATGACCGTCATCGACAGCACGATGCTGGCCAGATACTGCCCGTAGTCGCCGCCCTTCGCCTGGCGCAGCCCGCGCATGCCGTGCGTCAGCACCATGGCCACGGAGAAGGTCTTGAACTGGCCGAAGGTGCGCAGCATCTCGCCCGAGATCGTTCCGGGCCTGGAGCTTCCCAGGATCGCGGCACGCTCGACCGCGCCCGGAGTCGGCACCGCGAAGGCGGTCTCTTCCAGCACCATGCTCATCAGCTTGGTCGCCGCCTCCGCCCGCGCGCCGCCCTGCCGGGCCAGCGCCTCGGGCCAAAGGAAGCGCACCCCGTCCTGCTCCAGCGAGTCGCCCGTGCGGATCAGGTTCCAGTCGTCGGGCGTGATGCCGTAGCGGCGCATCCGCTGCTGGAAAATCTCGGGCAGCTTGGTGAAGGCGGTGTCGGCCACGTCCGCCAGCTCGCTGTAGAAGGCCATGCCGAAGGCCTGCCGGGCGGCGTCGGTGTGGGTCGAGAGGAAAGAGGCGCGCAGCACCGTGTCGGCGATCCGCGAGGGCAGCTCATGGCCCACCACGTCGAGCGTGTGCCGGCTGGCCGCGTGCATGGTGCGCAGCCCGGTCTCCGCGGTCAGCCCCAGCTTGGTGGCCAGCCTGCGGTCGGCCTCGCTCGCCGGGTTCAGCGTGCGGGTGTAGAAGCCCAGCGCCTTCACCGTGTCGAGCCCGTTGAACTTCGCGGTCTGCCGCAGGGTCGCGAAGTCGGTGACGCTCGACAGCAGCGCGGAACCCAGCTTGGTGGCGGTGGCCCAGCCGCGCAGCCCGCGCATGAAGGTGGCCACGTTCTCGCTCACCGGCGTATGCGCCTTGCCCGTGGTCTGGTCCCAGATCGCTTCAAGCCACTTCGCCGCCGGCCCTGGCCCCAGCCCGCCCAGCCCGCTGCGCCCCTCTCGGCCGGCCCACTGCCGCGCCAGGTCGATCATGTAGCGGGCCGAGGCCTCGGGGTTCGGGCCAAACGCCTCGAGCAGCGCGATGTCCCGGCCGATCGAGCGCACATGCCCGGTCAGCAGGTCCATGATCCCCTCGCGCCCGACACCGAAGCGGTCGTTGAAGTCCAGCCAAGCGTCGGCGCTGGTCCACTCGAAGACGCGCGGGTCGCTTCGGCTGTTCGCCAGCTTGGTGGCGCCGTGCCGGCCGGGCATCAGCTCCGAGAGCCCGTTGGTGCGGATCCGGTCGTAGGCCTCGGAAATGATCTCCACCGCCTTGGCCCGGTCCACCGGATCGCCGGTCTCGAAGTCGCGGATCGTCACGCGGCCCTGCTCCAGGGCGTCCATCATGTACTCGCGGAACTGCTGCTGTCCGGCGCCGGCGATCTTCTCGCGCTGCCAGACCTGCGGCAGCCGCCAGGCCTCCTTGCGCCGCAGCGTCCCGCCGGCCGCGTTGAAGCGGCCCACCGCGTAGTCGGTCATCTCCCGCCACTGCGCCGCGGCAGCCCGGCTCATGTCGTCGCCCACGTTCTCGCCGTAGAGCTCGCGCACCAGCCGCTCCAGGCCCAGCGAGTTGCGGCGCAGGCCGGCCATCTTGCTTCGGAACTGCTCGACCCCGGAGATCCACATGGCAAACAGCGTCTTCTCGATCGCCACCATTCGGCTCTCGACGGAGCCGTAGCTGGCCGCGTCGTGCACGTCCCGGCCCATCAGCGCGGCGACGCCCGCCACCATGCCCTCGGGGTGGCTCTCGGCCTTGGTCTTCAGGTCTTCCAGGCGCAGGATCTGCAACGCGGTCTGGCGCTTGCGCTCGGCCGCCTCGGCTGCCAACTCCGCGGCCACTTTCGCCGCCGCCTCAGCCTCGGCCTGGGTCTGCCCCATGGTCTTGGCGAACTGCCGCTCTTCCCGACGGAAGCGGCGCAGCAGATCCTCGGCCTGGTCGCGGGACAGGCGGCCCGCGTCCACGGCATCGCCCAGGCACTTTTCGATCCGGCTCACACGCTCTCTCCGGTTACCGCGCCGATCAGACAGGAGGCGGCCTCGCGTGCGCTGCGCTCTGCCTCGTCGTCGGCGGCCATCAGATCGCTGCCCTTGCGCAGCTCGACCGACACCACGTTGCCCTCTTCGTCGGTTACGGGCACCGGCACGTCGGGATCATCGGCGGCGACGATGCGCTGGCTTTCCAGCACTTCTGCATCTTCCACCTGCGGGGCCGCCTGCTGCAACCGGGTAGCGTCCGCACGCGCGACGTCGCCCAAGGCCAGCCGCGACTCGCTGCGCAGCAGATCCAGGCCCGCCAGCTCCGGCGCGCCGAACATGTCCCGGCCCGGGGTCGACTTCATCGCCTCGTCCAGGTACTGCCCGATGCGCTCGGAGACCTTCACCCGGCTCGCGGCGCGCGAGAGGCTCTTGTCGGCGAAGAAGGTGCCGAGCCAAGCGCGGCCGGTGTCAGTCAGCCCGCCGCCGAACAGCTCCCCGTTGGCCGCTAGGTCTACCACCTTCTGGCCCTCCTGCCGGGCGCGATCGAGGATCTTGACCGCCGCGGCCAGGTCGGCGGTGGTGTCCATGCCCGGGGCGATCTCGCCGGCCGCGGCCGCCGCGCGCATGCGGGCCCAGGCACCGGCGTTGTCGAGCAGCGCGCCGGCCACCGCCTTCACGTCGTTGTCGGTCGCCTCCGCCAGCCGCGCCACCAGCTCGGGCGCCTGGTCGCCGTAGGCCCGCGCCATCAGCGCCGCCTCGATCCGGCGGCGGCCGGCCTGGCTCAGCTCGCCGTCGGCCGTCAGCATGGCGCCGCGCTCGCCCTCCGGCAGTCCGCCCAGGAAGGCCCGCACGAACTGCCGGTTACGCGCCAGGGAGACCTCACCCGGCCGCAGCGCTGGCAGGATGCGGTCCAGGCGCCGGGCGTCGGCCCGCGCGGTCTCGGACGCGCCCATGGTGAGCGTCGCGCTCTGGTTCGCCTCCAGCGTCGAGGCGGCGCGCTCGTCCGGAGTCATCGGGGTCACGCGGCGCGCCACCATCACCGGCTCGCGGAAGCCGGCGGTGTCGAAGCCCTCGCGTTCGAGGAACTGGCGGTAGCCGCCGGCGCGGCCCTCGCGGTACGCTCGGCGCAGCGCCAGGGTCCGCCCGTTGCCGCTCTCGACCACGTTGTCCGGGCCCACGATGGGCGCGCCGCTGCCGGCTTCCGGCGAGCGCCCCAGCCGCTCCGGCTCCAGCCCGCCGGCGATGCTCGCGATCTGCGCCTCGGACGCCGCCCGGGTGCGGTCGCGCGGCTGCAGCTCGGCGGGATAGGCCGGGTTCACGGTCAAGTCGTCGGTCTGGCTCGGCACCAGGTCGGCCAGCTCGACCACCTCGTATCGCACGTCAATTCCGCGCCCGGCCGGGGTGAAGACGCGCGCTACCGTCGCGGGCGCCACCTCCACCGGCCGCACAGGCGCCGAACGGCCCTGGCGCACCGCGCGCTCTGCCATGTCCAGGTTGATCTGCTCGGCCTCGCTGCGCGCCGGCGGCACGGTCATCTCGCGCTCGACCGCGGCCAGCGCGTCACGCTGAGCCCGGGGAATGGTCACGGTAGGGGTTTCGCCCCGCAGCGCCCGGAAGACCTCGGCCAGGCCGCGCAGACCGGCGCCGAAGATCGCGCCGCCGGCGCCGGCCGCCGCGATGTTGAACAGCGGGTCCGATTCGATGCCCAGGCGCCGGCGGTAGGGGTCGACCTCGAGCTCGACCAGCCCCTGGGCACCCGCCGCCACGCCGCCCTCGATCGCCGCCACGCGGAGGATGCGGCCGGCCGCCGTGGTCGCCGCGGTGCGGCCGGCGCCGATCGGCAGGGTCACCGCCACCAGCGGGTCGGTCACCGCGGCGCCCAGCGCGCCCGCGAAGGCGCCGACCTCGCCGCCGAAGGTCGGCACCAAGCCCGCTTGATCCGCCCGCCGCCGGGCCTCCAGCGCCCGGCGGTCGGCCTCCTGGCGCACCCGCTGGCTGTCCCACAGGTCCACGGCCGCGTCCGGGTGCTGCTCCTTCAGCCGCTTGACCGCCTTGTCCCACTCTTCGACCGCGAGCGCCTGCTGGTCGGGCGCCTCCAGGTCGGCGGTCATCTCGCGCAGCCGTTCCTCGCCGAGCGGGTTCTGCGGGCGCTCGTTGGTGGCCTTGTAGATCGCCTCGGCCGCGCGCTCGTAGGCCAGATACAGGCCCATCTCCTCGGAGACCGAGCGCTCGGTGGCCCTGAAGGCATCGAACTCCAGGGACAGCCGCTCGACGAAGCCCCTGGGCAGCGCCGGAAGCGCGGGCTCGCTGCCCAGGTCCGCCGGCCGGCCGAAGTCCAGGTCAAGGACGCTCATCGCCTACTGCTCCGGCGGGCCGGGGAAGACGCCGCGCTCGGGCTGGCGGGCCTCGCCGCGGATCGGCACTTCGCGCAGGTCCAGCACGAACGGCCGGCCGGCCCGGTCAAGCACCTGGTAGCCGCGCACCGTGACCCGATAGCGGCCCTGGCCGATCGCTGTGAGCGCGCCGTACTCGCGGATGGTCTCGGCGGTCACCGCCTCGCCGGTCATCGTGGTGCGGGGCAGCTCGGCGCCCAGGTCGGAGTCCCGCAGCCCGTCCATCAGCCCGTCGAAGTCGCGCTGCCGCATGCCGCGGCGCGGCGCCACGGTTCGCTCGCCGCCCCACTCGACGAAGCCGCCGCTGATCGTTTCGAGGGCGCGAGTCCACAGCCCCTCGTCGAATTCCCCGCTGCTGTCGCCATCGGCTCGCTTCCGGCCGGCGTACCAGGCCGTCGCCGCGTCCATCACCAGCTCGTAGCTCTGCGCGGGCAGCCCGGCCAGCGCCTTGCCGGCAACCTCGTCCGTCGCCTCTCGCAGAGAGGCGCGGTTCTGCGTCGGCCCGAAGTTTTCCTCGGCCGCGAGCGCGTCGGCGCCCTGCATGATAAGCTTGGCGTCGTGCGGCGATTCCTCCGCCAGCGCCCCGGCTCCGGCGAAGATCCGCAGCGCCTTTCCCTTCTGCCCCAGGGCGGCCAGCACCGGCACCAGCCGCTGCGAACCGAGTCCGGCCCGCAGGCTGTCCGCCAGCGCCACCCGCTGGTCCGCATTCATGCCCTCGATCTGCTCGGCCAGGCTGTCCAGCTCAGGCTTGGTGAAGGGTAGGGCCACCCGGCCGGTCTGCTGGGTCGCCACATCGGCTTGGCGGACTCGGGTTCGGATCGTGTCTGGATCGGAGAAGTCTACCGGCGCCAGCGCAACCACGCCCTGTTGCGCCGCGGTCGAGAGGGCGTCGTCTTCGGCCGCCTCGCGCAGCCGCTGGTCGATGCGCGCCATGCTCTCGAAGCGGTCGAGCCGGCGCAGCTCCGCCTCCGAGGAAGCGTCCTGGTCCGAATCGAGGGCCCGGCGCTCGTCCCGCAGCCGCGCAGCGCGCTCCGCCGGCGCCAACCGGCTAAAGGACTGCAGCGAGGACAGGTCTTCCACCGCGGCCATTAGCGGCGCCTGGTACTCGGTGCCCTCGGTGGCACCCACCAGCGCCTCGAGGTCCGGCGGGGTCTCGCCCCGGCCCATCAGCCGGATAGCGGTATCCACCTTGCCGGTCAGGCGCGCCTCCGCGGCCCTGCGCTCCGCCTCGAGCTTGCGCTGGATCCGGTCTGCCTCGGTCTCGGCTCGGCTCTCCAGCCGGGCCCGGTCGCCCGGCGACAGGCGCCCGTCGAACTCGCCGGTCTTGACGCGACGGCCAGCGGAGAAGGGATCGGCGTTGATCAGGCCGTCGAGGTAGCTGGCGGTCAACTGCTGCACCGCCGCCGTGTCCGTGGCCTCGGCGGTGCCGGCCGGAAGGTCGGTGGCCGCCAGGGTGCCGCGGTACTCGGCCAGCGTGTCCTCGTAGGCGGTCGGGTCGGTGCGCACCGCGTTGACCGCCAGGCCCAGCGCCACCTCGACGTCTGCAACCTTCTTCTTCTCGCGGGATCGCAGCTCGAAGGCCAGTGCGTCGAGCTCCAGGTCGCCGCGATAGGCCAGCAGACGCTGCTCCAGGGCCTCGCGCTGGCCTTCCGGCGCCTCGGCGAGCACCGAGTCGCTGTAGGCGTCGAAGCGCTCCATGAAGTTGCTGGTGAACTCCGGCGCGCCCGCCGGCGCTGCCGCCTGTGCCTCCATGAACTGCCGGCCGACGTCGCCCTTGGTCCGAGTCAGCAGCTTGAGCGCTTCGGTCTTGTCGGCCTCTTCCTGCTCGGCCGCCGCCCGGTCGGCAAGCTGGAGCGCTACCCGCTGCAGGCGCTCGCCGGTCTCCTGCTGCGAGCGCCCAGCCTGGCCCATAGCGGCGGCCACCGACAGCCCGGCCCGGCCGAGCGTCGCGGCGGCACCGGAGACCGCGCCCTCGACGCTGGGCGCCGGCGTCAGGTCGGCACCGGGGCGGACCCGGTTGCCGGCCAGGGCCGCGCCGCGCGGCGCCGCGCCGGCGATGCGCTGAGGAAGACGGGGGATCGTGGGCAAGCGTGCCTCCTATCCGAGCCGCGGGATGCCGCGGGAGCCGCCGGAACTCATCGCCAGGCTGCCGATCGAAGAGGCGGCCTGGCTGTAGCCCTGGATCAGCGAGGTCCGGGCGCGGATCTCCCCGGCCTCGCGGAAGCTGGTCTGCGAGCGCGTCAGGTTGTCCTGGGCCGACTCGATTCGGCCGCGCGCCACGTCGAAGCCCTGGCGGGTGCTGCCGCGCAGCGCGTTGGCGTTCCAGGCCAGCGTCTCGGCGTCGGCGCGGCGCAGGGTCGCCTCGTCGCGCAGCCGGCCGGCCTCGCGCCCGGCGTCGTAGTGGAGCAGCTGGATCTCGTACTCGGCATCCGCGGCGTCGGCCCCGATGATCGTGAGCGGCGAGCCCTCCAGCGTCATGCCGCTGCCGACGGCGTTGGCGATCTGCCGAGCGCGCAGACGGGCCACGTCCTTGCGGAACTGCGCCTCCTGCACCGCGGCGCGCTCTTCGATCGCCCCGGCCTCTCGCTCCAGCACCGTGGCGTCGCGCTCGGCGAAGGCGCGCTCGCGCTCGATGCCTTCGGCCTCCAGCTCGCGCTGCCGGCGCTCCAGCTCGAGCTGCCGCTTGTCGAAGTCCAGCTGCTGGCGCTGGAACTCGGCCTGCTGCGCCTGCACCTCGGCCTCGTAGCGCGCACCTGCGGCCTGCTGCTGGGCGCCGGCGATCGAGGTCACCGCCGAGACTGCGGTAGACGCCACGGCAGCGATAGCGAGCACTTCCACGCCGGTCATCGCACCCGCTCCATCATCCAATAGTCGTCGCCGGCGTTGAACTTTCGCATGGGGAAGGGGTTCTCGAAGCCGAGCCGCAGGGCCCAGCGCACCCCGGCCGTGAACTCCAGCCGCACATAAGTTTCGATCCGCTGGAAACCCTCGCCTTGTGCCTCGTCCAGCACCCGGAGGGCGTAGGCGGTGATCGCCGGAAAGGCGCGCCGCGGCATCTCCAGCGAGAACATCGCCCAGGCGTTGCCGCGGCCGTGGCCCAGCGGCAGCACCCCGGCGCAGCCCATGGTCCGCTCGCCGATCCGCCCGGTCCAGGCGCGGCCGTGCTGCTCGATCGCCACCGCCACCTCGGCGAGTTGCGCCGGGTTGCCAAGGCCGCAGGCGGCGCGCAGGTCGCCGATCTCGGTCATGTGCTCGGCGCGGAAGGGCAGGAAGTGGATCATCGGCCCTCCGTCGCCTCCTGGATCGCGATCCCGAGCACGTTGAAGGGCAGCGGATCGTCGCCGCGCACTATCAGCGAGGCGCCTTCAACCCACTCGCCGCGGAAGGGAGTTGCGACCTGCTCGGTCGCCAGCGGCACGGCCGTGTCGTACTGGCCCAGCGTCTTGTACTTCAGAGGGTCGCCGGCGATCCCGGGGCGGCCGACCGCGGAGCCGCCGCTGCGATGCACCAGGAGCGCGACCGCCTCGTAGCGCTGGCGCCGGCCGGTCGAGGCGCCGCGGCCGTCGCCCTGCTGGATCTTCGTCGGCTGCAGCACGTGCTCATAGCCGAGGCCCACGTGTACAAGCCCGCCTGCGTAGTCCAGCTCGATCTCGCCGGAGTCGACCGTCTGCTCGGGGTGCACGCCGCCGTCGACCAGCACCTTGACCGTCTCGCCCTCCAGATGCCCAAGGCCGCTGATCGTGGTTGCCGTCAGGCGCCAGGCGCCGGCCGCGATCGCGCTGGTCGAGGGGAAGGCCGAGACGATGGTGCAGGTGACCACCGTGCCGCTGCTGTAGCCGGTGATCTCCGCGCGCGCGTTGACCGCCGTGACCGGCGGGATCGCGTCCGGCTGGGCCGGGATGCGGTAGTCGATGAAGCGGCCCACGTCGCCGGACGAGAAGACGGAGCCGCCGGCGGTGAAGGTGACGCCCGTGGTGCCCGCCGTCGTGGCGCCGCTGCCGGGCGTCAGGGTTTCGCTCTGCGCGCCGTCGTAGCTGAGACCGGCATCCAGGTAGAACGCCGTCTCCTGCGCCTGGTCGTCCTCGAGCGGCGCCTGCATGACTTCGACGTAGTTGACCGTCGAGCCGTCGATGGTCCGCTCGACGCTCAGCCACAGCTCATCGTAGCCGTCTCCGCTGATGACCGCCGCCGACTTCACCTTGCCGTTGCCGCCCAGGCGGTGGCTGTGCCAGGCCAGGACGGACTGCGCGCGCAGGTAGGTGAGGCCGGCCAGCCCGCCGTCGGCCAGCGCCGTCCAGACCACCCGGAAGGGCTGCTGCTGGTACGTCAGCGCGGCGATCTTCGGACGAACCAGGTGGCGGGCACGGATGCTGAGCTCCGGCGCCCGGTAGGCGTCGCTCTCGAAGACGTAGGCCAGCTCGTGCAGCGTCTTCTTCAGCCGGTGCACGAAGACCACCGCGTTGTCGACCGCCAGCGGGCTGATCGCGGCCGAGCCCTCGGTGGACTGGCGCTGCGCCTTCGCATTCTCAGGGGTGATGACCGCGTTGCTGGTCGAGGCTGAGACCAGCCATTCGGCGCCGTAGGTGCCCACCAGCAGGTCGCGGGCCGAGACCAGCCAGAGCGCCGCGTTCACCTGGTCGGAGTCCAGCGTGCGTGCGATCGCCTCGTTGTCCAGCCCGGTGCCCTGGTCGAAGTTCGGGAAGTCGCCCGACTTGCTGCCGTCGACCCGCTGCGGATAGGCGGCTGGTCCGGCGAGCCACAGGCGGCCGTCGTGGAAGCTGCCGGCCGGCGGCCAGCCGTTGCCGGTCGAGTAGACGCCCAGGCGCCACTCCGCCGAGGCGGTCGTCGCGCCGAAGTTCTCCTGCACCGCCGCCGTCACGCTCGTGGTGCTGCCCACCGCCGTGATCTTCGCCACGCCCCAGGTCGAGCTGTGCTTGATCGTGATCTGGCGGTCGATGTCGTCGGCGGTGAAGCCCGCGCCGTCGTTGATCCCGGCGGTGGCGCTCGCGGTGATCGTAACGCTGCCGCTGGTGCCGCTCGGCGTCAGCGTGGTCGCCGTCGTGTTCTGGTCCAGCCAAGGGCCGCGCAGGTCGAACAGCGCGAGGGTCCAACTCGTGTGGCCGGTGCGCGTCAGCTGCCGCGGCGCATAGTCCGGGTGGAAGAGGTACATGGTATCGGCCGACTGGACGTGCCGAAGCAGTGGCGCGCCCTCCGAGTCGAACAGATCCTCGACCGCATAGGGGGCGCTGATCTCGTAGGGGCTGCCGCTGCTCTCGATCTGTCCCTGGTTCCGGTAGAAACGGAAGTATTCGTCGCCGGCCTCGATGACGTAGGCCTGCACGGTCGAGAATTGGAAAGGCACCAGCAGCACGGAGTCGGCCGCGGTCTTGCCCGTGGCGATGTACTTGGTGCCAGGCCTGCGCGCGGCGCCGCCCAGCGGCTCCGCAACCATGTTGCGCAGCGTCTCGCAGCCGTAGCCGTAGAAGTCGAGGTCGACGCGCCCGGTAAGCCGTGGGTCGAGCTCGCCGCCAACGAAGGCCGCCGTGAGGACGTTGGCCATCTACAGCCTCGCGTCCTCGAAGGCGTCGGCGTAGGCGTAGGTCTCCGCGGTCTCCTGGCCGTCGATGCTGCGGGCCACCTTCAGCGAGCTGCGGTAGCGATCCAGCGCCAGCGCCTCGGCGTTGCGGTCGCCCGTGATTCGGTAGGCGATCGACTCGCCCAGGGCCTCAGCCAGCAAGTCGACCAGATGGGGCGGGAAGGTCGCCACGTCGGAAACGTCGGCGATGAAGTACAGATACAGCGAGGTGCCTTCGTTCGTGAGAATGTCCCGGCCCTCGACCTTCCACTTCGCGCTGCCGTGGTGGTCTTCACTCAGACCCCACACCCGCAGGCACCAAGGATCGGTCGGCATCAGGTAGGCGTAGGTGTAGCCGAAGGCCGGCGCCGTGGCCTTGGGCGCCAGGATCGCCCGGCGGAGCGCGACGTTCCAGGGGTGCTCGCCGAGCACCTTCTGGCGCGTCGGCACCCACACGTCTGACAGGGCCCGCGCGGTTTCGGTCGGATCGTCGAGGCTGTCGATTCGGTCGCTGGCGGTCAGCTTCCGCAGCGCGAGATTGGCGATCTCGACTTCGCTGGCCATGCCCTCAATCCCTCTGCGGCTCGGCAGGAAGTGTCACGCCGGGCGCCGACGCGGCAACGAACGGGCCTTAGCCGGCCCACCACTCGGCGGTCGGGCGCCCGAACCATTCCGCGGTGCGGCCGGACAGCGAGCGCACCCGGTCGGACCACCGGCCGGCCGCCGCGCGCCAGATCTGCACGTCCTCGCGCGGCAGGTCGCCGTACCGCTCCAGATCCCGCAGCGCGCCTGGCGGGCTGTGAAACTTGCCCGAACTGTCGAGCGGCACCCCGGCCAGCAGGATCCGGCGGTAGCCCATGGCGATCGCTACCTGCAGCGCGAAGAGGGACGAGGTGCCGCGCTGCTGCTCGAGATCCCACACAGCGTCGGCGGGGTCGCTCGGCAGCGCCGAGTGCGTCGTCACCGGGTTCGGCCTGCCGGCCAGGTGCTGCGTCAGCGCCTTGAAGTGGGGCAGCAGATCGCCATGCAGACTGGCTATGTGCTCGATCGCCCAGGGGATGCCGAGGCAGGCGTACTTGATCGCCATGGTCTCGTCCGGCCCGTCGCCGAGGGCACGCAGCCCGGCCAGGTCGTCGAAAAGGCAACGCGCCGGTCCCGCGATCAGGAGCCGGCGCGCCGTCTTGGTCTGGACGAGGGGCGGGCGCTCGCCGCGTCCCGCTACCCCGTCGATCTCCCAGGGCATCAGTCCAGGGTGTAGAGGATGCAGGCCTGGATGGTGCCGCTGGTCGCGGTCGCGGCGTTGGTCATGGTGACGAAGTACTGCGTGGCCGCCGACAGCACGTCGCCCACGTCGTCGCCGTTGAACCAGGTGAAGCTGGCCGCGGCGACGCTGGTGGCGCCGAGCAGCGCGTCGGTGTCGCCGGTCTTGCCGACCAGGAAGCTGCCGCCGGTGCCCATCGCCGGCGCCTTGAGCCAGCCGCCCACGATGCGGGCGTTCTCCGGGATCTTGGCGCCGAGCTGGATCGTATCGCCGTCGGTCGGGTTGGCCGCGAAGGTCCATTCGTCGTACATCGCCCGGACCCGGCCGCCCTGGTCGGACGGCGCGATCTTGGTGGCCGGGGAAGTGAACCGCTTGGCGTAGTTGACGCCGCTCTGATCGGTCATGGTGTCTCGCTCCTATCGCTGCTGCGATGCGGGGTCGGTCAGCAACAGCCGGCCGATCAGGTCGTGCCGTGGCAGGTGATCTTGACCACCTTGCCCTCCTCCAGGCGGGTCGCGCCGAAGGTGCCCTCGGCATAGACCTGCGTGGAGTAGTTCTTGTCGGCGCGCTCGGTGATGCGGCCCTGAATGTCGTTCCAGATGCCCACGTGCATGCCGGACTTGGCCCAGCAGGGCAGCACCCGGTCGGTCGAGCTGAGGAACGAGCTCGCATTCTCGAAGCGGCTCGAGCCGAGCTCGATGTGGATGAAGTTGAAGCCCATGAAGGCGGTGATCTTGCCGTCCACCAGCACCGGCCGGGTGTTGTAGTCCAGGCTGGTCGCCTGGGTGTCGCCCAGCAGGTCGTCGTGCTCCTTGGCGGTCACCGCGATGAACAGCTGGTCCATCTCGATATCGACCTCGTTCGCCATCAGGATGCGCTTTGCCTTGCGCAGCTTGGCGACGTTGAGGCCGGTGTTGGTGCCGCCGACGCTCTTGGCGACGACGTTGTTGGAGTCGAACTGCGTGGTGGTCGAGCCGTTCTCGCCGGTCTTCCGGTCGCCGAAGAACGCGCCCATCACTTCGTCGTCGATCGAGCGGCCCAGCGCCATCGCCGCAGACATGGCGTAGGGGCTGGTCGGGTCGATCAGCATCCGCACCTTGTCCGGGCTGTCGATCAGGTCGGCCCAGTTGTAGTCCGAGGGGAAGACCCAGGGACGATCGTGCGGGGTGTTCATGAGCGGCGTATCGGCGTGGCGGCTGGTCCGCTTCTGCGCGTTGGTCGCGCCGATCTGCTCGACGGGGACGCCGGCCTTGCCGACATAGCTGTCTTCGGTGACCGCGCCGCGGAGCTTGGAGCCGCGCTGCTGCAGCAGGAGCGCCACGTTGGCGGTGTACTGCTCGACGAAAGCCGTGGTGACTTCGGTGGACATGGGTCTGCCCCTCCAGAGAGATCGCTTGCGATGTCTCGGAGGGCTGCCCGGCTGCCCGGACCCTGCCTTGCGCGTGACGTGCGCCGGCCGGAGCGCTTTCGCTCGGTCAACCGGACCCCGAACGAAGAACGGGGCTACCCGGCGGCTTATGGCCTATCGGATAGCCCCGACCTTCAGGGGCCCGCAACGAACGGTCGTTATGCCGTCAGGCGGCCTTGCCGCTGGCCGCGATGTTGAAGAGCCGCTGCATCTCTTCGACGGCCGCCTGGTGGCCCGGGTGCGAGCGGTCCTGGTAGCGTTCGAGGAACGACCTGTCGCCCTGGTTGGCGGCGATCTTGGCCTTGGCCTCGGCGGCGCCCATCTCGCCGCCGCCGGTGACCATGCCCAGCTTGCCGTCCTCGCGCAGCATCGCGCCCACCTTGGCCATGGCCTTCAGCACCGGCGCCGAGCGGCCCATGCCGAGCTCGTCGAGCGCCGCCACGAGATCCTGGCCGCCCAGCTTCTCGGCGGCGAGGTTGGCGTCATTCATCCGGGTCTGGAACTGCGCGCCCCATTCCTTCTTCAGCGCCGCCTCGGTCTCGTCGACCTGCTTGGAGACCGCCGACTCGCGCTCGGCGGCGAAGCCGGCCATGACCTCGGACCAGCCGGGCGCCAGCGCATCGAGCTGCGCCTGGGTGATGCCGGCCTTGTGCAGGTGCGGGCGCATCGCATCGTGGAAGGCCTTGTCCTGGTCGCTGAACTCCCGGCCCTCGGGTGCCTTGATCTCGTAGCCGGTGGCTTCCTTCGGCCGGCCCAGCGCGTCCCAGCCCTCCCAGGTCGAGAAATCGCGCGCACCTTCGGGCGACTTCTTCGGCAGGGTCACCTTGTCGGCGCCCAGCTTGGCCTCGAGGTTGACGTAGGCCTTGGCCAGGTCGTCCGCGGTCTTGAAGCTGTTCCGCTCGGCCACCGTGCGGTAGTCGCCGCTGAGCTGGTCGAGCAGCGCCGGGGGCGTGGCCACGCCACCGCCCTGGCCGCCGCCCTGGCCACCCTTCGCCGCGGCCTCGCCGCCGCCCTTGCCCTCGCCGCCAGCGCCGCCGGCTTCCTGCTCCTGGTCACTCATCGTCGAACTGCTCCTGTTGCTTCGAGGCTGCGATGTAGTGGTCCGCGGCCTGGCGCACCGTGGCCTCGCTCATGCCGATCTGGCCCACGATGTGGTTCCAGACCTCCATGCGGGCCGCAGCCGCCGCAGTCGCGATCGGGTCGTTCGGCGCCACCAGCGGCGCACCGGGCCGGGCGCCGAGAAACGCCGCCAGATCCGCCAGCACCACCTTGCCGTCGTCGGTATTCGCCAGCGCCCGGTAGGCGTTCCGCCGGCGCGCGAAGACGTTGAAGATCCCCATCGGGTTAACGGCCATTGGCAGTCACCCCGGCCTGCGCGAAGTCGCGCGCGGCGGCGCCGGCGCTCTTCGCGATCTCGGCCGCCTGCGCGGCCTGTTGCGTGCGGGCCCGCTGCTCGCGCACGGCCGCCACCTGGTCGGGCGTCCGCAGGAAGCGCTCAGGCACCCCGATGATCTCGCCGGTGCCGCGCAGGGTCGCGTCACCGTCGTAGACGTCGAGCAGCGCCGGATCGGCTTGGATCAGCGGCAGGTTGGCCTCGATGTGCTGGGAGACCGCGCGCGCCTGGCTGATCCGCTGCAGCTTGGCGGTCGGCGAGACGAAGCTGACCGAATACTCGACGTCCTGCAGCTCGGCCGGCGGCGCCGGGATCAGCCCGTTGCGCAGCGCGATCATGAAGACCCGGTGCACCAGCGGCGCCAGGTACTCGACCTGAAGGCGCCCGAGGATCGGGTTGAGCACCATCATGGTCTGCTCGCTGATCTGCAGCACCTGCGTCGCCGTCATGTGCGGCTCGCGGGCGAACTTGAACAGGTCCACGAAGAACGCCCGCTCGATCAGCGTCCGGCGGTCCTCCATGTACTGCAGGCCCAGGTCCGGCCGCGCCCCGGTGTTGATCGGCCGGATGGGGTCGCCACCGCTGCCCCGCATGTACTCCTGGCGCACGAGGTTGATCGCGCTCGGATTGACGTTGAGGCGTCCAAGCACCCCGTCGTCGATCATCATAAGCGGCGGATCCACCGCCTTCGCGAAGCCGCGCCGGGTGACCTTCGACACCTCCTGCAGCTCCTTCACGTCGGCAAGCGCCTTGCGCCCACAGCCGCGGCCGTAGATCTCGCCGGGACGCACTGCCCAGCGCGGCACCGCATAGGGGAACTCCTGGAACCCCGACTCCTTCAGCACGTGGGCGCCCTGGACCAGCACATGGCAGCTCGAGAAGGCCATGTTGCGCGCGTCGGGCAGATCTCCGTCGCGCTCCAGCCGGGGCTCGACCGCGTGCACCACCTCCACGTCGCAGGTGTCGCAGTCCTTGCCGTCCAGCCGCTTGCGCAGCTGCTCCGGCAGCGCCTCGGCACCGTAGCGCTGCGCGGCCTGGCGCGGCGAGAGCATGAATTTCCGGTAAAGGGTGTCGACCACCCCCTCGTCGCCCTCGCAGGCGTAGCACTCGCCCAGCGGGCGGGCCGAGAACAGCGGATAGCCGCTGGCCGCTTCCTCGATGAACATGATCCCGGTGCCGAAGGTGCCGAGATCCTGGTAGGTCTCGTGCGCCTCCGGCTGGAACCGCGTCGAGGGCTTGTTGAAGATGCCGAACATGACCGTCGAGGCTTGGTCAAGCCAGCGCCGCACCGCCACCCGACGCTTCAGCCGCTCGTCGTCGACCGTGAGTGCCAGCCAGGGCACCGTCGGGTTCGTCAGCATGTGATGCAGGCCGGCCGACAGCACCTCGGCGGCGTACTCGCCGGTGCCGTCGTAGACCTTCCTACGGGTTTTCGTGCCCCGGGTGATGGTCTCGCCCTGGAACTGCGACGCGTCGGGGTAGATCAGCTCTCGGATCTCGGTCCAGACCGCGGCATGGTTGGTCCGGGTGCGCTCCAGCTCGCTCTGGCGCTGGAGAATTCGCTGCGGATCGGCCATCTCAGGCCCCCAGCAGGCCCCGGCGACGCACCGGGGCGGGCTCGGTGACCCCCAGGCCGCCCGTCAGCAGGGTCGATCGCCGGCCGGAAGCGGCGGCAAGCGCGCGGCGCGCCTCTCTCGAGGCCTCTTCCTGTGCCCTCTGCTCGGCAGAGGGGCCGTTGGACCGCTCGACGGAGGCCAGCTGCGGCACGGCAGCCGCGGGTTCGGGCGCCGGCGGGGCGGCAGGGGGGCGCGAAGTGGATTCGAGCTCCTGGCGCTGCCGGTTTTCGTAGTCCTGCACGTCGCCCGGCTTGCTCAGGTCGTAGGTATGCCCGTAGGCCCGCACGATCTGCTTGGGCGGCTCCGGCGGCTTGGGGGTCTTCGGAGAGATCGCGCCCATCAGGGGCCCGAACAGTCCACCGACGCCGCCAGCGATAGGACCAGTCATGGAGAGCTCCCGCTTGCGGCGCTCATAGGGCTGCCGAGCGTGTCGAGGCGCAACGAACGGGGCTTAGCAGGGGCAGGGCCTCAGTCCTCCGCCTCAGCGTACTGCTGCCGGCCGCGGTTGCCGATGAACTGCCCGTCTGGATAGTCCTCGGAGATCGCATAGCTCTGCCGCGGCCCGGAATGCCGGCGCTGCCGCAGCAGCACCTGGTCGTACTCGCCGCCGCCGATCATCAGGTACTGCAGCGCGTCGTGAGGGTGGCTGAACTCGTTTTTGACCGGCTCCTGCTGGAACATCAGGCCGCTGGCGGTCTTGATCTGGCGGTAGTGGTAGCCGCCATTGAAGCCCTTCCGCAGCCGCTCGCACTTCGGCGAGATCAGGATGCCGGGCTTGCCGTCGATCAGGCGAGAGAGCGGCAGGCGGACGGACTCCAGCCGCGGCGCCAGGGCGTTGTCGGGGAGCGGCGCCGAGCGCCAGTCGATCAGCGAGTCCTCGCGCAGAATGTCGACGGTCGCGCGCTCGTCCCTGTCGCCGGCGGCGCGGCTCCCAGCGGCCGGATCGATCCAGCCCGTTATCTTGCGACCACCCTGCAGCCAGGCGCCGTAGTGCTGTCGCAGCCATGCGTTCGCGGCGGCGCGGAAGCGCTGAATCCCGAAACCGTCGGCACAGAGCTCGTCGACCAGGAGCCAGCGGCCGTCAGACAGCTGCTGCCCGAGCACGATCGCCGGCATCAGGCCCGGATCGCCACCGATCAGCAGAGGCAGCTCGGGCACCGGCTCGATCGGCTCCTTTGCGCAGTGCAGGTTGTCGACATACCCGGGATAGACCGGCTCGCCGTGCTTCACGAAGCCGTAGTTGCCCTTGACGTAGACGTTCACCCAATCCTGGTCGTTCGCCGACACCAGGCGGTCGTAATAGCCCTCGTCGAGGTTCTGGATGTTCTCGGCCTCGGGGCTGTCGCCGGCCGGCTGGGCGAAGAACTCCCAGCCCTTCGGCCGCTCCAGCTCGGCCTTGCGATACCACCAGTGCTGATCGTCCGGCGGGTTCGTGTCCATCATGATGCCGCGCCAGCTCGGGCCGCCCTCGGCCTTCGGCGGGAAGCGCCCGACGCGGCCCGTCAGGGCCTGCACGATAGCGAACGGCACCTCGCGGGCCTCGTTGACCCAAGCGCCGGTCAGCTCGAGCGAGAGCAGCTTCTTGACGTCATCCTCGCGGTCGAGCGCGATGAACCAGACCTCCATGTCCCATAGGGTGCCGTCGGGGAGATCCGCCTTGATCTCGTGCCGGAAGGGCGCGTCGTTGACCTTCCGGCCGAAGTCCTCAGGCACCCACTCGTGCCAGGTCTTCATGGTGGTCATCCGGAGCTCGCCGTAGGTGTTCCGGATGATCGCCCAGCGCGTGCGGCGTCGATTCCGGGTGTCGGGCGCCTGCATCTGCGCGCGGGTCACCACGTCGATCGAGCAGGCAACCGACTTGCCCGAACCGATGGGCCCGCGAAGCCCGCGAACGAAGGCGGGCGAAGCGTGAAAGCTCGCCGTGGTCGGTCCCGCGGGCGCGTACCGCTTGATGAAGGGCTCAGGCATCCACGACCGGCCCCTCGATGACCTTGGCGGCCCCGTCCTGCCGGCCGAAGTCGACCCCGTTGATCTGGATCACGAAGCCCTGCGCGTTGCCGGGCGTCTTGTCCTTCAGGAAGCCCTCGAGCTTGTGCTTGTGCTCGATCGCCTTCGTCAGAGCCATGGGGTTCTTGTTGTCCTTGCAGAACTTGATCGCCTCGTCCGCCTCCTTGATCGCGTCCTCGATATCGCGGCCGGTCTTCTCCCTGATCTCCGCCTTGCGGCGATCGAGCTCCGCCTTGACCGGCTCCTGCTGCAGCAGCTTCCAGCCGCGCGTTTTCGCCGACTTCGGCGCGTAGCCGGCCGCGATCGCCGAGCGCGTCGCGTCCGAGGTCTTCAGGTACTCTTCGACGAACCGCATGCGCTGCGGGTCGAGGTCGTCGCTCTGCTTTCCCGGCATCGTCAGTCCTCGCGCAGAGGCCGCTCGCCTCGCGCCAGCTGCCGGTAGCCCTCGCGGTCTTCCTCGGCCAGCGCCAGCCAGCAGGTCCGCGTTACGGGCCAGGTGTCGACCGCGCCGTCCCCCAGCGTGTCGTGCTCGTAGAGCTTGATCGCCAGCAGCTCGACGGTCGGGTCCGCAATCAGCGCCATGGTCACAGGCCTCCCAGGGCCGCCGGCGAGGCCGGCAAGGGAATGTCACGGCCGCTGTCACGGCCTGTCACGCCGCCAGGGACGATCTGCGACGTCAGCCGCAGCGTGCCGTCCTCGAAGCCGATCGAGTGCTGGATGCTGTACCGCTCGGCCAGCTGCGCCGGCGTCAGGCCCTCCAGGAGCATGAGGTTGAGCAGGCGCCGCTCGATCGCGCGGAAGTGCCGAAGGTGCGCATCCTCGACAGCCGACCGAAGCATGTCCGACAGCAGGTCGCTCACCGTGACAGCCTCCGGAAGAGCCGCCGAAGCCGCCGCACCTCGAGGCCATACCCCGAAGCCGCAGCCCCGCAGAGCAGCAGCAGCGCCAGGATCAGGACCAGCTTGATGATGATCAGCATGGCCAACCTCGGGAGAGGGTCACGCGAGGCACTAGAGAGAGCAGGACGGGGCGGCGGTTGCTGGGCGCGCGCGATTTCGGGCCCCGGGGGCCTCGGATCGGCCGGCAGAGGCACCACCCCCAGGCCCCCTGCGCCATTCCCCGGGCAGTCCGGAGCGCTCGGAAGCCGCTCGACAGCGCGGAGTGAAAGCTAACCGCTTGATCCTGCTTGGCTTGTACCATCCTTCCGGAGGATGGTGCACCCTGGATCCGCCGCCCGGTGCTGCTGCGGGTCGTGTACGCGACGGCGGAGTGCGTGTCGTTAACCCCATCCCGGTTAAGTCCGTCGTCCGTCAATCCGCAGAACCGCTTGCGGTCGGCCTGCACTGGCGCGGGTGTCGTCACCTGCTGTGTTCCCTGCTGCTCGGCCTGCATGGGGTTACCAGTGACACCAGGGCAGCGAGGCGACAACGAACGGCCGAGAGACCGGAGCCGGTGAGCTGCGGTGCTGGTGACCTGGCGCTGTTCCGTCCCGGGTCTCGGGAAGCGCCGGCGAGGGCTGAGGGTCTGAAGGATGCTCGGCAGGCGGTGCGGGTTGAGCGAGCGCGGCTAGGTCGGCGGAGAACGGAGCGAGCGGAGAGGTAGAGACCGCGCGCGAGGGCGCCACACCTTCCGACGCTCCTACAACGCACATCGGTTTCGCTTTTCGCATGTCAGCCGATTTCAAGGGCTTGGCGGGCCCGGTGCTGTTCGGCGCGGCAACGCTGTTGTGCCGACGTCGGAACAAGGGCGCCGGTGATGGATGGGGCTTGACTGTAACACAATGTGCTCGTATGTGTTCTTTCGTCACACGGTGGCAGGTAGCCGCTCCCATCCATCGAACCGAGAGCAACAGGAGACGATCCCATGCGGTACATGCGTTCTATGAGCAACGGCGGCGGCATCATGGCGCGGGGCGAGCAGGCCCTTGAGCTGGAGCAGATCCGGGCGGCGGTGCCGTCGATCTTCGCGGAGCAGCCCCACGAGAGCCGTTCGCAGCGCTACGCCTACATCCCGACGGCGGAAGTGCTCGGCGGGCTGATCAAGGAAGGCTTCCGGCCGTTCTTCGCCCAGCAGGCGCGGACCCGCGTCGAGGGCAAGCAGGACTTCACCAAGCACATGGTCCGCCTGCGGCACGCTTCGCGCGCCAACGACCGCGGCGAGGCTCACGAGATCATCATGATCAACTCGCACGACGGGACGTCGTCCTACCAGTTGATCAACGGGGTGTTCCGGTTCGTCTGCTGCAACGGCCTCTTCACGGGCGAGAAGTTCGGGGAGACCAAGGTGATGCACACCGGCGACGCGGTCTCGAAGGTCATCGAGGGCGCCTATACCGTCCTCGAAGACGCGCCGCGCGTCATGGAGCAGGTCGACGCCATGAAGGCGCTTCCGCTCGACCGCGACGAAAGCCTCGCCTTCGCCCGGGCCGCTCGCGCGCTGCGGTACGAGGACACCAGCAAGGCGCCCATCGAGGCCGACCGGCTGCTGTTGCCGCGCCGGCATGACGACGCGGGCGAGGACCTGTGGGCGACCTTCAACCGGGTGCAGGAGAACGTCATTCGCGGCGGGCAGCGGGGATGGACGCGCACCGACCGGGGCGAGGTCCGCCGGACGTCCGTCCGCGAGGTCAAAGGCATCGACCAGAACAAGGCCCTCAACCGGGCCCTCTGGACGCTGGCCGAGGAAATGGGCCGGCTGAAGGGCGTCCCGCTCGCCGCTGCCGCCTAGGCGGCTTGGCAAGGGCGCCGGGTGGCACAGAAGCCCGGCGCCCGTCCAAGCCGCCGCCAGACGAAGGAGAGAGCTATGGCCATGGAGCCGCCGCGCTGGGCATCGGAGCCGCTGGCCATCGGCCGGCACGAGTGGCGGATGGTGTCGTTTGACGGCAGCACCGTCGAATACCAGTGGCGCACCGCTGGGGCCTTGGTCTGGAATCGGGCCCGAGACTGGCCGTCCTACGACTTCAACAACGGACAGACCCTCGGGCTTCCCTCGCGCCTGCGGTGCCTTCACGCCGCCAACCGCGATTGGAAGGAACGGGCGCAGGCCGAGGCGCTGCCGCTGGACTTCGGCGCCGCCGACCAGCGGGCCCTCGATCCGGCCGAGCGGCAGCGGCGAGCCGAGGCCGAGCGCTTGGAGCTGCTGCAGCGCAGCCGCATGCGGTCGACCAAGGCGCAGGCCGACGCGGGCCCGCTCTTCTGCCGACAGATCGACCTGGAAGACTACTAGTCCCGAACTCGCGTTCAGCGTCGTAGGGCTGGCGGCCATGGCACCGCCAGCCCTACACGCTTGCGGATCGGCTTGGCGATCCTGGTCCGGGGGTCGCACAACCCCCTTCAGGCTGAGCGGCTGTGGTTCCGCTGCAGCAGTCAGCCGCCGAAGGTTGCCCCTCGGAGCGGCCCCGCGCGGCTTCCGCCGCATGGCCCATCACGGAGCCCACCACCCGCTTGGTGATCGAGCGTGCCGCGGTCGTTCTGAGATCGCTTTCGACGTACTCGGGATGATGCGCCAGGGTGTCGTGGATCGCGCCCTCGACGATTCGGTAAAGCCGGCGGTAACCCCGGCCGCCCCTCGCGGGACGTGTGCGGCGGCGGCTCATGCGGCGCGGGGCGACTGGACGACAGCAAGCCCGACGCCAAGCGCCTCGCACCACTCTTCCAGGGCGTGCAGGGTAGGGTTGCGGTCGTGCGCCTCGTAGTGCGCTGCCTGTCCAGGTCCCCAGCCGGTCAAGTGATCCAGCTCCTGCAGACTGTGGCCTAGAGCCTGGCGTCGGCGCTTGAGATCGTCGACGATGGCGCGACCCATTTCGTTGAGCGGTCGGGCCTCGTAGCTGCGCACCGCGCGGCCTGGCAGCATTGGCGCTGTGCTCGGCCGGCGGACCTCATTCGACACGCCAGGCGGTGGGGCGGGGGCGGGCTCCGGCTCCACCCTGGTCTCGCGGTTGACCCGGAGGCGCACCGCCCGGACGCTCAGGCCTTCCTTCGCGGCGATGGCCAGGATCTCGTGCGCGGCCTCGCGCTCAAGCTTGGCGACCTCGGCATGGACGCTGAAGGATGCCTCGTGCCGCTGCCCCTGAGGGAACCGGCGGGCAACGCAGACGTAGTGCCGCAACGTCGAGTAGTTCAGCCCGGTCACTCGCTCTGCAGCGGCGTATCTGGACTCGCCCCAGCGGTCGAGGCCGGCAACCAGCCAGTCGCCGACGCACCAATGCCAACCCTCGGAGACGTCCCGGAGGCGGCGGCCGGCTTCCGCCCACTGCTCCTCGGTAGCCTCGTCCGGCAGCTCGAAGTGGCGGCGGATCTGCGGCGCGGCGACCGCCTCTATCACGGCACATTGCATCCAGCGATTCCCCTCGGAGGGCGGATGGTTCGGATGCACCCATTCTACCATGAACAGCCATTCTTCCTAAGGAAAACGGCCGCTTAGACCAGCATCGGCCCTCTGATTTCACGCCGCCCCCTGGAGCTGCACCGGCTCCCGATCCGCCATGACCGCCAGCACGTTCCAGACCGCGTCGTACCGGCGGGACAGGGCGATGATGTGCTCGATGCGCGGGGCGTACTCGCCAGCCTGCCAGTAACAGACCATGCGCGGCGTGGCGCCGGCTACGGCCGCGATCTCGGCCCTGGTCGCGGCGTCTGTCCCGATGCTGCGCAGGGCCTCCGCGAAGGCCGTCAGGATCTCCCGTTCCTCGGGCTGCCGATGCCATGCCGTCACTTCCGGCTCCGGCGCCAGGCCCGCCTTGGCCAGCCGCTGCTCGATCCGCTTCGGCCGATCCGCCAGCCACTTCGCGAGGCCGCCGAGGGCGGACCACCGGAGGGCGTCAAGCTGCTCGGCCGGCGCCGTGCCCATGGCGGCGTCGATCTTCGCGAGCTGGCGGGCGAAGTGCTGCGTTTCCGCGTCCCGGAAGGCGTCGAGCTTCTGGACGACGTCCGCCGGGCAGCCGTGCGGGAACAGAGGAAGGTGAGCGGTCATGGTCGGTGGTCTCCTATCGGACGCGCCGCCCCTTCATGGGGCAGGCCTGGCGGAACGCTGGGGTAGCCCTGGGGTAGCCCTGGGGGAGGGCTGGGGGAGGGCTGGGGGAGCCGGCGCCTGCGTGACAGTGCGTGACATCGCGTGACAGTGCGGCCGGCGGCGTATCGGTTGCTGTCTCGCCTGCTGTCGCGCCGCTGTCGCACGACACCATGCAAGCCACTGAAACTGCGTCGATTTTCTGGCGTTTGGCTGTCGCTCTGGCTGTATCGGAAGGTGTATCGCAAGGGGTATGGGAAGGGGTATCGAAGCGCGTTCGAAGCGGCGCTGAAACTGTCCCGGTTGCCGCCTCGTCCCTGTCCCAGCCGGGAGCCGGAGCGCCCTGACACGCGGGGCCTACGCTGGCAATTCGTCATGTGGCGTCTGTCCCGGAGCTTGTCCCGCCGCTGTCCCGCATTCGGTCCCGTCTTCGGTCCTGCTTCGGTCCTCGCCGCGCGTAGAACCGGCCTCGGGGGCGCGCCCAGCCTGCGCTTCCGCCTGCGGCGCTTCGGTCCTGTTTCGGTCCTGGATGCGGGCGGCCGGCGTCGTGTCGGGCGCCGTCCAGCCCTCGAGCCGGTCCGCCGCGCGGTTGGTCATCCAGTTCGGATGGATCTCGTTCCGGTCGAGCCAGTGCCAGGCCGCCGCGTTGCTGTCGACCTCGGTCAGGACGTCGTCGCCGAGGAGGACCTGCCACTTGCCCGACGCTGCCTGTTCGATGCGTAGACGCCCCCCCTCCAGTCCAGACACCAGACCACCTCCTCCATATGTGGAAACGTTTGTGGGTTAACTCCTTGATCTGGAACGAAAGCGCTTGCAGCTAGGCTTCACGCACCTCCATGCCCCGAATGCCGGCCCGGTGGGCGGCCTTGAGCATGGCCGCCTCGAGCCTCGCCGCCTTTGATGCAGGGACCAGGAAACTATCGTGGATGGGCAGCACCACGATGCCCTCGCGGAGCATCTGGTGCATGACGACTTCGGCGAGCGCGCTGTCGATCGCCATGAGGTTGGCGCCCACGTCCCGGTGGAAGGCATCGGCGATCGGCGCGTGGCAGCGGTAGAGGTCGGCCATCAGCTTAGCGGCGAGGTTAAGGGCCTCTTGGGAACCGGGCTTGGCCTCGCTCTCCATTGCCGGCTCGTGTGCGATGGTGAGGCGTGCTTGGTTTTTTGACCGGGTGTTGATCAGGATGAGCAGTGCGACCTTCACTAGCGGTCGGGGCCAGTTGCCGACTTTATAGCAGTCGGCCGGCAGGGGGGTGCCCGCTTGGGCGTACAGGATGGCCGGGTGAAGCGTCTTGTAGTCGAGTTCGACGACTGGCTCGCCGCCGATAGAGATCTGTCGACGGGCCTCCTTCGGCATGGTCTGCCAGCCGCCTCCCTTGGCGTAGAAGCGCCCGCCTCTATCCCAATTGCCGTTGAAGATTCTCACCAGTGGCGCTCCGGCGTTCTCGGAAATCTCAGTCGCTCGGATGGCTTCGTTGTACTCGTCCAGGCTCCGGCGCATCCGCCGGGTGACCTGATCGTCGCTGTAGTCGATGTCTTCCCGGTTGGCGTTCCGGAGGACGACCGTCTCCCGCGGCGTGGCGATTCTCAGGGGAGGAGTGTGGCGCAGGACCGACCCGACGCAACGCACCAGCTCGGGCGTCGCTCTCATTGTCGACTGCCAACCGCGAACGCCCGGGGCCGTCTTGTGATGGTCGATCAGCCCGAGGGCCGCCAAGCGATCGACGGCAGGGACTACCCGGCGATAGGTATAGAGGCGATCGCGGTAACGGGCTGGCCTGCGGCTGTAGTGGGGAACATGGCGCGAGTAGGAGATCCAGGGGTCCGGCGCCGTTGCCAGCGCTAGGCAGAGCGCCGCCCCAGTCTCGGTGCACCCAATCTCCTCGCGCAAAGCCGGCCAAAACTCCCGCGTGTCCCACCTCAATGAGAGGGGGAGGTCACGGTCGCGATCACGATCGCGCAGGACCGCCGCGTCTGACGAAGAAGCGGCTCCGTCCTTCGGGGCCATCGTGCTATGCCGCCGGGCCGCCCCTCATTGCTCGCCGCCCTCGGAGAACAGGCCGCTGTCGCGGTCGCTGCCCTCCTTCTGTGGCGCCTCCGGCTCTGCCTCCTGCCGTAGCTTCTCGCGCCGGCGGCGCTGTCGCTCGGCCGCGGTCGGATCCTTCGATCTCGGCTTGTCCGCCTCGCCTTCATGCTGGCGGCTGAGGTTCGGGTTGTCGACGTCGATGAATCCCCGCCCGGTATTCTCAATGATTTGCCAGGGGAGGTCGGCAGCGTCGATCATGGCATAGATTAGTCGGGCCATGTTCTCCCGGTTCGACGTGAAGACCATGAACGGATCCGAGTCCTCGTCCCAGGCCGCGACCTGGCGGACGACAACGTTGCCGTCTGTGTTCTGGTAGATCGCCGTCCGGCGCTGCGGCGGAATCTCAACGTAATCTTCGCCGTCCCACTCGAAATCGTTGCTCATGCTGCTCGTTCTCCGATGGATTGGTCTAGGCGCAACACCCTGTCTGTTCTGAAGACCATGCAATCTCTGCTGTGCTCCTCCCGCATAACCTTCGCCGCCGCCTCGGCCGCCCAGATAGACCTAGTGGCTGTCGACGGGACGAGGCCCAGGTAGCGGAGCGATCGCGGCACTCCCTCGAGCGCAGCGAGGAAGTTGTCGTCAGCCACGACCCAGGCCGGGAGAGGGGGCGAGCTTCGTAGGCCGGCCAGACCACTCCACAAGTCGCTCACCAGGAACAGCCGCGAGTGCTGCTCGTCCGGCTGTGCCAGCCGGATGGTGGCTCCGTTCCGGCCGCCGTGACGAAGCACGATGCAGGGACCGCCCTGTCGCCGCGGCAGCAGGTACACCAGCGTCCCGTCGGGGTCGCCTTGCTGATCGCGGAGCTGGGCGACTAGGCCCGGGCGGGTGCCCCCGGCGCGGCCGGGGTTGGGTAGAGCCTCAGCGAACCGGAGGTCGGGAGGGTAGGGCCCAGGCAGCTGGTGCTCGGCCAGAAGCGTAGCGGCCGGAGAGTCTTCCTCGATCGGCTCGGCGTCCTCGAAGAGGCGGGGGAGAGACGGCGCCTTCATGCAGTCTCCTGCCGGACACAGCCGGGCTTTCCTGGAGCCAGCCTTGATGCGGCCTGCCGCGCGGCGCCGAGCTCAGCGCCCGCCCACAGGACCTCGGCGGCCGGCCACAGAATCAGCCAGTGCAAGCCGTGTTCGGCATGAATTGTCCAGTGGCGCCGCCGGCCGAATCCATATACCGGTTGCGCGAGTAGGAGGCGGGGTGGATCGAGGCTCTCTCGCCCGGACTTCCCCGCAGCCGCCGCGAAATGTGCGGCGGCTGCCGGAGTCGCAGCCATGGGCCTACGCAGCCCGCTGCCGCTGTCGGGCGTCGAAGGCTGCGATGTCGGCCGCACGCCAGAAGCGGCGGCGGTTGATCCGCAGCGGCTTCGGGAACTCAAGGGCGGGGTCGTTCGACCACCTGTACAGCGACATGTCGCTGATCCGGTAGTGTTTCCGGACCTCGGCAGAGGTCAGGAGATCAGAAAGCTCGTTAGAATCTGCGGCTTGCTGTACGTCTTTCATCTAAGGTCGGATCCTTTCGCGATCGGCGGGGGTGTCCCCGACGGGGCTGTGCCCAACGACATCCGTTCACCGTGACGTTCCTCCCCTAGATGGTCCGGCGACTTGGCGCCGCCGCTATTGGTTGCGTTGCCTGATAGATGTGGTAGTTGCAGCCTAATCCATCACAATATATCGCGGGCGTGCGCCGTCGCTCAATCCCGAAACGACTCGGACTTATCCCCAGGCTGGGGATGTCAACCAGCGGCGTCCCGCATCTCGACGACGTTGCTCGGCCGCTCCTCGATCAGCCCCATGACGAAGCGCGTCCAGGTTTCCAGGGCGTGCCGCTTCTCGTCTCGGTAGCCATGCCGCTGATAGACCGAGACGATGCCGGCGAAGGAGCCGGATTCATGGGCGAGCACCTTCTCGATGACCGGCAGGGCGATTCCGAGGCGGGCCACGCCGCTCGCCAGCGTCCGCCGGAGGTCGTGCAGCCGCCATGCCGGGATCGGCTCGGCCTCGGGCTCCTGGGCTTCGGCGAGGGCCGCGTCGAGCCGGCGCTTGGCCCTGGAGAAGCCGCTCGGGGGCGTCGTGCCCGTGACGGTCAACACATAGGGGCTGCCCTTGATCCGAAGGCGCCGCAGCCCTTCCAGGATTTCGACCACGGGGTCGGCGAGCGGGACCTCCTGCGGCCGGTCGCGCTTCATGCGGCCTGCCGGGATCGTCCAAAGGCGCTCCTCCAGGTCGACCTCCGCCCACCGCATTCCAGCGACCTCCTCGCGCCGCTGGCCGGTCAGCACGAGGATCTTGACCAGCGGGCCGAACGGATGGCCGAGGGTGTCGGAGGCCTTCCAGACCTCGCGGAGTTCGGCGTCGGAGAGCACACGGTCGCGGGCCTTCGGCGGTGCCGGGGCTTGGGCGCCGATGATCGGGCTGGCCTCCAGCACGCCGCGGGCGACGCACCAGTTGACCAGCTTCCGGATGGCCGAGAAGGTGTTCTTGGCCGCCACGGGCGCGCGGTCCTCGATCTCGTCGATCAACTCGATCACGTCGCGCCGGGTGATCTCTTGGATGCGCCGCCCCTCCCAGGCCGCGGCGACGCCGCCGCGCACGATCAGGTTCCCCTCGTCGCCCTCGACCAGCCCGAGCAGCCGGGCGGTCTCGCGCCACGACCGATTCTTGGGCTTCGCGTGCCGCTCGATGAAGAGCCGGGCGACGTTCTCGAAGAGGTCGCGGTCCAGATCTGCGGGCTTGCTCTTGGCTGCCTTCGCTGCCCGCGCGTCCGCAGCCGGATCGCGTCCGGCCGCCACCTTGCCGCGGGCCTCGCGCCAAGCCTCGCGGGCGCCCTTCAGGTCCATGGCCGGCCAGGTGCCGAGCGTCATCCGAACCGGCGTCTTCCGGCCGCTGCCGCGGTCGTAGCGATAGAAGTAGACCCAGGACCGGGAACCGCCATAGCTGATCCGCAGGGCCAGTCCCGGGTATCCCCTATCGAAGTGGTCCTCTTGGCCCTTGAGAGGCGGCTTGATCCGCTCGACGGCGGCAGCAGTGAGTGCGCGGCTTGCCATGCTCGATGCTTCGTAGGTAACCTAAGGTAACGCCATGGGCTCGGTTTGCCCTGCTACCTATTGTTACTAACATATCGTCACATGGCGTATCATAGCAAGGAAACCCGCGGACTGCGGCCCTGGCCGATGTTCTGATTTGATGTATCGTGGTTTAATATTCTTGCTGACTTTTAATCAGCAGGTCCTCGGTTCGACCCCGAGCGGGCTCACCAGATTTCAATGGCTTGGCGGGGCTGCGCCCGGCAAGCTGGGCCGACCGGCCGATACCCTCGGCCCGCCCCCAACGCCAAGGTGAGCGATGCGATACGAAGCCCCCGAGACCCTCGACGCCGCCGTCGCGCTGCTGGCCGGCGAGAGCGGCGTCGCCAAGGTGCTGGCCGGCGGCACCGACCTGCTGGTGCAGCTGCGCTCGGGCATGCTGGAGCCGGCGCTGGTCGTCGACATCAAGCGGATCCCCGAGACCCGGCGCATCGACGCCGAGGCCGGCGGCTTCCGCATCGGCGCGGCCGTGACCGGCGCCGAGATGGGCGAGCACGAGGAGCTGGTCGCGGCCTGGCCGGGCGTGGTCGAGGCCATGGAGCTGATCGGCTCGACCCAGATCCAGGGCCGCGCGACGCCGGGCGGCAACCTCTGCAACGCCTCGCCGGCCGCCGACTGCGTGCCGGCGCTGGCCGCCGCCGGGGCGACGGCGCGCATCGTCGGGCCCGACGGCAGCCGCGAGCTCGCGGTCGAGGATCTGGTCGAGGGCCCGGGCAAGATCCGCCTGAAGCGCGGCGAGTTCGTCGCCTCGCTGTTCCTGCCCGAGCGCGCGGCAGGGCAGGGCGACGCCTACCTGCGCTTCATCCCGCGCACCGAGATGGACATCGCCGTGGTCGGCGCCGGCGTCTGCCTGACGCTCGACGGCGACGGCCGCTGCACGGCGGCCCGGGTCGCGCTCGGCGCCGTCGGCCCGCGCGTGATCCTGGCCGAGGAGGCCGCCGCCGGGCTGGTCGGCACGACGCTCGACGAGGCCGCGCTCGAGGCGCTGGCCGCCGCCACCTCGGCCGCCGCGACGCCGATCGACGACAAGCGCGGCACCACCGACTTCCGCCGCAAGGTCGTCGGCGTGCTGGCGCGCCGCGCCGCCGCCGTGGCCCGCGACCGCGCCCAGGGAGAGAAGGCATGACCGTCACCGTCACCACCACGATCAACGGCGACCACGAGGAGTTCGTCTGCGAGGCCGACGAGACGCTGCTCGACGCGCTGCGCGACCACCTGGGCCTGACCGGCAGCAAGGAAGGCTGCGGCACCGGCGACTGCGGCGCCTGCTCGGTGATGCTCGACGGCCGGCTGGTCTGCGCCTGCCTGGTGCTCGCCGCCGAGGCCGAGGGCCGCCGGGTCGAGACCATCGAGGGCATGGCCGAGGGCGGGGAGCTGCACCCGCTGCAGCAGAAGTTCCTCGACGCCGCCGCCCTGCAGTGCGGCATCTGCACGCCGGGCTTCCTGGTCGCCGCCAAGGCGCTGCTCGAGCGCAACCCGGACCCGAGCGAGACCGAGGTGCGCTACTGGCTGGCCGGCAACCTCTGCCGCTGCACCGGCTACGACAAGATCGTGCGCGCCGTGCTCGACACGGCCGCCGAAATGAGGAGCGCCTGAGATGCCGGACCAGTCCGTCCTGCCCCGCCAGTTCCGCGTCGTCGGCCAGCGCAAGCGCCGCCCCGACGGCATCGACAAGGTCACCGGCCGGGCCCGCTTCGGCGCCGACATGACGGCGCCGGGCATGCTCTGGGGCCTGGTGCTGCGCTCGCCGCACCCGCACGCCCGGATCCGCTCGATCGACACCTCGAAGGCCGAGGCCCTGCCCGGGGTCAAGGCCGTGGTCACCGGCCGCGACTTCGAGGGCGGCGAGCGCGACGACGTCTCGATCAACTGCATGGCCGGCGGCAAGGCGCTCTACGACGGCCACGCCGTCGCGGCCGTCGCGGCGACCAGCAAGCACGCGGCGCGCGCGGCGCTCAAGCTGATCGAGGTCGACTACGAGGTGCTGCCGCACGTCACCGACGTCGACGCGGCGATGCAGCCCGACGCGCCGCTGCTGCACGAGGATATGGTCACCGACGGCCTGCAGCCGCCGCCCGACAGACCCTCGAACATCGCCGCCCGGCACGAGATCGGCCACGGCGACGTCGAGACGGGCTTCGCCGAGGCCGACGAGATCGTCGAGCTGAGCTTCAAGACCGAGGCGACCCACCAGGGCTACATCGAGCCGCACGCCTGCGTCGCCTCGGTCAGCCCCGACGGCAGCGCCGACCTCTGGGTCTGCACCCAGGGCCACTTCATGGTGCGCAACGTCTGCGCCGCCATGCTCGGCCTCGAGTCCTCGCAGCTGCGCGTCACCGCCTCGGAGATCGGCGGCGGCTTCGGCGGCAAGACCACCGTCTTCATCGAGCCGGTGGCGCTGGCGCTGAGCCGCAAGGCCAACCGGCCGGTCAAGATGCAGATGACCCGCGCCGAGGTGTTCCGGGCGACTGGCCCGACCGCCTCCAGCTCGGTCGACTGCAGGGTCGGCGTGACGAAGGACGGGCGCATCACCGCGGCCCAGGCCGAGCTGCGCTACCAGGGCGGCGCCTTCGCCGGCGCCGGCGCCGACATGGGCGCGATGGCGATCTTCACGCCCTACGACATCGCCCACGTCAAGGCGGTCGCCTGGGACGTCGTGACCAACCGGCCGAAGCTCGCCGCCTACCGCGCGCCGGGCGCGCCGATGGCCGCCTTCGCCGCCGAGTCGACGCTCGACGAGGCGGCGCGGCGGATCGGCATGGACCCGCTGGAGCTGCGCCTGAAGAACGCCGCGCGCGAGGGCACCAAGGCGGCCTACGGCCCGACCTTCCCGCGCATCGGCCTGACCGCCTGCCTGGAGGCGGTGCGCGACAGCGCGCACTACAAGGCGCCGCTCGGTCCGAACCAGGGACGGGGCCTGGCGTGCGGCTTCTGGTTCAACTTCGGCGGCGAGACCTGCACGACGGTCAACGTCAACAAGGACGGCACCATAGGCCTGTCGGTCGGCACGCCCGACATCGGCGGCAGCCGTGCCTCGATGTGCGCGATGGCCGCCGAGGAGTTCGGCGTGCCCTACGAGAAGGTGCGCACGGTGATCGCCGACACCGCCTCGCTCGGCTACAACGACGTGACCGACGGCAGCCGCGTCACCTTCTCCTCGGGCCTGGCGACGATCCAGGCCTCGCGCCAGGCGATCAAGCGGCTGTGCCAGCGCGCCGCGATCATGTGGGGCATCGACGAGGAGGCCGTGGTCTGGGAGGACGGCCACGCCAAGCCGGCCAGCCCCAACGCCGGCGACTTCGCGCCGCTGTCGCTGGCCGAGATCGCCGCCGAGTCGGCCAACACCGGCGGCCCGATCGCCGGCCACCACGAGGTCAACGCCGAGGGCGCCGGGGTCAGCTTCGGCGTGCACCTCTGCGACCTCGAGGTCGATCCCGAGACCGGCTTCGTCAAGGTGCTGCGCTACACCGCGGCCCAGGACGCCGGCAAGGCGGTCAATCCCGACTACGTCGAGGGCCAGATGCAGGGCGGCTCGGCCCAGGGCATCGGCTGGGCGCTCAACGAGGGCTACGTCTACGGCGAGGACGGCAAGCTGCAGAACGCCGGCTTCCTGGACTACCGGATCCCGGTCGCCTCGGACCTGCCGATGATCGACGCGATCATCGTCGAGGAGCCGAACCCCGGCCATCCCTACGGCGTGCGCGGCGTCGGCGAGACCTCGATCGCGCCGCCGCTGGCCGCGGTCGGCAACGCGATCCGGGCGGCGACCGGCGTGCGCCTGACCGAGACGCCGATGGCGCCGCCGCGCATCCTGGCCGCGCTCGACGCGAAGGTCGGCGACCCCGACGGCCGGATGACCGGGCAGGAGCGGGACGCGCCTGGCAAGAAGGCGCGCGACGGGCTGCCCGACGACGGCCTGCCCTGAGGCCATGGCGGCATCCGGGCAGAAGCCGCCGCGCGAGCCGGTCAGCGTCCTGGTCTGGGGCACGCTGCGCGACGCCCTCGACGGGCGGGAGCGCATCGAGGTGCGGGCCGGCACGATCCGCGAGCTGCTCGACCGCCTGGCCGAGGACTACCCGGTGCTGCGCCCGCAGCTCGAGAAGAACGGCGTCTCGGTCTCGATCGACGGCCAGATCTACAACGGCTCCTGGTTCAAGCCGATCGGCCCCGAGCAGGAGATCGTGCTGCTGCCGCGCATCCGCGGCGGCTGATAGGCCCGGCGACACGAGGGGCCTTCGCGCAGCACTCTCCTGCGGCTAGTCTGGCGTCATGATCGCGTTTCGCATCCTCCGACCGGCGACGCTCCGGCTGGCGCTCTGCGCGGGCTTGGCGGTGCTGCTGCCGAGCCTGCCGGCGCCGGCGCTGGCCGCCTGCGGCGCCTCGCCGGGGCCCGGCGTCGACTGGAGCGGCTGCCGCAAGTCCGGGCTGATCCTGCGCGACCGGGATCTCGGCGGCGCCATGCTCGACAACGCCGACCTCAGCGGCAGCGACCTTTCGGGCGCGACGCTGGCCGGCGCCAGCCTGGTCAAGACCGACCTCAACCGCACGCGGCTGGACGGCGCCGACCTGCGCGGCGCCGACCTCTCGAAGGCGCTGGGCGCGCGCGCCAGCTTCGCCGGCGCCGACCTCTCCGAGGCCGACCTCTCGAAGGCGGAGCTGGGGCGTGCCGAGCTGACCGACGCCCGGCTCGCCGGCGCCACGCTGGCCAAGGCGATGCTCGGGCGCGCCGACCTCAGAGGCGCCGACCTGAGCGGCGCCGACCTCGGCGAGGCCTACTTGGCGCGCGCCGACCTGCGCGGCGCGACGCTCGCCGGCGCCCGCCTGGAGGGCGCCTACCTGGAGCTGGCGCGGCTCGAGGACCTCGACCTGACGGCGGCCGAGGGGCTGACGCAGGACCAGCTGGCGTCCGCCTGCGGCAGTGCCGGGACGCGCCTGCCGGCGGGCCTGGAGGCCCCCGAGGCCTGGCCCTGCGACGCGACGGCCGGCGACTGAGCGGCGGCGATGTCCCTCCCTGCGCCCGGGCGGCGCAGTCTGTTCGCCCGGCGCGATCCTAGGTCAGCCGTTCCGCGAGGCCGGCGGTGAACGGCCAGCCCGCGGGCGACGGCTCCGAAGGCGACGGACCCGAGCATTCCCTGGCGGTGTTCCGCCACCGCCCCTTCGCGCTCTACTGGGCCTCGCGCATCCTGGTCACCGCGGCGGTGCAGTTCGTCAGCGTCGGCGTCGGCTGGTACGTCTACGACCTGACCCGCGACCCGCTCGACCTGGGGCTGGTCGGGCTGTTCCAGTTCCTGCCGTTCCTGGCGCTGTTCTTCGTCACCGGCACGGTCGCCGACCGCCACGAGCGGCGCCGCATCATGGCGCTCTGCATCCTGGTCGAGCTGGCCTGCGTGGCGGCGCTGGCCGCGCTGGTCGTCTCGGGCGACGGCCGCGTCGAGGTCGTCTTCGCGCTGCTCGTCGCCTTCGGCGCGGCGCGCGCCTTCCAGGGCCCGGCCGACCGTGCGCTGCTGCCCAGCCTGGTGCCGCCCGGCGAGCTGGCGACGGCGGTCGCCTGGAACTCCTCGGGCTGGCAGTTCACGACGATTGCCGGGCCGGTCGTCGGCGGCCTGCTCTACGGCCTGGCGCCGGCGCTGCCCTTCGCCGTCGCCGCCGGCTTCTGGACCCTGGCGCTGCTGCTGGTGCTGCGCCTGCCGCGCTTCGCCCGGCCCGAGCGGCTGGCTGCCGTGTCCTGGCAGAGCCTCAGCGCCGGCTTCCGCTACATCTGGCAGGAGAAGGTGGTGCTCGGCGCCATCACGCTCGACCTCTTCGCCGTGCTGCTCGGCGGCGCCACGGCGCTGCTGCCGGTCTATGCCCGCGACATCCTGGAGGTCGGGCCGACGGGGCTCGGCCTGCTGCGCGCCGCGCCCGGCATCGGCGCGCTGGCCATGGCGCTGTGGCTGGTGCGCCGGCCGATCCGCGCGCGCGCCGGCCGGCTGCTGTTCGTCTCGGTCGCCGGCTTCGGGCTGTTCACCTGCGTGTTCGGACTCTCGACCGCGCCCTGGCTGTCGATCCTGGCGCTGGCCGCCCTCGGCGCGCTCGACATGGTCAGCGTCTACGTCCGCGAGACGCTGATCCAGCTCTGGACGCCCGATGCGCTGCGCGGCCGGGTCAATGCCGTCAACCTGGTGTTCATCGGCGCCTCCAACGAGCTCGGCGAGTTCCGCGCCGGCGTCGCCGCGGCGCTGCTCGGCACGGTCACCGCCGTCGTCGCCGGCGGCGCCGGCACGCTGGCGGTGACCGCCCTGGCGGCGCGCTGGTTCCCGCAGCTGCGCCGCGTCGACCGGCTCGACCGGCCGCAGCGGGAGAGCGAGGGCTCGGGCGCTTTCTGACCAGACGGCACCGGCCCGCACCTCCACCCGGCCACCGCCAGGATCCTTGGCGACAGTATCCTGAATGGGTGGCCGGGTGGGGGTGGGGGGCTGATGCCGATTCCGCGCGAGCGGAAATCTCTCTAGCCGGCATGCGGGCTCAGCTCCCCGTGCGGTAACCGCGCCGGGCGACGGCCTGGCGCCAGGCCTCGGTGTTCAGGTAGTCCTCGCCGATCACGTAGCGGCGCGTCGGCTGGGCGGGCTCGCCGACCGGCAGGGCGCAGCCCTCGTAGACGACGGCGACGCCGCCGATCGTCTGGCTGCCGCGCAGCCAGGTCGGCCGGGCCTCGGCGTAGGCGCGGCGCCACAGCGCCTCGAGGTCGGCGCGCTGCGGCCAGTCGGTCTCGTCGAGATAGCGCATGCGCACGGAGGTCTCGCCGAAGCCCTCGGTCAGGGTCTCGCCGAGCACCCGGTAGAGCACCCGGAACGGCTCGGGCTCGACCTCGACCAGGCCGATGTGCGTCAGGGTCGCCGGCGGCAGCAGCTCGGGCCGGAAGGCGTCGCGCGGCGGCCAGGCCTCGCCCTGGCGGGCCTTGGCGTACCAGCGGGAGAGGGCGCGCAGGTGCGGCGACTCGAGGCTTTCGGGGGTGACGAACTCCATGCTCTCGAACCGGCCGGCCTCCTGCGTCGGGCAGGCCGTTCTACGTGCCGGTGTGTGAAGAAAGCATTGCCTCTGGCCGGCCCCGGCCGCGCCCCCGGGGCCCGGCTCAGGCGGCGGGGGAGCGCCGCAGGCTGCCGACGAGGTCGAACACCGGGCAGCCGGCGACCTGCCGGACGCGCCTCGCGTAGGGCCCGATGTTGGTGCACTCCAGCAGCACGGCCTCGAGGCCGCGGCCGGTGCGGCGCGCCCGGTCGCAGAGCCGCTCGGTCGCCTCGGCGACGTCGCGCTCCGCCGCCGCCCGGTCCAGCCGCTCGCGGTCCTCGGCGATCACGGCGTGCAGCTCGCGGCCCTGCTCCAGGCCCTCGACCAGCAGGTCGCCCGACCAGTGGCCGCCGAAATGCAGCGGTCGCAGGCGGCGCGAGTCGAAGGTCAGGATGCCGATCGTCGCGCCCGCGCCCAGGCGGGCGCGCAGGGCCGGCAGCAGTCCCAGGGCGCTGGCGCGCACCGGCACGCCGAGCGTCGCCTCGAGGCGCGGCTGCAGGGCGCCCAGGAAGCCGCAGCTGGTCGCGATCTCGCCGGCGCCCGCGGCGACCAGGGCGCGGGCCGCCTGCTCGATCTCGCCGGCCAGCGCATCGGCGATGCCCTCGGGGCGGGTGACCGCCGCGACCCGGGCCGACTCGACGCGCCGGTAGAGGACCGGGCGGTCGAAGGAGGCGGGGTTGCCGATGTCGCCGGGCAGGCGCGGAAAGCGCGTGGCGAGCATGACCACGCCGAGCGGGCCAGGGTCGGGCCTGCGGTCGGGACCGGGCCCCTCCGGTCCGCACGGGGGCGTTTCGACGATCGTGGCTGGAGTATCGGCCATGGCGGGGAGTCGGAAGGGCAGGGCCCCGAAGAGAGAAGGGCCGCCCTGGTGGACGGCCCTTCCCCTCGTCAAACCTCGGTCGGTGCCGAGGACCGTCAGTCCGGGTCAGCTCACGCCAGCGCTGCGGCGGTGATGACCCAGGTCCCGGCGGCCGTCCGAGAATGAGAGTGAGACACTGGATCACCTCCTTTCGTTGTTGAATGGGACGGTCAGTGTGAGCCGGCACGGCGGGAGTCGCAAGCGCCGTCTTGCCGCAGCGCAGCACCGCCGGCCGGCATCCCGGCGGTGCAGCCGTCCTCATCGGTACTCGACGAGCTCGACCCGCCGGTTCTCGGCGCGGCCGGCCTCGCTGCGGTTGCTCGCGAGCGGCGCCAGGAAGCCGACGCCGGCCGGGGTCATGCGGCGGCGCTCGACGCCGTGCTGCGCGGCCAGGGCCTCGACGACCGCGGCGGCGCGCTCGCGCGAGAGCCCGAGGTTGTACTCCAGGCTGCCCTGGCTGTCGGTGTGGCCGACGATCAGGACCTCGAGATCGGGCCGCTCGGCCATCAGCCGCGCGATCTGCTCCAGGGCCGGCGCCGACTCCGGCGTCAGGCTGGCGCTGTCGAGCTCGAAGTAGATGTTGTGCAGCGCGATGCGGCCCTCGGCCTCCAGCCCCTCGGCCATGGCCTCGGCGTCGACCGCCACCAGGCCGCTGTCCATCGGCGTCCGTTCGATCACGTCGAGCTGGCCGAACACGCGGTTCTTGTACTGGCCGCCGCTGCTGGTGTTCCGCACCACGTAGAGCATGGCGTAGACGTCGCCCTCCGCGGCGCGCGGCAGACGGGCCGCGAGATAGCGCTGGTCGTCGTAGTTCTCGGCGAAGCCGCCGCCGTAGGGCACCACCGCGTGGTTGAAATTGCGGCCGCCGCAGGCTGCGTCGTCGCATTCGAAGAGGACCTCGAAGCCGGCCTCGATAAGGGCCGCCCGGTAGTTGCGGAACACCTCGAGCGTCGAGCGTCCGGCCGGCATGCGATAGCTGATCCGGGTCAGCCGGCCTTCGAGCTCTCGGGTGTGCTGCAGGTTCTCGTCCTTGCCGCCGTAGGCGCTGGCCGGCTCGACGAGCAGGGCGTAGTCGGTGAAGTCCTCAGTCTCGTACGCGACGATCTCGGCGCCGGGATAGCGCTCGATCATCGGGTGGTCGGCGGCGCCTTCGACATCGGCGTTCGCGTCGGGCGTCGCCCCGAGCGCCGAAAGGATCAAAAGGGCAGCGGCGAGAATGGATCTTGTCATGGCGGCGCTCCCGTCCGTCGTGGTCTGCGATCACTGCGAACAGGCCCAACCGTTGTCCCCCACAACGCCGATCGGCCGTACCGGCACTCTAGCCCGACCGCCGGGCCGGGGTCGACCGCCGGCTGTGCGCCCGAGCCGCGCGGCGCACGTGACGCGAGGCCTCGGCGAGGCGGCAGCAATCGCCTCGCGAGCAAGGCGTCGTGCGGCTTTCCGGCCGATGCCGCTAAGGGTTCATTAGGACGATCGGGATTAGCCTGCATGACTGGCCGCCGAGGCGCCGGGACGGGCAGGGGAGGTGGGCTTCCCCTGTCGGCGTGCCGGGGGCAGCGCGCGACCCGGAACCCCGCATTCCCCGGTCGTGCGGCGCCGACGGTGCGCAGCGCGGCCCGGCAGGATGGAGCCCCGAGAGAATCGAATGTCCCTCGAGTTGCGGAGATTTCTCGTCGCGGCGCTGATGCTCTCGGGCATCGTGCTCGGAGTGCTGCTGCCCCGGCTCTCCGCGGCCTTCGAGCCGCTGCTGCTGCCCGCGCTGTTCCTGATCGTCACCTTCTCGCTCTGCCTGGTCGCCACGCAGCCGCTCGGCCGGCTGCTGCGCCTGCGCCGCACCGGCGCGCGCCTGCTGATCTGGCAGCTGGTCGTCCTGCCGGCGGCCGCCTGGCTCGTCGGCCTGGCGCTCGGTCTGTCGGCGACCCTGCAGATGATGCTGCTGCTGACCGCCTCGGCCGGCTCGCTCTTCGCGTCCCCGGCGATCGCCAACCTGCTGGGCCTGGAGACCTGGCTGTCGGCGAAGATCATGGTGCTCTCGACGCTGCTGATGCCGGTGTCGCTGATCGTCTTCTGGACCCTGTCCCACGGCGGCGTCGAGCTGCTGTGGCTGGAACGCTACGCCGGCCGGGTCCTAATCTTCCTGGTGCTGCCGATCCTGATCGCCGGCGCCTACCGGCGCTACGCGCTGCAGCTCGACTCCGGCCTGCGCCAGCGGGTCGAGGCGAAGTTCGGGCTCGCCGCCCTGCTGTCGCTGCTCGCCTTCGGGCTCGGCATCATGAGCGGCGTCGCCGAGGCGCTCGAGGCGGACCCCGCCAAGCTGCTGTCCTATCTGGCGGTGGCGATCGGCTTCGGCCTGAGCGCGCTGCTGGTGACCAGCCTGGCGGCCTGGCGCGAGGGCGCCCAGGTCGCGCTGACCTTCGGCATGCTCAACGCCTACCGCAACGTCGGCCTGAGCTATGCGGTCGTCGGCTTCGTCGCCGAACAGGAGATCGCCCTCTACCTGGCGATGTCGCAGCTGCCGGTCTTCGCCACGCCGCTGGTGATCAGCTCGGCGCGGCTGCTGGCCCAGGTGTTTCGCAGCCGGCCGGTGGCGCCGCTCGGCTACGCCCCCGCGGCCGAGCCGGCTTCCGGGCTTGCGGGCGGCAAGCACGCCGGCGACTAGCGGCTCTTTCCTGGGATTCTCGCGGCGAATACTTAATTCTCGCAGCGGTCACGGGGGAATTGCGGAGTCGAATGCCTCGTGGAGAAAAAAAGAGCCTGGCGCCGGCAAGTGCTTGGCCGGTTTTAACCTGGGAATTGCAGATTTTGGTGCGAGACTGCCCGCACGGGATGCAAAAGCGGCGAGATATACTCACAATTTATTCTTTCTTTAACGTCTTCACCTAGGGTTCGGAGACGGCCCGCCCGCGGCCCCGCCGACGGGACCGGGCCACGCTCCCGACCCTCCCGGCCCGACGGCCGGACAGCCCGAGACGACGACATGCTGAAGTCCGTTGCGGTGGAAGAGCCCGGCACCTTCGATGCATCCGGCATGGCCGCGCTCGGCACGGTGCTCTCCGGGGTCAAGGCGGGGATCGCGGTGTTCGACGGCGACCTCCGGCTGATCACCTGCAATTCGCTCTACCGCGACCTCTGCGGCTACGACCGCTCGGAGGCGGCGCCGGGCGCCGCCATGACCGACCTGATCCGCCGCACCCTGGAGCGCCAGCGCACGCCCGACGGCGCGATCGAGGCGATCCTCTCGCAGGTGCTCCGCAGCCTGCGGCCGGGCAGCGACTACTCCTTCCGCTTCGTCTCGCCGAGCGCGCGCACCCTCGAGGTGCACCGCCGCGGCCTGCCCGACGGCTGCGTCGTCGAGACGGTGCAGGAGGTCGGCGACCTGGGCGAGACCGCCGGACAGGTCGACCACGCCGAGCACTTCGGCCGGGTCGCCCGCCAGCGCATGATGCACGCGCTGGACGTCATGGCCGACGGCTTCGCGCTGTACAACGCCGACGACCGCCTGGTCATCTACAATCGCAAGTACGTCGAGCTGAACCCGCACATCGCCGACCTGATCATGCCCGGCGCCTGCTTCGAGGCGATGCTGCGCAAGGGCATGGAGCGCGACGGCTATCTGCACGACCACGCCTCGGCCGAGGCCTTCGTGCGCTGGCGCATCGAGCAGCACCGCAATCCCGGCGAACCCTACGACCTGCAGCTCTCCGACGGGCGCTGGTGCCGGGTCCACGAGAAGCGCACCGACGACGGCGGCATCGTCGGCATCCGCTCCGACATCACCGAGCTCAAGAACCGCGAGTTCGAGATCCTGCGGATGAGCGAGGAGCTGCGGGCCAAGAATCTGCAGTTCGACACCGCCCTGAACAACATGGTCCAGGGCCTGTGCATGTTCGACGCCGAGCAGCGCCTGCTGGTCTGCAATCGCCGCTATCTGGAGATGTACGGCTTCTCCGACGAGGTCGTGAAGCCCGGCGCCATGCTGGCCGACATCATGCGCTACAGCGTCAGCCTCGGGAACTACACCCAGGAGGAGGCCGACCGCGCGCTGGCCGAGCGGCCGGACCAGGCCCGCTCGCGCGAGCGCGGCACGATCAAGCAGCGCCTGCGCGACGGCCGCGTCATCGCGGTGCTCAACGAGCCGATGGCCAACGGCGGCTCGATCGCGACCTACCAGGACATCACCGAGCTGGAGCGCCACGAGGAGAACCTGCGCAGCTACACCCGCAAGCTCGAGATCTCGAACCGCGAGCTCCAGGACTTCGCCTACGTCGCCTCGCACGACCTGCAGGAGCCGCTGCGCAAGATCGAGACCTTCGGCAGCCGGCTGCAGAGCAAGTTCAGCGAGCATCTGCCCGACGACGCCAGGGACTACATCGAGCGCATGCAGAACGCCTCCAGCCGCATGCGCCGGCTGATCGAGGACCTGCTCAGCTACTCGCGGGTCACCACCAAGGCCAATCCCTTCGTCGCCATCGACCTGCCGGAGGTCATCGAGGGCGTGCTCTCCGACCTGCAGATCCGGCTCGAGGAGACCGGCGGCGAGGTCCGCGTCGGCGAGCTGCCGCGCATCGAGGCCGATCCCTCGCAGATGCGCCAGCTGTTCCAGAACCTGATCGGCAACGCCCTCAAGTTCAGCCGCCGCGAGGCGCCGCCGGTGATCACCGTCTCGGCCCGCCTGGAGCCCGGCGTGCCCGGCGAGCCGGACGACCGGCGCTGCCGGCTCGTCGTCGAGGACAACGGCATCGGCTTCGACAACAAGTACCGCGACCAGATCTTCACGATCTTCCAGCGCCTGCACGGGCGCACCGAGTACGAGGGCACCGGCGTCGGGCTGGCGATCTGCCGCAAGATCGTCGAGCGCCACGGCGGCACCATCGAGGCCGAAGGCCGGCCCGGCGAGGGCGCCCGCTTCATCGTCACCCTGCCGGCCCGTCAGCCGGCGCAGCCGTCCCAGCAGGAGCTGCCATGAGCCGCGCATCCCAGACCATCCGCATCGTGGTCGCCGACGACGATGCCGACGACCGCCTGCTGATCCGCGAGGCCTTCGAAGAATGCCGCATCGGCAACCCCATCGACTTCGTCGAGGACGGCGAGGCCCTGATGGACTACCTGCGCGCGCTGCCCGACGACGCGCTGCCGGGCATGATCCTGCTCGATCTGAACATGCCGCGTAAGGACGGCCGCTCGGCGCTGCGCGAGATCCGCGCCGACGCCCGGTTGCGCTGCATTCCGGTGATCGTCCTGACGACTTCGAAGTCCGACGAGGACATCGCCAAGACCTACTCGCTGGGCGTCAGCTCCTTCATCGCCAAGCCGGTTTCCTTCGACGGCCTGATCGAGGTCATCCGGGCGCTCGCGCAGTTCTGGTTCGAGATCGTCCTGCTGCCCCCCGAGTGCCGGCGCCAGGCGGGCTAGGAGCTTCCGATGGCCGGCGACGCGATCCCGCTGCTGCTCGTCGAGGACGACGAGGACGACTACGTCCTGACGCGCGAGACCGTCGGGGAGATCGCGGACGCGTGCTACGAGGTCGTCTGGCGGGCGGACTACGAGGAGGGGCTCTCGGCCCTGGCCGAGGGCCGCTTCGAGGTCTGCCTGGTCGACTACCGGATCGGCGCGCGCACCGGCCTGGAGTTCGTCGAGGCCGCGAAGCAGGCCGGGATCGCGACGCCGCTGATCCTGCTGACCGGCGTCGGCCAGCAGGAGATCGACCTTGCCGCGACCAGCGCCGGTGCCGCGGACTTCCTCGAGAAATCGGCGCTGACGCCCGAGCTGCTCGGGCGCTCGATGCGTTTCGCGCGCGCCGAGGCCAGGGCGCGCAGCGCGCTCGCCGAGCAGTCCAGCCTGCTGCAGGCGACGCTCGACCACACCGGCGCGGCGATCGCCGCGCTCGACGCCCTCGGCGAGGTCGTGGCGTCCAACGAGGCCTTCCGCGAGGTGCTGGCGAGCCTGCACCACCTGCTGCCGCAGCTCGGCGTCGGGCCCGCGCGCGGCGAGCCGGCCGCCTCGACGGCCTCCGAGTGCGGCAAGGTCGCGCTCGAGCACCTGATCGCGCTCTGCGCCGAGAGCGGCGGGCAGCCGGTCGAATTGAGCTTCCCGGACGACCGGGTGATGTCGGTCCACGTCAACGCGACGCCCGAGGGCGGCCGGGTCATCGTGGTCAACGACGTCACCGAGCAGCGCGCCTTCGAGGAGGCGCTGGTCATGGCCCGCGAGGACGCGGAGTCGGCGAGCCAAGCGAAGTCCGCCTTCCTGGCCAACATCAGCCACGAGCTGCGCACGCCGCTCAACGCCATCCTCGGCTTCTCGGAGCTGATCATCCACCAGTCCGAGGCCGGCGGCGACCTCAGGCCCTACGTCAGCTACCTGCAGGACATCCACGACAGCGGCCGGCACCTCCTGAACATCATCAACGACATCCTCGACTTCTCGAAGATCGAGGCCGGCAAGTACGCGCTGGTCGAGGACGAGATCCTGGTCTCCGACCAGGTCGAGTTCGCGCTGCGCATGCTGCGCTCCCAGGCGACCGCCAAGGACCTGCAGCTCGAGGCGCGCTACGAGGACGACGAGATGCTGATCGTCGCCGACGAGACCGCGATCCGGCGGGTCGTGCTGAATCTCGTCTCCAACGCCGTGAAGTTCACCGGCGCCGGCGGGCAGGTGACCGTTTCCTGCACGCGCAACGCGGCCGGCGGCCTGGACCTGACGGTCAGCGACAGCGGCATCGGCATGCGCGAGGAGGACATCCAGCGCGCCTTCGAGCCGTTCCGGCAGATCCGCGTCCACCAGAAGTCGGCGACCGAAGGCACCGGCCTCGGCCTGGCGATCGTGCGGGCGCTCGCCGAGCTGCACCAGGGCGGCGTCGCCATCGACAGCGCCTTCGGCCGCGGCACGACCGTGACGGTCAGCCTGCCGCCCGAGCGCGTGCGCGGCGGCGTCGTCGCGGAGGCGGGGGCGCCCCGGACGACGGGCCCGGCGCTCGGGGCGCTGCAGGGCGGGCACTGAGCCGGGGCTGCGGCAGTAGAAAGCCTCCCACGGGAAAGTAGTATTTTAATTATGTTTCGACAGCGAAAAAGAGGCCTGCCGGATGCTTCGAAAATCGAAGCAGAATCAGGACTTGATCCGAACAGTTTACGGTTTTTTCAGCTTCGCGGCCTAGAGAATGGGCCTGTCCTCGAAGCAATCGGCACGGGCGGTTGAAATGGCGGATACGGTTTCCAGCAGCGGCGTCGAGAGCGGTGCGGTCCCCTCCCTGGAGCTGCGCAGCGCGGCCCGGCCGGGTGTGCGCCTCGGCGCCGGCCGCTATCTGACGATCGTGGCGCTGCTTGCGCTGGTCGGCTGCGGCGCGGTCGTCTACGGCAACCTGCGCCTGGCGCCCCTGCTCCACGACGGGGCGACGCTGCGCCAGGTCGGCAGCGGCCTGGCCGCCGGCCAGCCCTACGGCAACTTCGACCTCAACGTCGAGATCCGCGCCCTGCGCGACGCGCAGATCGCCGCGCTGCCCGAGGCCCCCGAGGTCGCGGTGCTGGGCGCCAGCCACTGGCAGGAAGGCCACGTCTCGCTGCTGCCGGAGCACGGCTTCCTCAACGCCCACGTCCACCGCGACTACTGGGAGGACATCCTGGGCGTCACCGAGATGTTCGTGCGGCACGACCGCCTGCCGCGCAAGATGATCATCTCGATCCGCGACAACCAGTTCACGCCGGCCTTCGAGCGCACCGACTTCCTGTGGGTGCCGACGCTGCCCTGGTACCGGGCCATGGCCGAGCGCCTGGACCTGCCGGTCGACCCGAGCCTGCGCCTGATCGAGCTCTCGCAGCTGCGCGAGCTGCTGTCGCTGCCGCTGCTGCTCGAGAACCTAGAGCGCCGGCTCACCGCCGAGGAGCTGCCCGGACCGCGCGAGGCGCGCCACTATCAGGGGCTCGACGTGCTGCTGCCCGGCGGCTCGATCCTGTGGTCGGGCGACCACCAGGAGATCTTCACCGCCGAGCGCGCCCGCGCCGAGGCCCTGGCCTTCGCCGCCCAGAAGCGCAACAGCCCGCCGCAGTTCGACCCGGCCGGCGTCGAGGCGGTCGACCGCCTGCTCGGCTTCCTGGTCGAGCGCGGCGTCGAGGTGACGCTCGCCCACCCGCCCTTCAACCCGACCTTCTGGGACGCCGTCGCCGGCAGCCCCTACGCCGAGGGCCTGCGCGAGGTCGAGGCCCTGGCGCGCCGCCTCGCCGACAAGCACGGCCTGGAGATCGTCGGCAGCTTCGATCCGCGCGCCGTCGGCTGCGACGCCTCGATGTACATCGACGCCGAGCACTCCAACCCGCAGTGCCTGGGCAAGGTCCTCGGCGAGTACGCCCGACTCGACGCCGCCCGCGACTAGCGCGCCGGGCCGCTCCGAAACCAAGAAGAACCAACAGTCGAAAGCAGCCGCGCCATGGTCTTCAGCTCCCTCGAGTTCATCCTGGTCTTCCTGCCGCTGGCCTACGCGGGCTTCCTGCTGGTCCACCGCGTCGCCGGCTGGCGCGGCGTTTTCCCCTACCTGGCGCTGGTCTCGCTGGTCTTCTACGGCCAGTGGAGCCTGATCCTGCTCGGCATTCTGCTCGGCTCGGTGGTCGGCAACTACCTGGTCGCCACGCTGCTGATCGGCCTGCGCGAGCGGCGCCGCGCGGCCGGGCTGGTGCTGGTCGGCGGCATCCTGGCCAACCTCGGCGCGCTCGGCTGGTTCAAGTACGCCAACTTCTTCATCGAGGCGGTCAACGGCGCCGCCGGCACCGGCTGGAGCGCCCTCGACATCATCCTGCCGGTCGGCATCTCCTTCTTCACCTTCATCCAGATCGGCTATCTGGTCGAGGCCTACAGCGGCCGCGCCGAGCGCCCGGCCTTCCACAAGTACGTGCTGTTCGCGACCTTCTTTCCCTGCGTCACCGCCGGGCCGCTGGTCCTGCAGCGCGAGATCTTCGACCAGCTGAAGGCCGACCGCGCCGACCGCGCCTTCACGCCGACGCGGCTCGCCGTCGGCCTGACCCTATTCTGCATCGGCCTGGCCAAGAAGGTGCTGTTCGCCGACGCCATCGCGCCCTACGCCAACGTCGCCTTCGACGGCGTCGCGGCCGGCGCAGCGATCGACCTGGTCAACGCCTGGGCCGGCTCGCTGGCCTATGCGCTGCAGCTCTACTTCGACTTCTCCGGCTACTGCGACATGGCGATCGGCCTCGGCGTGCTGTTCGGCATCCGCCTGCCGCTCAACTTCAACTCGCCCTTCAAGGCGACCAGCATCACCGACTTCTGGCGGCGCTGGCACATGACCATGACGCGCTTCTTCACGACCTACGTCTACACGCCGCTGGCCATGAAGAACGCGCGCAAGGCCGCGCAGCGGCGCTGGGGCAGGGGTCACCGCTTCCTGATGACCGCCGCGATCCCGGTGATCGTCACCTTCCTGGTCGCCGGCACCTGGCACGGCGCCGGCTGGACCTTCGTCGTCTACGGCCTGATCCACGGCGTCGCGCTGGCGGTCAACCACGGCTGGCGCGAGTTCCGCGGCCCCAGGCTGGCCCGGCCGCTCGGCTGGACGCTGACCATGGCGGTCGTGGTCAGCGGCCTGGTGGTGTTCCGCTCGCCCGACATGGCGACCGCCCTGACCATGCTGGCCAGCATGTGGGGCCTCGCCGCGCTGGGCGGCGCCGAGGCCGCCGGGGCCGTGGTCCAGCTCGACCTGCAGCAGGCCGCCCTGCTGATCGCCGCCTTCGGCGCGGTCGTGCTGACCCTGCCGAACTCCCAGGAGATCCTGCGCGACCACTGGGTCAGCTCCGACCCGAAGAGCGAGGGCGCCGAGCGCCTGCCGGCCTGGCTGGCCTGGCGCGCTTCTCCGGGCTGGGCGGTCGCGGTCGGCATCGCGCTGGTCGTCGCGGTCACCTCGGTCGGCTCGACCTCGACCTTCCTCTACTACCAGTTCTGACGAACCGGGCCCGGCAGGACGCCGGCCCGCCGAACCTCGGAGACAGCCATGAGTGAAGTCCTGAGCGACGCGACCTGGGAGATCGAACTCCCGCTGCCGCGCCAGGTCGACGCGGAGACCGCCGGCGACATCGAGAAGGAGTCGGTCTTCGTCTCGCCGTTCCTCGAGCGCATCCGCGTCTCGCCGGACCGCACCGCCGCCACGCTGCTGCTGCGCGACCGGCGCAAGGGCGACGAGGTGCGCGACAAGGTCGAGCGCTACCTGCAGGTCATGACCCGCCAGATCGGCGACTTCGGGGTCAAGGTGTTCTTCGAGACCGAGCGCCGCGACCGCGGCGCCTACGAGCCGGAGGTCAACCGGCAGCTGGTCGAGCGCGGCTGGCTGCACGACTTCGGCAAGGGCCAGGTCGCCTACGGCGGCCCGGTGCTCAAGCTGGCCCGCCTGATCGACCGCAAGGCCGCCGAGCACTACGCCGCGGCCTTCGGCGCCGAGGACGGCCACTTCCCGGCGATGATCGACGCCGAGACCCTGAAGAAGTGCGGCTACTTCGACTCGCACCCCAACGCCGTGACCTTCCTCGGCAACGTGGTCGAGGACTTCGACGCCATCGAGGCCTTCCGCCGCGCCAACTCCTGCTCCGAGGGCGCGCTGCTGCCGCAGCACGACCACCTGCACCACGACGGCATGTGCCTCAACCCGGCGGCCTGCTTCCCCTGCTACCCGACGCTCAGCGGCAAGCGCTTCGAGACCGGCGCAGCCTACAGCTGGCTCGGCCGCGTCTTCCGCTACGAGTCGCGCAACATCGACGGCCTCGACCGTCTGTACGAGTTCAACGTCCGCGAGCTGGTCTTCGTCGGCGGCGACGACTACGTGCGCGACTGCCGCCAGCGTTCGCTGCCGATCGTCGAGCAACTGGCCCGCTTCTTCGACCTCGATTGCCGCGTGCAGACCGCGACCGACCCCTTCTTCGCGACCGTCTCGGCGGCCAAGAAGTTCTGGCAGCAGTCCCAAGAAGTGAAGAACGAGATCAAGATCCCGGTGCTCGGCGCCGACGGCGGCACCAAGCTGCTGGCCTGCGGCTCGATCAACCTGCACGGCAACTTCTTCGGCCAGCGCTTCGGCTTCCAGGACGCCGCCGGCCAGCCCGGCCAGACCGGCTGCGTCGGCCTGGGCATCGAGCGCTGGGTGCTCGCCGCCTTCACCCAGCACGGCTTCGACCCGGCGCGCTGGCCGGAGGCCGTGCGCGCCGAGATCTTCGCCTGACCGCAATTCGTGCATCCGGTGGGCGGCAGGTAGCCACCGCCCAAGAAATCCAAACCGAGAGGGGAAGCGACCCGTGTCGAACTTTCATGAGGAAACCCGTCGCAAGCTCGAGAGCGTCTTCGCCAACATCCTGCAGGAGCCGGTCGAGGCGATTTCCGACGACACCAGCCCGCTGACCGCGCCGCGCTGGGATTCGATCTGCCACATCGAGCTGGTGCTGGCGGTCGAGGGCGCCTTCAACGTGCAGTTCACGACCTCGGAGATCGCGACCTTCCGCAAGCTCGCCGACTTCCGCCAGACCCTGCAGATGCGCGGCCTCGCGGCCTGACACCCTCACGGCCTGGCACTCTCGCGGCCTGACGGCCCGGCGCCGGCATCGGCCGGCGGCGGCTACTCGACGCGCCTGTAGACCCACTCCATCGGCTCCGGCGCACCGGGGATGGCGATGTGGCGCAGCTGCAGCTCGCCGCCGCCGCAGCTGTAGTGGTAGCCGCCGGAATAGAGGTGGTCGCTGAGGTAGCCGGGCAGATCCAGGGTCATCACCTCGCCCTTGATGTCGATCTCGGCGACCGCCCCCGAGCCCTCGCTCAGCGCGCAGACGTTCAGCATGCCCTCGCGCGTGCTCCAGAAGCCGACGCCGCCGCTGCCGCCGCGGATCCGGCTGGCATAGCGGTCGCCCTTCTCGGTGAAGGCCTCCTCGCTGCGCTCGACCTCGTTGAGGCCGTAGTGGTAGCGCCCGTCGGCGCCGATCGTCAGCTCGCGGCCGGCCTCGGTCGAGACCGAGGACTGGTAGCTCGCCCAGGTTCCCGACTCGCGCTGGATGCGCTTGAGGTTGCGGTCGAGCCAGGCGTGGCCGCCGCCCGAGGCCAGGGCCCAGGTGCCGACCAGGCAGGAGTCGCGCGCGACCTCCTGGCGCTCCGAGAAGCGGCCGCACAGGCAGCCGCCGCGCGACTCCTCGTCCCGGGTCGCGCGGAGCGTCACGCGGAAGCCCCGGTCGTGGGGCCCGATGCCGCCGAGCCGGAAGCGCCGCTCGCGGCCCGGCTCGATTTCGAGCGTCTCCGGAAGCTCCTGCCAGGCGCCGGGCTCGCCGGGATCGCGGACCTTGAAGCTGCCGGCGCGGTCCTCGGTCTCGAGCGTCCAGCGGCCGCAGGTGAAGACCAGGTCGGCGCGGAACAGCGCCAGCTGGGGGGCCTCCAGCGTCCGGCTCGTCGTCTCGGTGAACAGCACGGTCTCCCCAGGCTCGGGGGAGACCGGCAGGCGGCGCGCGTCGGGATAGCGCAGCGCGCGGTCCAGGTAGTCCTCGACGAAGCGCTGCCAGCGGTCCTCGGCGACGATCGTCGCGGCGGCGCCGAGCTGGGCCTCGCGGCCGCCGTCCGGCGCGCGCGGCAGGTAGTCCAGGACCGCCGCGCCGCCCCACTCGCGAGCGTACCAGGACCAGAAGACGAAGCCGTCGTAGTCGGCCTCGACGATCGGGCTGTCGGGCGTGCGCCGGTCGAAGCGGGCGAGATAGCGCGCGCTGGCGTCGCTGCCGGGATGGGCCCGGTTGGCGAACCACTCGGCCATGCCCTCGACCCACCAGAGGTCGGGCCGGCCGTCGCCGCGCGCGTTCATCTGGGCGGCCGCCATGGCGTACTGGACGCAGTGGAAGAACTCGTGGGCGACGACGAAGCCGAACTCGCTCTCGCGGGTGTTGCCAGGATAGACGACCAGCAGGCACTCCTCGCCCGAGCGGCCGTCGGCGACGCCTTCCTTGAACGACAGCCGGTCCGCCTCGACGGCCTCGGCGTCGCCCGGATCGGGCGGCGTCTCGGCGGGCTGCAGCCCGGTCAGCAGCACCAGCAGGTCCGGCACCGTGCCGCGGCCGAGCGCGCGCAGCGTCTCGGCGGCCCGCGCGATGGCGGTTCGGGTCAGCGCCACCGGCTCCACCCAGTCGCCGGGCAGGAGCCGGTCGCGGATCATGCGGACCTGGCGCGGCCCGCGCGGCGTCTGGATCGAGAAGCGCTCGATCTCCTCGCAGGGCGGCGCCCCGGCGAGCCGCGGATCGGCCGCGGCGGCGTAGTCCGGTATCGTGCAGTCGGCGCGCGCGGGCGCCGCGCAGAGCAGCAGGGCGGTCGCCGCCGACGCGGCGAGGGCGGCCGGCGCCGGCAGCAACGAGCGGAGTCGCATGGCCTGTCTCCCCGACAGGTCCCCCAAGACCGAGCGGTGCCGCACCCTTCGCGCCACGGTAGACAGCGCACCCGCGCGGGGCAAGGCTTGGCTCAGCAAGCGTTGCAGGCGCCGCCGCCGCCGTCGGGGCCGCGGTGGGACCCCGGGGGCTTTGGCCCTTGCGTCAGGCGCATGGCTGGGCTGGAATGCGCGCCGGAACGCACGGCCCGCTCGGTGAGGCCGGCAGAGGAAAGCGGAGAAGCACGAAATGATCCAGACGAGGCACCAGGGAATCGTTCGCGCCGGCGCGGGACTCCTGCTGGGCGCCGCGCTCGGCCTTGCGGCCGGCCCGGCGGCCGCGGAGACCTGGGACATGCCGATGGCCTATGCCGCGTCGAACTACCACTCTGAGAACAACGCGGCCTTCGCCGAGGCGGTGACCGAGCGCACCGGCGGCGAGCTCGAGATCAAGCCGCACGCCGGCGGCTCGCTGATCGGCGGCGGTGAGATCTACGGAGCCGTGCGCCGCGGCATCGCGCCGATCGGCGAGCGCCTGATGTCCGCGCTGGGCAACGAGGATCCGCTGTTCGAGATCGACGCCATTCCGTTCCTGGCGACCTCCTTCGCGGACTCCCGCAAGCTCTACGAAGCTTCCCGGCCCGAGATCGAGAAGCTGATGGACGAGCAGGGGCTGGTCTTCCTCTACGCCGTGCCCTGGCCGCCGCAGGGCCTCTACTCGACCAAGCCGGTCGAGAAGGTCGCCGACATGGAGGGCGTCAAGTTCCGCGCCTACAACGCCGCGACCTCGCGGCTCGCCGAGCTGATGGGCGCCGTGCCGACCAAGATCGAGACCGCCGAGCTGTCGCAGGCCTTCGCCACCGGCGTCGCCGAGTCGATGATCTCCTCCGGCTCCACGGGCTACGACCGCAAGCTCTGGGAGTACGTCAACTACTGGTACGACACCCAGGCCTGGCTGCCGAAGAACATGGTCTTCGCCAACAAGGACGCCTGGGAGGACCTCGACGAGGAGACCCGCGCGATCATCCGCGAGGAGGCCGCCAAGGCCGAGGCCGCCGGCTGGGCGAAGGCCGAGGAGCTGAACCAGTGGTACGCCGACCAGCTGGCCGAGAACGGCATGACCGTGGCGCCGCCGAGCGAGCAGCTCGCCCGCGAGTTCAAGGAGCTCGGCGAGACCATGGCCACCGAGTGGAAGGAGAAGGCGGGCGAGAGCGGCCGCAAGGTGCTCGAGGCCTACGGGAAGATGTAAGGACCACGGCCGGGCGCCGCGGGACGCGCGCCCGGCCGGCCCCTCCCGCAGGATCGATCGCCCGGCGATGCTGGCCATTCTCGACCGGCTCGAGCCTCTGTACCGCTTCTGCGGCTACGTCGCGGCGCTGCTGCTGCTCGCGCTGACGGGGCTGGTCCTGACCTCGATCCTCTCGCGCCTCGCCGGCGTGTTCCTGGGCGGCGTCACCGAGCTCGCCGGCTACGCCATGGCGGCCGGCTCGTTCTTCGCTCTGGCCTGGACCTTCAAGTCCGGCGGCCACATCCGGGTCACCCTGCTGCTCAAGCGCGCGGGACCGGGCAGCCGGCTCGGCGCCGAGCGCTGGGCGCGCGCGGTCATGGCGGCGGTGGCCGGCTACCTGGCCTTCTACATGGGGCGGCTCGCCTGGTTCTCCTGGCTGTTCGGCGAGCGCAGCGAGGGCTCGGCCGGCTTCCTGCTCTGGGTGCCCCAGGGCGTGGTCGCGCTCGGCGCCGCGTTCTTCGCCCTGGCGGCGCTCGATTCCTTCCTGCGCGCGCTGCTCGAGGGCGAGGCCTGCCTGGCCACGCCCGAGGCCGATCCCCAGTCGAGCGATGCCCGGGCGAGCGATCCCCGGGCGGGCGACACCCGGGCGAGCGAGTCTGCAGCGCCGGACCGGGGCAGGGGAGGCGAGCGGTGAGCGAGCTGCCGCTGATCGCGCTGTTCGTCGCCTCGCTGTTCCTGCTGCTCGGCTCCGGCGTCTGGGTCGGCGCCAGCCTGCTGGCCTGCGCCTTCATCGGCATGGAGCTGTTCACCAGCCGGCCGACCGGCGACTCCATGGCGATCACCATCTGGGGCTCGCAGTCGTCCTGGACGCTGACCGCCCTGCCGATGTTCATCTGGATGGGCGAGATCCTGTTCCGCTCGCGCCTGTCCGAGGTGCTGTTCCGCGGCCTGACGCCCTGGCTGCAGTACCTTCCGGGCGGCCTGCTGCACGTCAACATCGCCGGCTGCGCGATCTTCGCGGCGATCTCCGGCTCCTCGGCGGCGACCGTGGCGACGGTCGGCAAGATGTCGATCCCCGAGCTCAGGAAGCGCGGCTATCCCGAGCGCATGACTGTCGGCACCCTGGCCGGCGCCGGCACCCTGGGGCTGCTGATCCCGCCGTCGATCGCGCTGATCATCTACGGCGTCACGGTCAACGTCTCGATCGCCCAGCTGTTCATCGCCGGCATCCTGCCGGGCATCGGCCTGGCGCTGCTGTTCATGGCCTACGTCGTGATCTGGGACCTGGTCAGCGGCAAGACCGAGCTCGACTACCTGCGCTTCACGATCGGCGAGCGGCTGCGCGCCCTGGCCGACCTGCTGCCGGTGCTCGGCCTGATCCTGGCGGTCATCCTGTCGATCTATACCGGCTTCGCGACGGCGACCGAGGCCGCGGTGCTCGGCGTCATCGGTTCGCTCGCGCTCTCCGCGCTGCAGCGCAGCCTGACCTGGGCGACCTTCCGCGAGTCGCTGATGGGCGCCGTGCGCACCTCGGCGATGATCGCCTTCATCCTGATGGGCAGCGCCTTCCTGTCGCTGGCCATGGGCTTCACCGGCATCCCGCGGGCGCTGGCCGAGGGCATCGGCGGCCTGCAGCTCGGGCCGCTCGAGCTGATCGCGCTGCTCACCGTGTTCTACATCGTGCTCGGCTGCTTCCTGGACGGCATCTCCTCGATCGTGCTGACCATGGCGGTGATCGAGCCGCTGATCCGCGTGGCCGGCTTCGACATGATCTGGTTCGGCATCTACCTGATGCTGGTCGTAGAGATGGCGCAGATCACGCCGCCGATCGGCTTCAACCTCTTCGTCCTGCAGGGCATGACCGGCCACGACATGGGCTTCATCGCACGCGCCAGCCTGCCGATGTTTCTGATCATGGTGCTGGCGGTGCTGCTGCTCGTCTGGTTCCCCGAGGCCGCGACCTACCTGCCCTCCATCATGAGCCGCAGCCCGGGCTGAGGCCTACAGCCAGCGCCGCACGCGCGCCTTGTAGTCGCGGTAGTCCTGGCCGAACAGCGCCTCGAGGTAGCGCTCCTCGCGGCCGATCACGCCGTAGCGCACGGCGACGAGGACCGGCGCCAGCAGCAGCAGCGTGGCCGGGCTGTCGGCGAACAGCGCCAGGGCCGCATAGACCAGGGCGAGGCCGAGGTACATCGGGTTGCGTGTGATCCGGTAGATGCCGCCGGTGACCAGCGCGCTGCTCGGCTTCCAGGGTTCGGCGGCGGTGCCGGCGCGACGGAAGCCGAGGAGCGCCGGCAGCGCGGCCGAACCGCCGCCGAGCAGCAGCAGGCCGCCGAGGACGAAGCGCGCGGCACCGAGCCCGAAGCCGGGCAGGGGGGCCAGCCACTCGACGAGCAGGCCGAGCGCCAGGCCGGCGAGGTAGATCAGCGGCGGCGGGGCGACGACGCCGGCGGTGCCCTGGGTCATGGCGGAGTATCCCTCGCCGGTCGGTAGGGGGAAGGCGGGCCATGATAGCGGCCCGGCCCGCTCTCTGCGTTCGGGATTTGCGCCAGCGCAAAGACGGCACGGGCCGTACCGGGCCAGATGGGCCTCGCCGGACGAGCCGGCGATTGACCAGGGAGACCCGGAGCATGTTCAAGAGCCTGATGGACCGTCTCGACCTGCGCGCCAGCAACCTCGGCCGCATGATGGCGGTCTGCGGCGTCGACCGAACCGACCTCGCCGGCCATCAGGTCGGCCAGACCCTGGTTTCGGTGAGCCGCGCCTGCATGGCCTGCCCGGACGGCGAGCGCTGCCGGCGCTGGCTGGACAGCCCGGAGATCGGCGCCGGCGAGCCCTCGGGATTCCGCGACGCGCCGGCCTTCTGCCCGAACGCACCCCGGTTCCGTACGCTGCGGATGCAGTGACCGGCTATTCGGGCGTCGCGGTGCGGGTGCCGCCGAGCGCGGCGAAGCGGCGCAGCACGTCGCGCGCGTCGTAGATGCCGTTCTCGCCCGAAACCGCGGGCGCCTCGGCGAACATCTGGATGCGCGCGTAGGACTTGTAGCTCTCGACCGTCTTCGCGTCGTCGCCGCGCGGGCCGGCCAGGCTGTTGACCCGGTGCCAGGAGACGGGCGCGTAGCGGTAGCCGCCGGTCGCCGCCGCGCCGGTGTCGCGGCGCGTTTCCGGATCGACATCCTGCGCGACGATGCGGAAGCCCTCCATTCCCGCTTCGCGGGTCACCTCCGCGGCGCGGTAGAGCAACACCGCCTCGGCGCGCTCGACCGGGACTTCGCCGCCGGGCGGGACGTCCTCCAGGCCTGTCGGGTCGTCGCGCTCGGCGGCGCGCTCGATGACGGCGGCCTGCTGCGGATCGCCCTCTTCGGGTGCGCGGACCGTGCAGGCCCCGGCGAGACCGGTGCCCAGCAGCGCGGCCAGGGGCAGCAGCAGGCGGGCGCGGCGGGCGCGCAGGGAGGGCCGGTCGGCGATGGCGACCGGATCGGAAACGCGGGTCGGGTCGGGGCGTGGCATGGCCGGATGCCTCCGTGCTACGTGCCGTCTTGGTCGAGAAGACGCGACCGCTCGCGGCGGCGCCGTCACGGAGTCAAACAGCCTCCTCTGCGATTCGTTCCCGCATCGGTGGAGCCGGCTTCCCGGCCTGCCCGCACGCCCTCCCGGTCCGGGGGCGCCCGACCGGCGGCCGGAGCCGCGCTCAGGCGGCTTCGGCGGAGAGCCTGCCCAGTTCCTCGCCGAGGAAGCCGGCAAGCCGTTCCATGCCGCCCTCGAAGCCCGGATTGCCCTGCCTGGCCCGGGCCTCCGCATCGGCGTTGTAGTTGGTGTTGGTGTTGATGTCGTAGACGAAGGGCTGGCCGTGGCGGTCGACGATGAACTCGACGCCGGCGACCTCAATGCCGTGGGCGGCGAGGAAGCGCTCCAGACGGCTGATCAGGGCGTGACGGAAGCCGTAGACGATGCGGAACTTGGCCGCCGGGACCGTGGCGGGGGTCGCTGCCGCCGCGTCAGCCGCGCCGTCGGGCCCGGTCGGGCAGAAGGCGCCGTCGGCCAGGCGCCGGGTGCCGCCGGCGTCCGGCAGCTCGCAGACGTCGGCCGGGCAGAGCTCGAAGCCGGCGCTGGTGTCGACCCGCACGGCGTAGTGGAAGCGCCCGCCGATGAATTCCAGGCGGGTGATGAAGGGCTCGGGCGCCTCGACGTACTGCTGGACCAGCCAGATCCCGTCGAGCGGCGCCGCCTCGGGGTCGTCCAGCGCCTCCTCGACCGCGGCCGGCGAGTGCACGAGGCGCACGCCCAGCCCCTTGCCGCCGCGGTTCGGCTTCAGGATCAGCGGCCATTCGCCGAAGCGCCGCGCGGCCTCCAGGACCTGCGCCCGGCCGACCGCCGCGACGCTGCGCGGCGTCGGGATGCCGGCGGCGCGCAGCGCGGCGTACTGGCCCAGCTTGTCGACCTCGAGGGCGATCGCCCGGCTGCCGTTGACGACGCGGCGGCCGTGCAGCTCGAGCCACTGCAGCGTGGCGCGCGTCGCCTCCGGCGCGAAGCGGTGGCCGCGGGTGTGCGACGAGGCGCTCATGCGGTTGTAGAACAGGCCGTGCGGCGGCAGCGCGTCGAGCGCCACCGTCGCTTCGTCGAGGAACCACTCCGCGTAGGGCAGGCCGCGCCGCTCGAAGGCCGCGCGCAGCGGCAGCACCCACTCTTCGTTCTCGTGCAGAACGTGGATCCGGCTCATCTCACCCCCTTCGCTCCGACTCTCGGGACCGCCGCACTGGCGCGGATCGGCGTGGCGGATCGGTTTTCCGCTCGAGGGGGAAGGTGACCGCTGGACGGGCCTCGCTCAAGGCCCGCTTGCCGACTTGGCGGCAAAGGTTTCGTGACCGGCTCCCGCGATTCCGAGAGGTCTCAGCGCAGGAAGCGGCCCAGGCGGACGGCGGTCTGGCCCCGCTGCAGGCGGCGCGAGGGCATGATCAGGACGCAGTCGTCGTAGGGCGTGGTCACCGGGCGGCCGCCGTCGTCGGCCAGCACGGAGCCCTTCTCGGCAATGGTCTCCAGGCCCTTGAAGTCCTCGACGAAGCGGAAGGCGTCGCTCTCGATGGTCACCGCCTCGGTGACCTCGATGAAGCGCTGGGCCGGCACGGACGGGCTCAGCCGTCCGGCGACGTCGGCGGCGTCGAGCGTGCCGCAGGCCAGCAGGAAGCGCAGCGCCGTCTCGACGGCGAGCGGCGCCGCCGCGGCCTCCCAGTGCTGCCCGCACTCGACCAGCAGCGCGTTCTTCGGGCTGTCGGGCTCGGCGAAGGCGCCGTAGTCGCGCAGCCGGCGGCCGGCGGCATGCCCCTGGTCGCTGACGACCAGCTCGGGAATGCCGACCTCGCGCGCCAGGCGGCGCCCCTTGTCCAGCGGCCCGGCCATCATCAGCGGCGGCGTGCGGTGCTGCATCGAGTGGATGTCGAGCAGCAGGTCGACGCCGTCGACGAAGGGGCGCAGCTGCCGGGCGCGCTCGATCTCGACGCTGCGGCGCGGGCCGTCGAGCACGGCCGGCGACCAGACCCGGTTGAAGTCCTCGTCGACGAAGCGCGAGGCCGTCGGGTCGGCGGGATCGAAGCGATGGAAGGCGGCGACGTTCATGAACGCCAGGCTCAGGCGGCCGCGACGCGGCCGCAGGCCCTCGCGCAGGAAGCCGTCGAGCGCGATGGCGCCGCACAGCTCGTTGCCGTGGACCACGGCGCTGAGCAGGACGTGCGGCCCCGGCTCGCCGGCGGCGAAGCTCCAGACCCAGTCGATTCCCGTGTTGCCCTCGCGGTGCGCGGCGATATCCGGCGGTTGCAGTTCCAGGGGATAGCTGTCGACGGAGGGCGCGGCCATGCAGGGCATCCGGTGGAGTGGGGACGGGCTCCTGCTCTAGGCCAGCCGAACCGGGCGGTCAATCGCGCCGGCTGCGGTGCCGTCCGGGCGTCCTGCACTCATGGTTGTCGCGCGACGGTCCGCCTGCTGCGGCCGCCCCGTCGCGCCGGGGTCGGTGCGTCGCGGCCCCGGGCCGGCGCTTTTCCTGGACAGCCCGAAGCTTAACCCGGATCATTGACCCGGGGTCTTGTGGGGATCTGCGATGAACTTCCGGCTTCGCTGGGTTCTGACGGCTGCGTTCGTCGTGGTTGCGCTGCTGCCGGTGGGCCTTCTGGCGGTATGGGTCCAGCAGACGGCCTACAATCGAGAGCTGCAGGAAGTCCGCGAGCGTCATCTGCTCATCGCCCGCAACCTGACCGCCGCGCTCGAGCGCTTCGCCCGCGACGTCACCGCCGGCTTCCAGCTCTATTGCGCGACCCGCGAGTCCGACGGCGAGGAGAGCGAGCCGATCCTCGCGCTGCACCGCAAGCTCGGCTTCCGCTATTTCGCGACGATCGACCGCGCCGGCGGCGGCCTCAACTTCGTTTCGGTCGACGGCAGCCTCCAAGGCCCTCCCTCCGGCGTCCTGTCCGCCGAGCTCGCGGACCGCTTGTGGGCGCGGGTGCCGGACAAGGGCGTCGGTTTCTCGCCGATCCTGCGCGACCCGACCGGGCGGCCGACCATCTTCCTGCTCGCCGGCGGCAGCGACGGGCGGCTCGATCTCGGCGCGCTGTCGCCGGACTACATCGTCCAGCTGCAGGCCGCGGTCGCCTTCGGCAAGAAGGGCCACGCCGCCATCGTCGACGCCGAGGGCAACGTCATCGGCCATCCCGACGCGACCTGGCGGGAGGAGATCCGCAACCTCGCGCAGGTCGATCCGGTCCGCCGGATGATGGCCGGCGAAACCGGCGTGACGACCTTCTACTCGCCGGCGGTGCAGGCCGACATGATCACCGGCTTCGCGCCGGTCGCCGGGCCGGGCTGGGGCGTGATGGTGCCGCAGCCGCTCTCGGAGCTGCGCGACCGCGCCTCGGAGGTGACCTGGCTGGCCGCCATCGTCGCCGTCGTCGGCCTGGCGCTCGCGGCCCTGGTCGGCTTCCTGATGGCGCGGCTGCTGACCCGGCCGATCGAGAGCGCCGCGCGGGCCGCCGACGCCATCCAGGCCGGCGACTTCGAGGCCCGCATCACGCATCGCCGGCGCATCGAGACGGTGGAGATCCGCCACCTGATCGACGGCTTCAACGCCATGGCCGACCGCCTGGAGGGCGACCGCCGGCGGCTGCGCCAGGCGCTCGAGCGCGCGCGCCTGGCCGACCGCGCCAAGAGCGAGTTCCTGGCCAACATGAGCCACGAGCTGCGCACGCCGCTCAACGCCATCATCGGCTTCGCCGACGCCATGCGGAACCAGTTCTTCGGGCCGCTCGGCGACCGGCGCTACGGCGACTACGCCGAGGACATCGGCAACTCGGGCCAGCACCTGCTGACCATCATCAACGACATCCTGGACCTGGCGAAGATCGAGCAGGGGCGCATGGAGATCCGGCGCGAGCCGGTGGCGGTGGCCGCGGTCGCCGAGGAGGCGGCGCGCATGCTGCGCGGCCGCGCGGAAGGCGGCGGGCTCGATCTCGCGGTCTCGATTCCCGCCGACCTGCCGCCGGTGCTCGGCAGCGAGAAGAAGATCCGCCAGATCCTGGTCAACCTGCTGTCGAACGCCGTCAAGTTCACACCGCCCGGCGGACGCGTCGAGCTCTCGGCGCGGCTGCTGCCAGGCGGCCCGGGTTCCGAGCCCGAAGCGGCCGACGCCGGCGCGCCCGCGGCGGCGGGCGCGGGGCCGGGCCAGGCCAGCGGCCGCCCCCGGGTCGCGCTCACCGTCGCGGACACCGGCATCGGCATGTCGGAGAGCGACCTTTCGGTCGCGCTGGCGCCGTTCGGCCAGGTCGACAGCCGGCTCAGCCGGCGTTTCGAGGGCACCGGCCTGGGCCTGCCGCTGGTGCGCCAGCTGGTCGAGCTGCACGGCGGCCGCCTGGAGATCGAGAGCGAGCTGGGGCAGGGCACCAGCGTCACCGTCACCCTGCCGGCGGCCGCCGGCGGAAGCGGCGCGGAGCCGCCGCGCTAACCGCTCCTTAACCTGCGCCGGCGGAGTCTGGGGGCATGCTGGCCCCGTTCCTGCTCCGCTGCGCGCCGGCGCTCCGCTTCCTGCGCGACCGCCAGGGCGTCGCCGCCCTCGAGTTCGCGCTGCTCGGCGCGCTGATCGTCACGCTGGCGGTCGGCATCATCGAGTTCGCCATGATCCTCTTCGTCAACACGCTGATGGAGGGCGGCCTGCGCGAGGCCGCGCGCTACGGCGTCACCGGCTTCTCCGGCGGCGCCGCGACGCGCCAGGAGGCGGTGCTGGCGATCGTCGGGCAGCACACCCGCGGCCTGGTCGACATCGAGGAGGTCAGCCTGGAGACCCTGGTCTATCCGGGCTTCGCCGAGGTCGGCCAGCCCGAGCCCTTCACCGACGCCAACGGCAACGGCAGCTACGACGGCGCGCCGGCCGAGCCCTTCACCGACATCAACGGCAACGGCGTCTGGGACAGCGACATGGGCGCCGCCGGCCTGGGCGGGCCGGGCGACATCGTGCTCTACACGCTGAGCTACGACTGGCCGCTGATGACCGGCCTGCTCGACGGCGTCATCGGCACCGACGGCCGGATGCCGCTCGACGCCTCGATCGTCGTGCGCAACGAGCCGTTCGGCGCGGCCGGAGGCGGCGGATGAGCCGGGCCCGGAGCGGCTTCGCCGCGGACCGGCGCGGCACCGTGCTGGTCGAGGCGGCGATCGGCATGGCCATCCTGGTGGCGCTGTTCACCAGCGGCCTCGAGGTCGCGCGCTACGTGCTGCTGCAGCAGAAGCTCGACCGCACCGCGATGACCGTCGGCGACCTGGTCAGCCGCGGCAACCTGCTGACGGAGGCCGAGGTCTCAAACATCTTCGCGGCCGCCCCGCACCTGGTGCGGCCCTTCGACCTGAGCGGCCAGGGGCGGGTCGTGCTGACCGCCGTGCGCCGCGAGGGCGGCGCCGTGCCCGCCGTGGTCTGGCAGCGCTTCAGCGACGCCGGCGTCGCGGCCGACAGCCGGCTCGGCAGCCTCGGCGAGACCGCGTCGCTGCCCGACGGCCTCAGCCCCCAGCCCAACGAGAACCTCTTCGTCGCCGAGGTCTTCTACGACTTCGAGCCGCTGTTCGGCCTCGGCGTGCTGTCCGAGGGCCGGCTCTACCATCGCAGCGTCTACCGCGCCCGCCTGTCCGACGAGGTCCTGGCCGACTAGATCGCCGGGACGCGGGCGTCACGCGGCCGCGGGCAGCGGCGCCCGACTCCGGGCAAGGAGGCGATCTCGGAAAAGTAGTGCCGCTCGGTTGGCCCGTGCCCTCCCGGATGGTAGCCTTTGTGGGGCGGTCGCACCCTTCGGTGCAGCCGGAGGCTGTCGGGGGGAAGCCGGATGACCAGGGTCTGTGCCCTTCGAGCGACGGCGGCTCTGTCGGCCGCGTGCCGGTCCCTGCTTCTCGCGACGCTCGCGCTCGCTGCGAGCGGCCCCGCAGCCATGGCGCAGGTCGAGCCCTATCGTCCGGCGCAGCTTGCCCAGTTCGATGGCGCGCCGGGCGCCGGGCCGCCAGGCGGCTTCGGGGGGTCCGGGGATTTCGGCCTGCCGCCCGGCTTCGGGATGCCGGGTGGCGAACCGCAGGGCTGGCCGGCGCTCGAGTTCGACGAGCGCCTCGGCGGAACGCAGCCCTCGCTCGAGGAGATTCTGCGCGAGTTCCGGCGCGACGAGGGATGGCGCTTCCCGCAGGATCGTCCCGCCCCGGAACCTCCCGACCAGCAGTCGCCTGGCCAACAGGTTCCCGTCCGGGAAAGCCCGAGCCGCGAGGGCCCGGCGCCGGCGCTCACGCTGCGGGACCCCTACGAGGGACTGCCGGAACGCACGGTGACGCAGACTCCTCCGGTGATGGTCCTGCCCGGCAAGGACGACGAGGAGGGACCCGGGGCGCCGCGCGAGCCCCACGATCCCCGGTTCTTCATCATCGGAGACCCGCACGTCGAGCCCGCGGTCGCGCCGGTCCCGGTCGCGGCCCCGGACGGGGCCGAGGGCATCGACGGCTTCTTCGAGCTGCCCGATCCGGCCGGGCGACCCGACGAACGACGACTCGCGCTGCTGTCGATCGGGACCGTGCTGGTGGTCGCGAGCAACGCCAACGGTCTCAGCCAGGCCTGCACCGGCACGCTGCTCGGCAACGGGCTCGTGCTGACGGCCTTCCATTGCCACGAGCCGAAGCGCGGCGACCTCTACGGCGCCTTTCGCGTGGTGACCGGCGAGATCACGGCGGCCGACCGGTCGAACGACCGCGGCGTCGCCGCGGCGCCGCTGCCGGGCCTGCCGGATTCGGCGCGGGAACTCGATTTCCTGATCCTGAAGCTCGCCGAGGAGCTGCCGCCAGGCTATCGGGCCAGCGCGGCCTCTCTGTCGCGGCGTCATCCCTGGTCGCCATTCGCCGAAGCCGAGCCCCTGGAGAGCATCCTGATCTGGGAGCGCAGCCTACCCGATCCCGCCTTCGGCAAGATGCGCTCGACAGACGACGGCTGCGTGGCTCTCGCCGGCAGCTGCAGGACGGGGCGCCCGGGCGTGCTGCACGGCTGCGACAGCACCAGCGGCTCCAGCGGCGCGCCGATCTTCCTGCGCGGCGGCCACGAGGTGGTCGCCATCCATGTCGCCGGCGACACGCCGACGAACCCTTTCAACAAGGCTGCCGATGCGCCGGGCAGGAGCAACTGCGCCCTGCCGCTGTCCGAGGTCTACGATGCCCTGGCCGCGGGCGCCGGCGATCCGCTGCTGGAGACGATTCGATGGGTCGAGTGAGCGCTCGTTCTGCCGTCGGGCTGCCGCTGCTGGCCGGAGCGGCCCTGGTCGCCCTCTGGCCGCTGCTCGGCTGCGCCGAGGAGGCCTCCGGACCGGCGTCGATCGAGCCGGTCCAGGCGTTCGCCGACGCCAACGCGCAGCTGGTCGAGATCGTGGAGCAGCGCCTGGCGTCCGACCGCAGCGCCTATCGTCTCCAGCTCCTGCGCTACGCGGTCACCGACCACATCCTGTCGGGCGGAGAACGGGTGCCGGCTGAAACCCTGGCGTTCGTCTCCGACTGGCGGGGACCCTCCGGCCAGGCGCCGCACGACCAGGCGACGCTCGACGCGCTGCTGTGCCAGCCGCGCGTTCCCCACGCGCAGACGGCCGCACACAGCGCCTACCTCGCCGCGGCCTCGGCCGGCCTGCAGCGCCTGAGCAAGGAGCCGGCGGACGAGTTCGGTCCGCTGCTGGCCGCCTTGTTCAGGAGCTACGACGGCTCGATCGACGAGCCGCGCGGCGACGCGGAGATCCGCGGCGAGGTCCTGGCGGTCTGCCGCGCGGACATCGAGAGCCACGCGGCGACCGTCTACGGCGTGCCCGGCGGCCGCGCCGAGAGCGGCTTCATCGCCGCCGCGGTCGGCCTCTACGAGGTCGTCCGGGAAGTGCTGCTTCCGGTGGCGACCGCGGGCCTGCAGGAGGTCGACCGGGCGCGCCGGGCGGCGGCGCTGCGGCGCTTCCTCGCGGCGCCCGAGAACCGGGCGCGGCTCGATGCCGCGCTGGCCGCGCTGGACGGCTACCTCGACGACCAGCTCGCCCGGGAGCGTCACGTTCAGCTGCTGGCGGTGTTGCGCCGGCAGGCGGCGTTGCTGTCGGCGGTCGGCGATGTCTCGACGACGGCCGCCTGCGACGGCGTCGCCGAGCTGGGCACCGACGATCCCGCGCAGGCGGCGGCCCTGCCGGCGTTCCAGAGCTGCCACGACGCGCTCTGGCATGGGCTCGATGACGCGCCGCAGGCCTACCTCGTCGCGGCTGCGCAGTACGACGGGCTCGCCGATGCCGATCCCGCCGGCGCGGTGCAGGCGGTGCGGGGGGCGATGGCCGGGCTGGTCGAGGCCTCGACCGTCGAGCTCGACCCGGCCGCACTGGTGTCGGCGATGGTGCGGCTGATCGCGGTCGCCGAGAAGCTGGAAAGCGCGACCTCTCCGGACAGCAGGCAGAAGCTGAAGCAGGCGATCGACCGCCTGCTCGACAGCTTCTGAACCGAACGGGCGGGCGCCGCGCGCCCGGCTACTCCGCGATGCGCAGATTGGAGAGCTGGGCGCCGATCGTGCGGAAGGCCGTCGCCAGGCCGGAGCCGTCGTAGGAATCGAAGTAGTGGCCGGGCGTCGTCGCGCAGGCCCGGAAGACGTCGCGGATCGCGTCCCCGCTGCTGTTGTTGGCGACCTCGAAGGTGATCGCGTAGATCACGATGCCCTCGGCCTTCATGGCGTTGCAGGTCGCCAGCGTGCGGTCGTTGAGGCGCGTGCGGGCGGTCGAGCGGTTGGTCGTGCCCAGGCGCCCGGCCGAGAGCCGCTGGTAGCCCGAGTAGTCGGTGTCGCCCGAGGGCGCATGGCCGTTGTAGAGGTTGTTGTCGCCGTCGGTCAGGATGACCACCGCCTTGTCCATCAGCGGCGCGTCGTAGTCGAGCGGCAGACCGGCCTCGGTGCTCCACAGCCCGCGCCAGCGCGGCGAGACCACGCGCCAGCCCCAGACCGCCCCCAGGTTGGTCGTGGTGCCGCCGCGGTGCCAGGAATCCATCTCGCCGATCGCCGCCTCGACGACGCTGCGCGAGGCGGACAGCGGCGTGATCGCCGGGCCGCAGCCGAGGTTCGGACCCAGGCCGTCGTTGCTGTTGGTGTTGGTCCACTCGCTCTCGTTGACGTCGCCGGGCAGGTAGGAGTTGTAGCGGCTGTCGGTGTCGCCGTCGCTGTCGAACCAGCGCTCCCAGTAGTAGGGCTCGAACGGCTCGACGGAGGGCGGGTCGTCGGTCTGGTCGCGGCCGTCGGGGCCCCAGCGCGCCTCGACGCAGCCCTTCCAGCCGTCGGCGACCAGACAGGAATCGCTGCCGTCGTCCCAGACGCCGATTCCGCTGCAGACGGCCTCGTTCACGCCGTCGCCGGCATCGAGCTCGACCGCGGCGCCGATTGCGCAGGCGTCGTGGCCGTTGTCCCAGGTGACGTTCGTGCCGTCGCAGTCGTTGTCGTCGACCTCGCTCTCCGGGAACTCGTAGGCCAGCCCGGCGAGCGCGCCTTCGGCGAGCCAGGAGGCGTTGGCACGGCCGATGTTGACGGCCGCCGTGTAGGGCACCAGGCCGACCCAGAAGTTCGGCACGGTCTCGCGCTCGCCGTAGAGGATCTGCAGCAGCTCGCGCGCCGCCGTCTTCATGTCGGAGATGCGGCTGCCCTTCATCGAGCCGGTGTTGTCCATGACCAGCACCAGCTCGAGGCCGCGGTCGGCGCGCTCGACGACCGAGCGGCTGCTCACCGTGATCTGCTCGACGCCGAGCACCTGCAGGAAGGTCGCCGGCACCGAGGCCGAGGCCTCGACGGTCAGCGTGCCGGCCGCCGGGTCGCCGACGATCGACAGCGGCGAGACCTGGGCGCTCATGTAGTTGTCGGGAAAGTTCGCGCGGAAGAACATCTCGACGTCGCCGTCGCGCGTCGGCTCGAAGAACACCCGGCCGCCGGCCAGCGCGGCGGCGTCGATCGACTGGCCCAGGCGCGCCTTGACCAGGTAGGCGCGGCCGGTGTCGACGGCCATGCCGGTGAAGGCGACCAGCGGCACCGCCATGACCGCCAGGAAGACGGCGGCGGCGCCGCGCTCGCTGCGGCGGAAGGCCTCTAGGGTGCGGGCCAGGCGCGGGGGGACTCTCATCGAGCGCTCTCTCGCTCCGGGGAAAGCGCGATCTTAGGCCCGGGGCCTGTTAAGGGCCGGTGAACGATGGTTCGAGCGACGCTTCAATCCGCCTCCAAAGCGCTGGGCGTCGTCGGTCTAGAATGGTTCGAATTTCGATGCAGTTTGCTTCCGAATCGCTCGGATTCTGAGAACAAAGTAAAGGCAGTTCCGTTTCAAAAATAATCGAGCTCCGAATAAATCTAACATGGATCTATGCCGTGAATTATTCTTTCAGAGCAAGGGCATAATACTTGTCTGTTAACAGTCTTTTCATGTTTTCGCGGTCATATCGGGACATCGTCTGCACCCAACCCAACGGAGGTTTCGATGTTCCGCACCCTCAAGCAGTTCTTCTCCGACGAATCCGGCGCCACCGCCATCGAGTACGGCCTGATCGCCGCGCTCGTCTCGGTCGCGGCCATCGGCGCCCTGACCGCCATGGGCGGCAGCCTCGAGACCATGTTCACCAGCGTCTCGACGACGCTCGAGGAGGCCACGACCACCGCGAGCACCGACACCACCACCGACGACACCACGACCGACGACACGACCACCCCCGAGTGATCGCCGTCTAGTTCCGGTGCGGGCAGGGGGCGGAGCCGAGCGCTCCGCCCCCGACCGCCCGATCCCAGAGAATTCCCGAGGCCGCCATGCCGACCCTTCTCGCCCTTGCTGCTCTCGCTCTCGCTGCCGGCCTGCTGGTCTGGGCGGCGGCCAGCGACTTCGCGCGCTACCGCATCCCGAACGCGGCGAGCCTGGGCCTCGCGGCCGCCTTCCTGGTCTTCGCCTTCAGCCAGCCCGACGTCGGCTTTCCCTGGCTCGGCCATCTCAAGTTCGGCGCGCTGGCGCTGGCCCTCGGCCTCCTCGCCTTCGTGAAGCATCTCGCCGGCGGCGGCGACGGCAAGCTGTTCGCCGCGGTCGCGCTCTGGGCCGGGCCCGAGCGCGTCCTGCCGGCCGTGCTGCTGATCGCGCTGATCGGCGGCGTCCTGGCGGCGGCGCAGCTGCTCGCGGTGATGCAGCAGCGTGCGCGTCTCGCCGGCGGCTACCGCGCCGCCGGCCTGCCGCCGCGCAGCGCCTGGGGCAGCGCCCCGGTGCCCTACGGCATCGCCATCGCCGGCGGCGGCCTCTATGCGCTCTGGGGCCTCGCGGCCCCGCTGATCTGAGGGGCGCGCCATGTCGCTGCGCAAGGTGCTCTTCGTCCTGCTCGCCCTGGTCAGCGCCGGCGTCACGCTGCTGGTCGCGCGCCAGCTGCTGCAGGTGCCCGAGCCGGTCCAGGTCTCCGCCCCGGCGCCAACGCCGGCGCCGGTCGAGCCGGAGCTGCGCGTCCTGGTCGCCGCGCGCGGCCTGCCGGCCGGCACGCTGATCAAGCCCGACGACCTCAAGTGGCAGGTCTGGCCGGAGGACGATCCCGAGCTGCCGAGCCTGCTGCGCGAAGGCGCGGCGAAGGCGCTCGACTACCGCGGCGCGGTGGTGCGCCGCGGCATCGACGCCGGCGCGCCGATCGTCGCCGGGCGCCTGGTCAAGCCGGGCGAGCAGGGCTTCCTGGCCGCCGTCCTGGATCCCGGCCGCCGCGCCGTCTCGGTGCCGATCAACGGCGTCACCGGCGTCGCCGGCCTGGTCTTCCCGGGCGACCGCGTCGACCTGATCCTGACCCACACCGTGCTGCGCGCGCAGGATCCCAACCTGACCGAGCGCCGGCTCAGCGAGACCGTGCTGACCGACCTGCGCGTGCTGGCCATCGACCAGATGGTCGACGACCAGACCAGCGCGCCGCGGATCGGCAAGATCGCGACCCTCGAGGTCCGCCCGAAGGAGGCCGAGCTGGTCGTTCTGATGGCCGAGCTCGGGCAGCTCTCGCTGTCGCTGCGCGCGCTCTCCGGCGAGGCCGCGGCCGAGCTCGAGACGCCTTCGGGGCTGCAGCCGGCGGCCGAGCGCCTGGCCCGTCTGCTCGCCTCCGCCGACCCGGCGGCGGCGGCCGAGAGCGCGGCCGAGGGCCCGCGGCTGCACGGCCGGGTCGGCGCCGCCCTGGCGGCGCTCGGCGTCACCCCGTCCGACGGCCCGAGCGAGGCCGAGCGCGAGGAGTTCGCCGCGCTCGGCCTGGCGCCGCTGCATCCGGCCGAGCGGCGGGCCCGCGAGGCCGGCGCGACGCGGCCCTACAGCTGGGACAGCGACGTCTCCGCCGTGCTGCCGGGCCCGATGGATCCCAAGGACTCCCGCCACACGGTGCGCGTCATGCGCGGGGCGGAATCCGCCGACAAGGTCTTCAACCGCGCCCGCTAGGGCCCGGCTTCGAGAGGTACCCCATGCGCCGCCCCGCCATTGCCGTCGCCGCCGCCCTGACCCTGGTTCTCGCGCTGTCCGCGGCGGGCTCCGCCAGGGCCGCCAGCGGGGCGCTGCTCGAGGTCGAGATCGACAAGGGCGACGTCGTGCACCTGGCGCGCCCGGCGGCCTCCGTGTTCATCGCCAATCCCGAGGTCGCCGACGTCCAGGTGCTCTCGCCGACCCTGGTCTACGTCTTCGGCCGCGGCCTCGGCGAGACCCAGCTGTTCGCGGTCGACGGCAGCGACAACGTGCTGGCCAACCGCCGCGTCCTGGTCAGCCACAACCTCTCCGGCCTGCGCCGCGCCATCGAGGGCGCGATGCCGGGCCGCGAGATCCGGGTCGACTCGGTCGAGGGCGGCCTGCTGCTGTCCGGCGCCGTCGACTCGGCCAGCGAGGCCGCCCAGGCCGGGCGCCTCGCGGCCCGCTTCCTGCCGGGCGAAGGCGGCGAGGTGATCAACGAGATCGCGGTGACTGGCGCGACCCAGGTCAACCTCAGGGTCCGCGTCGCCGAGGTCTCGCGCAGCCTGTCCAAGCAGTTCGGCATCAACTGGGAGAGCGCGGCCCAGTTCGGCAGCGTCTCGGCGGCGCTGGCGGTCGGCCGCGACTTCATCTCGGGCGGCCAGGCGGTGCGCGGGCCGGGCGGCGTCAACAGCCTGGCGCTCGGCTACGCCTCGGACAGCCTCGACCTCAACACGCTGATCGACGCGCTGGCCGCCGAGGGCCTGATCTCGGTGCTCGCCGAGCCGAACCTGACGGCGATGTCGGGGGAGTCCGCGAGCTTCCTGGCCGGCGGCGAGTTCCCGATCCCGGTCGCCGACGAGGACGGCGACCTCTCGGTCGAGTTCCGTCCCTTCGGCGTCTCGCTCGACTTCCGGCCGACCCTGGTCGGCAACGGCCGCATCAACCTGCGCGTCCGGCCCGAGGTCAGCCAGCTGTCCTCGGCCGGCGCCGTCTCGATCGGCGGCCTGGAGATCCCGGCGATCGCCACGCGCCGGGCCGAGACCACGGTCGAGCTGGGCAGCGGCGAATCCTTCGCGGTCGCCGGCCTGCTGAGGAACGACGTCAACTCCTCGGTCTCCAAGTACCCTTTCCTCGGCGACCTGCCGGTGCTCGGCGCGCTGTTCCGCTCCTCGACGTTTCAGGCCGACGAGAGCGAGCTGGTGATCATCGTGACGCCCTACCTGGTGCGCCCGAGCGACGCCCGCCGACTGGTCGCGCCGACCGACAGCTACAAGCGGCCGAGCGACGTCGACCTGATCCTCAAGGGCCAGGTCCACGGCGGCCGCGACGCCCCTCCGGCCGGGGAGCAGGGCCCGGTGCGCGGCCCGGTCGGCCCGATCGGCTACCGCCTCGACTGAGCCCGCCGCCGCCCCTCGAAGACCCAAGGAAAGCACCCGCCATGTTCTTCCCGCTTCGCCCCTTCGCCTCCGGCCTGCTCGCGCTTGGCCTGCTGTCGGCCTGCGAGAGCGCCGGCATCGAGCCGCCGGCCGAGACGAAGCGGCCCGAGGTCCAGGAGCTGGTCAGCCTGCACGCCGTCCGCTTCGAGCCCGGCAGCGACCGGCTGTCGGCCGCGGAAGCGCAGCGCCTGACGCGCTTCGTCGCCGCGGTCGGGCCGCTGCCCGGCGATCCCCTGCTGGTCGAGCTGCCGGCCGGCGGCGCGGCCGACGGGCTGGCCGCGCGACGCGCCTCGGCGATCGGCGCCAGCCTCGCCGCGCTCGGTCTGCCCGTGCGCGGCGTCGCGCTGCCGGAGGCCGGCGGCGACCTGGTCCGCGTCGCGATCGAGACGGTCGCGCTGAACGCCCCGGCGGGCTGCGGGCAGTGGCGCCAGGAGGGCACGCTGGCGTCCTTCGGCAACGGCGTCTCGGACGACTTCGGCTGCGCCACGGCGGCCAACTTCGCGGCCATGCTGGAGCGGCCGCGCGACGCCCTGGAGGGGCGGGCGACCGGTCCGGCGCCGGGCGAGCGCCTGACCCGCGGCGTGCGGCTCTACGACGCCGGCGCCCCGCTGACGCTGCCCGAGGGCGGCTCGACCTCGGAGGCGACGGAGTAGGCCATGGCGCTCGCCTTGTTGCGCGACCACGAGGACACGGCCCCGGGGGCCGGCGGCGAGACCGTCGAGCTGCTCGGCTTCCTGCGCGACGACGACAGCCGTCGCGTGCTCGGCGACTGGGCGGCGGTGCACGGCTGGCCGCTCGAGCACCTGAAGGACGGCGGCGCCGAAGAGGCGCTGCTGGCGGTCGAGGCCGGCCTGCGGCCGCGCCTGCTGGTCGTCGACCTCGACGGCCTCGACGATCCCGAGGAGCTCTGCCGGGCGCTCAGCCTGCAGGCCGAGGGCGCCACGCTGATCGCCGTCGGCAGCGTCAACGATGCCGTGCTCTACCGCGGCCTGCTGCGCCACGGCGTCTCCGACTACCTGGTCAAGCCGCTGACCCCCTCGCTGCTCGAGGAGGCGGCGCGCCAGCGCCCCGCCGCGGCGCCGGGGCCGAGCCCCGAGGCGGCGCCGGCGCGGCGCGGCCGGGTCAGCCTGTTCGTCGGCCTGCGCGGCGGGGTCGGCACCTCGACGCTGGCGGTCAACACGGCCTGGGCGCTGGCTCACGAGCGCAAGGCACGCACCGCCCTTGTCGACCTCGACCTGCACTTCGGCATCGGCGCGCTGGCGCTCGACCTGGAGCCGGGCAGGGGCTTGCGCGAGGCCCTGGAGAACCCGCAGCGCATGGACGTCTTCCTGCTGCTCTCGGCCGGCGTCAACGCCAGCGAGACGCTCTGCGTGCTCGGCGCCGAGGAGCCGCTGGAGACGCCGAGCTGGTTCGACGACCAGGCGCTGGTCGCGCTGCTCGACGAGCTCGCCGGCTCGTTCGACCAGATCGTCGTCGAGCTGCCGCGCCACCTGATGGCCAGCCACCGCGAGGCGCTGCTGCGCGCCGACGACCTGGTGCTGGTCAGCGACCTCTCGCTGGCCGGCGTGCGCGACGGCGGCCGGGCCCTGCAGCTGCTGCGCGGCCTCGGCCGCGAGGCCGCGCCGCTGCTGGTCGCCGGCCGCGTCGGCAAGGGCCGCCCGGCGCAGGTCGACCGCGCCAGCTTCGAGCGCTCGGTCGGCGCCAGGCTGACCGCCGTGATCCCCGAGGACGCCAAGACCCTGGCGGCCTGCGCCAACGCCGGCAAGGCGGTCTCCAAGGTCGCCCCCAAGGCGCCGGTCAGCCGGGCCGTCGGCGCCCTGGCCGAGGCGCTGTCGTCGCTGCCCAAGGTCGAGAAGCGCAGCGTCCTGTCCCGCCTGCTGAAGAAGGACGCCGCCGCATGAGCTGGCTCTCCGGTCGTGCCCAGAAGAACCAGCCGAAGCCCGAGCCGGACGGCGCGCGCGACGAGCGGCCCGCGGGCCCGGCGGCCGGCGGCCTGGAGCTGAGCGCCCTGGTCGACTGCCTGCGGCCGGCCTTTCCGGCCGAGCGCATCGCCGGCTTGCCGCGCGCCCAGCTGGTCCAGGAGATCAAGGCGGCGATGCCGGAGGTCGCCGGCACGGAGTGGCAGCGCTTCAACCTGCTCGAGCAGCGCGACCTCGTCGCCCGCCTGGTCGCGGCCCTGCTCGCCGAGGCGCCGCCGCGGCTCGGGCGCAGCGGCGCGGCCGCCCGGCCGCGCGCCCAGCAGGCCGCGGTGCCGAAGGCGGCGAGCCGCCCGGC
>JAUILQ010000017.1 GCA_030433005.1 Alphaproteobacteria bacterium
CCGCCGGCGCCGGCTTTGCTAAGCCCCTCGGGCCGCGCCGCGGCGGCCCGGCCGGAGGGGTGGCAGAGTGGTCGATTGCACCGGTCTTGAAAACCGGCAGGGGTGCAAGCCCCTCGTGGGTTCGAATCCCACCCCCTCCGCCAGTCGCCGGCAACTCTGTTATAGATTCTATCAAAGCCGGCATCGTAGGCGCGGGCCACGGAGTACAGCCCGGGTGAACGACTTCGGAAGCATGTTCTTCATGGCCGCTCAAAGGTTAGACCGCGACAGGCGATTTGCCTTAGGCGCATCCGGGTGCCGCATTGGGGGCAACAATGGCGGACATGGAAGACATCATCGCGAACCATGCTGCGGGCACTCTTCCCGAACTGTTCGTTTCACGGATTCGGCGGCATCGTGGCGACGACATCGGCAAGGCATTTCGCGAAACGCTGGTAAGACTCCACAATAAAGGCACGATCGACGTGCTCGAAGCAGCGCGCACGATTTCAAGCTCCCCGATTAGCCAGCATGATTTCTTCACGGTCATGTTCGCCTATTGCGACCTGATCCCCATGCTTAACGCCGAGGTATCTGCGATGCTCGCCGCGGTGAAAGCATTGGTTGAGCGAGCCGGGAACGATGGGGCATCGGGCATCCCCAACAGAGCGTATCTCAGATGGGCCGAACAAGGTGATCGCGCCCGAGCAACTCTCGCTGCAAGCAATCCACAAGATCGTGATGACGCCCCCTACATACTCATCGGCCTTCAGGCACTCGCCAAGATCGCACCTGACGAAGCTCTCACCAGAGCAATCGCTTATCTCTCAGGCACGGCAACCTCGGCCCGATCGGCCGCAGCCAAGGCAATTGGCGAGTTTGAACTCGTGACGTCAGACGCGCGCAACCGGGCCGCCGCCGCCCTGACCGTCGCTAGCAATGGCGCCAACGATGAAGATTGCGGCCACATCTTGGCCGCTATCTGCGAGATCGCACGCACGCACCCAGATATGGAAACGTCGGCCGTTGGACTGATCGACTCTGCAAAAGAGAAGGTCGGCGATCAGACAGTACACCAGCTCTCATTTGAGCTGATGCTCCACTGCGAGGCACTGCCGACGTCGATTGTAGCGGGCCTAAGCGCGATCATGCAGAAGGTCGCGCTTGAGAACCGCGGCACGCTCACGAACATCGATGCCACCGGCAATAGGCTCGTGACCCATGGTCGCCTCAATGAAGCGCTTGCACTAATCACGCCGCTGATCACTGCTCATGACGAGTTAACCTCGCTTGATCTATTCGACGGGTTCTCCAGTGCTCTGCGCCAGTTGCTGCCTAGTGAATTCACAGAAATATTGAGCGAATGGTTGCTTTCTCTCGATGGAAATCTCGGTCTCGCCGCGAACAGTCTGGTTAGCAACAACCATAACGATGCGCCCTTAGTCCTCGAGGTAAATGGTGCCACCCTCGGATTATCAGATGATGAAAAGATTCTACTTGCGCATCGTGCGATCGGTTATCTGTTTAATCACCCAATCACAGCTGCTTCGCTGGTGCTCGGATTAGTTAGGCACTCCGGCGAGGCAACACGAAAAATATTGATAGACATTCTCTTCGATCCGCTACTGATCAGCTATTCAGGAGAACTCGCTGATTGGCTAGACGAACAAGAAATAGATGCAGGCGACCCAACACAGCCCATTATTGCAGATTTGCTTCAACGACTCAAAATTTACATCGATGGTCTGCGAAACGCCGGCCGTATCAAGGAGTTGCGGCCATCGGAGCGCGAGGTTCTGATCGAAAGCCACCGCCAGCACGAAGCTATGCGACAAGCCTACAAGCAAGCAGAGAAGAAGTCGGTGTTTCTGTCGATTGCTACGCGATCTGTGCTGTTGTACGGTGATCGCTCCATTAGCTATATCCAGCGACCGGACGGCACGCGCGAACGCAGCGAGATGAAGCTGCAAAGCATCAGCCACAGCGTTGAGGCGCCGCGCCTCAACACTTTAGAACCATTTGAACTTGACTATAAGCTGCGCGTATTTCGTTCAATGCGTGCGGCAAAACCATGAAACTCGTTATCCGTGAGTATCTAGCTTCCCTGCGCGAGCGTGACGAACTCGACGCGGTGTTGCCCGATCTACTGACCGAACTCGGTTTCACGGTCTATTCTCGGCCGGCACGCGGCACACGGCAATATGGTGTTGACGTCGCTGCGGTCGGATGGGGGCGCGACGGAGTGCGGCGCGTCCATCTATTTTCGATTAAGTCCGGCGACCTCGACCGTACCGACTGGAACACAGCCTCACCCCAGAGCCTTCGGCCTTCACTCGACGAAATCCTCGACCATTACATTCCGAGCCGTATTCCACCTGAGTATGCCGCGCTACCGATCGCGATATGCCTCACCTTCGGTGGTGCAATCGACGAGCAGGTTAGAGCCGAAGTGAACGGCTACATGACTCGGAACACCACCGAACGCATCATCTACGAGGAATGGAATGGCGATCGTCTCGCGGACGTGATTCTTAAGGGTATACTACGCGAAGGATTGTTACCTGACCCCTTGCGCAGCCATCTGCGCAAAAGCGTGGCCATGGTCGAGGAGCCAGACATCGCACTCGACCATTTCGGACTCATCCTGCGCGCAATGAGTGAGAATCCTGGCTTGTCCGCGGCCGCCCGGCTGTCGCAAGCAAGGCTCGCCAACATCTGCCTCTGGATCTTATTCGTTTGGGCTCGCGAGGCCGACAATGTAGAGGCACCCTATCGCGTCAGCGAACGCGTGCTGCTTGAAGTCTGGCATCTGCTTAAGAAAGTTGTTTCGCGCTCTGGCAAAACGGCCGAGAGGGCAGGCTTTATTCTCAACGAACTTGTTGAACTACATTTTACGATCTGGGACGAACTGTTCGAAGCTAAAATACTTCCCCACGCCAATGTGCGCCACGCCCTTTCCTCGGCGGTCGGGTCGCATGCGGCGCTCGACGTGAACCTAAAGCTGTTTGAGCTTGTCGGGCGGCTGGCTCTGCGAGGTCTTTGGCTGGTGTGGCAACTCTCTCCGCCAGAAGGTCCGGTCGTTCTTAGCGACGACTACCTGCGATCTCTATCGTCAATACCAGCCGGCATCATTAATGAGAGGGTGGAGCAGATTGACCGACTCTGCCAAAAGCTGGTGCAAATAGTCAGCAGCAATCGGGCACTGCTGTCGCCGGTCGGTGATTGGCAGGCAATCGACATCGGTCTGGCATTCACGCTACTCGCCTGCCGACCCGGCGCACACCATGCGATCGATGAATGGGCGGAAGGGTTGGCGAAGCGTTGCATGTTCGCGTTCATTGCGCATGCTCGCTATCCAATAACGAGCAGATCTTATTGGGACCTAGTCGATCATCCGTCGGAGCGGAGCCAGGAATATCGCCAACAATCGACGGAGGGTAGCATCTTGTACCCGATGCTAGCACTGTGGGCCGGAGCGCGCGGAAAGCAGGAACTGTTTGACGATTTGGCGGAGTTCAAGGCCAAGGAGCTCGGGCATTGTACTTTCCAAACGTGGTTACCGGACGAGGGTAGCGAGGACCAGCTTTATCTTGGGCGCGAGAATCACGGTGCCGCACTGACAGGCATTCCGGTCACGGCGGGCACGTCCGACACTCTCGACTTCATGCTCGAAGAGATTGCGGCCAACCCTCATTATGACGCGCTTTCGGCGGTTCAACTCGGCCATTGGCCCGTCGTCCTTACTGCTTGCCGCTGTCACCGGCTACCCGTTCCCCCCCAAGTGTGGCGAAACCTCCTCCTGGAGATACGTCCGCCGCGCGCGGACGCAGCTGAGCTACCAAGTGCCGACGAGCCGACCGCCTGAGGCAGCGCGTGTGCCCGCTCAGCGGCGCAGGCCGGGGCGCGGGCGGCGGAAGCGCTGGGCGAGGTCGAAGAGGTGGCCGAGGAAGGCCAGGCCCAGGCAGGCGGCGATGGCGAGCGGCCGGGGATCGACCAGGGCGAAGCGCAGCGCCAGCACCAGGAAGGCGCCGGCCCAGAGCGTGCCGGCGACCTCCTGCAGGCGCGGGCCGACGCCGAGCAGGCTGCGCAGCAGCACGACGCCGGCGACCTCGAGCAGCAGCAGGCCGAGGATCGCGTCGACCAGAAGCGCGCTCTCGATCCACGCGTCGAGCATCGCTGACCTCCGACGGCGTCTAGGGCGAGGCCACGCCCAGCAGGTGGGCCAGGTCCTTGAAGAAGATGCGCAGGTGGGCGCGGGGATCGGCGCGCACCAAGCGCTTGTGCATGTAGGACTGCCAGGTCAGGCGCTGCACGTCGGGGTCTTCGCAGATGCCGACGAAGCGCTCGCGGCGGCGGTCGCTGGAGTACCAGAAGTACTGCATGACGCCGAGGATCCAGAACACCCGGCCGTGGGCCTTCATGAAGCGCCGCCGCGCCGTGACGAGCGCCCGGGCGCGGCCGCTCTCGAGGCAGCTTTCGACCGCCTCGGCGGCGAGGCGGCCGCCCTCCATGGCGTAGTAGATGCCCTCGCCCGAGGCCGGCGCCACGATGCCGGCGGCGTCGCCCGCGACCACGACGTTTCGCCCGTCGTCCCAGCGCCGGAGCGGCTTCAGCGGAATCGGCGCGCCCTCGCGGCGCAGCGTCTCCGCGCCCTCCAGCCCGCCGGCGGCGCGCAGGGTCGCGGTCGCGGCGCGCAGCGAGAAGCCCTTGCGGGCGCTGCCGACGCCGACGCTGGTCGTGCCCCCGTGCGGGAAGATCCAGCCGTAGAAGTCGGGCGAGACCCGGCCCTGGTAGTAGACGTCGCAGCGCCGGGCGTCGAAGTCAGCCCGTTCGGCCGCGGCGTCCTGCGGCGAGCGGACGATCTCGTGGTAGGCGAAGACGCAGGGCACCCGCTCCGCGCCCGGCAGCGCCTGCTTCGCCACCTCGGAGCGCGCGCCGTCGGCGCCGACGACGTAGCGGGCGCGCACGCTGGCGAGCGCCTCCCCGTCTCCCTCGCCGGTGCGGCGATAGTGCAGCGTGACCAGGCCGTCGGCGTCGCGCTCCAGGCGCTCGAAGCGGCCGGTCTCGCGTTCGGCGCCGAGCGCGGCGGCGCGGGCGCGCAGCCATTCGTCGAACTGCTCGCGGTCGACCATGCCGACGAAGCCGTCCTCGATCGGCATGTCGACCCGGCGCCCGGAGGGCGCGACCATGCGCGCCGAGGCGATGCGCGCGACCAGCAGCGAGTCGGGAATGCCGAAGTCCTCGATCAGGCGCGGCGGGATCGCGCCGCCGCAGGGCTTGATGCGGCCGGCGCGGTCGAGCAGCAGCACCGAGCGGCCGGCGCGCGCCAACGTCGCCGCGGCGGTCGCCCCGGCCGGGCCGCCGCCGACGACGACCGCGTCATAGGTCTGAGCTGTCACCATGAGCTAGGGTCCTCCGACACCGGCGAGGTAGCCGTCGCCGGCCACCGTCATGCGGCTGCGACGCTCGTGCCCGACCGGTGCCAGGCGCGCCGCCATCAGGGCGGCGACCACGAACAGCAGCCCTTCGAGGGCGAAGACGGCAGAGTAGGCGAACAGCGGCGAGGCGCCGCCGGCGCGCAGCAGGTCGACGCCGAGCGTGCCGAGGAAGCCGCCGAGGCCGAAGGCGACGGCCTGCGCCGCGCCCCACAGGCCCATGCGCACGCCTTCGCGATTGCCGGCGCCCTGCCCGGCCAGGCCCATCATCGAGCCGATCGCGGCGACCGCGAAGGCGCCGTTCGCCAGGCCGAGCAGGAAGACGTTGAGACGCAGCGGCCAGTCGGCCGCCAGCCCCGGCACCGCGCCGCCGCCCAAGCCGCCCAGGGCCAGCGCGAAGAGCGCGGCGCCCGAGGCGAGACAGCCGCCGACCGTCCAGCTGCGCAGCGAACCGAACCGACGCCCGCCGATGCCGGCGCCGGCCAGGCCGACCAGGATCATGCCGAGCAGCACGCCGCCGTGCTGGACGCCGGCGAGGCGGGTCGACTCGCCGGGCGTCAGGCCGAAGACGAGGCCGGCGAAGGGCTCGAGGATCAGGTCCTGCGCGCTGTAGGCGAGCATCGAGGCGAAGACGAAGAGCGCGAAGCGCCGCGCCGTCGGCTCGCCCCAGACCTCGCGCATCACCGTCCGGAAGCCGGGCCCCTGCTCGCCAGCCGGCAGCCGCGGGGCGGCCGGCGTGGAGCCGGCGGGCTCGAGGCCGCGCACGGCCAGGCAGGTGACCAGCAGGGCGAGCGCGCAGACCGCGCCGGTGACCGCGACGAGGCGCGTCATGGTGAAGGGGTCGAGGTGCCGGCCCGCCAGCGTCGCGGTGACCACGAAGCCGGCGATCATCATCACCCAGACGATGGTCGCGGCGGGCGCTCGCCGTTCGGGCGCGACCCGCGTCGCCAGCAGCGTCAGCAGCGACGTGCCGGCGGCCCCGACGCCGCCGCCGATCAGCAGGAAGGCGAGAACCGCCAGCACGATGCCGGCGACCGGCTGGGCGGCCATCCAGGCGGTCGCCAGGGCGGCGAGCTGGGCGCCGGCCGCGAGCACGGCGACGCCGCCGACGATCCAGGGCACCCGGCGACGCCCGCGGTCGGCGCCGTAGCCCCAGCGGGGCCGCGACAGCTGGACGGCGTAATGCAGCCCGACCAGGACGCCGGGCAGCAGCGCCGGCAGCGCCAGTTCGACGACCATGACGCGGTTGAGCGTCGAGGTGGTCAGCACGACGATGGCGCCGAGCGCGGTCTGCACCAGCCCGAGGCGCAGGATGCCGAGCCACCCGAGCGGCCGGTCCGGCTGGCCCGGGCCGCGGGCGCTCATCCGGCCGCTCCGCCGAGCAGCCCGCGCACCGCGAAGGCGCTGACCAGCATGCCGAGCACGTAGAGCGTGGTCCCGCTGGCATTGTAGGCGGCGGCGTTCTCGCGCGGGCGGGCGCGCAGGCTGGCGCCGTCCAGCAGGTAGCGCAGCATCAGGCCCGCCTGGGCCAGCAGCAGGGCGCCGACGCCGGCGGCGTGCAGCGGCTGGCCCCAGGTCAGCAGCAGCGCGATCACCGCGACCTGGGGCAGCGCCATGGCCGCGCAGGCGAAGCGCGCGGCGCCGCCGAAGCCGAGCTGGACCGGCAGGGAGCGTACGCCGGAGCGGGCGTCGCCCTCGACCGACTTGAAGTCGTTGAGCGTCATGATGCCGTGGGCGCCGAGGCTGTAGAGCACCGCGAGCGCGACGATGCGCCAGTCCGGAAAGGCGCCGATCAGCGCGGTCGCGCCGGCGAACCAGGCGATGCCCTCGTAGCTGAAGCCGACCGCGGCGTTGCCCCACCAGCCGTTCTCCTTGAGGCGCAGCGGCGGCGCGCTGTAGGCCCAGGCCGAAGCCAGCGCCACCACGGTCGCGCCCAGGACCCAGGCGCCCAGGACCGCCGCGAGCAGCAGCGACAGGCCGGTCCAGATCAGAGCGATGTAGAGGCCCCAGCGGCCCGGCAGGCGCCCCGAAGGGATCGGCCGGTCGGGCTCGTTGATGGCGTCGACGTGGCGGTCGTACCAGTCGTTGATGGCCTGACTCATGCCGCAGACCAGGGGCCCGGCGAGCACGACGGCGGCGGCGACGACCGGCCAGTGCTCGGGCAGCGGAACCCCGGCCGAGACCGCTCCGCACAGCAGCGCCCACATCGGCGCGAACCAGGTGATCGGCTTCAACAGCTCCAGCACCACCCGGGGCTGCGGGCGCGGCGTCAGGGAAGCCGTGAGAGCCGTTTCCTTCATCGCTCGATGCTAGGATCGGCGGGACGGAGTGTCAATCATACATGACACTCGATGCTGTGCGATTTCCTGGACGGCTATGCCGATCCCGGCAGCCTGCCACGTGGCCTCCCGCACGCGGGCATCGACGCACGGCAAGAGAATCGACAGGCAGGTTCGCAGGGGCGCCCGGTAGGCGCCGCCCGGCGCCGTCAGTGCTCGCTGACGGCCGGTCCCTCGACCTCGGGGACGAGATCGCCGAGCCGGAAGCGGCGCATCTTGGCGTAGAGGCTCTGGCGGCTGAGGCCCAGGATCTGGGCCGCCGAGGCCCGGTTGTCGCCGGTCATGCGCAGCGCGGCCTCGATGCACAGGCGCTCGATGACGTCGGTCGTCTCGCGCACGACCTCCTTGAGCGGCATGTGGCCGATCAGCTCGGCGACCTGCTCGGGCGAGTTGACCGGAAAGCCGTTGATCCGCTCCTCGGTGGTCTCGGTCCGGGACGCGCGGCGCACGATGAAGCCGAACAGGGGCGTCTTGTCCGACGGCACGGAAACGCCGGTGATCTCGACCTGCTCGAGCGAGCCCAGCTCGCCGCGCAGAATGGTCGGGAAGCGCCGCACCGAGCCGTGCTCGCGCAGGCTGGCCAGCAGCAGGTTGAGATCGACGCTGGCGCGTTCGAACCAGCCGTCCAGGGTTCGCCCCTTGAGCTGTGCCGCCGAGGCGACCTGGACGAGGTCGAGGAAGGCGACGTTGGCGCTCAGGATCTCGCGCTCGCCGTTGATCACCACGAAGCCTTCGGGCAGGCGCTCGATGACATCGAGGAACGCCGAGTTGCCGCGCGTCACCTCGACCGCCGGCTCCTCCGCGCGCGGCGTCACGCGGAGCAGCAGGAAGGCGCTGTCGGCCTGGCGGAGCAGCGAGACCGAGAGCTCGACGGGCGCGCCGCCCTCGAGCAGCGACGCCTCGATGCGGCTCGCCTTGCCGACCGCCAGGGCCGTCGTCAGCAGGCCCTTGACGGCGTCGCGGTCGTCCGGGTCGAAGAGGTGCCCGGCGCGCCGGCCGATCAGCTTCGGCAGCGGAATGCCCAGCAGGTTGCTCGCGGCCGGATTGGCGTCGGCGACCGCCAGCGTCGAGGCGTCGACGATCAGCACCGCCTCCGAGGCGAGCTGGTAGAGCAGCCGGTAGCAGGACTCGGTCTGGCGCAGTCGCGAGTACTCGCGCTCCATCGCCATCTGGGTGTTGACGAGGCGCTGCTGCAGCTTCGAGACGCCGCGCAGGTCGCTGCCGAAGGCGACGATGCGGTCGTCCTCGCCGACCCGGACCGCCTGGTAGCGGACCGGCAGGTCGTCGCCGTGCGCCGAGGGGTGGTTGATCTCGCGGCGGCGCGAGGAGCCCTTGTCGTTGGCTTCGGCGAGGATCTCCTCGACCTTGTTGCGGCTCTCGCGGGTCACCGTCTGGATCCAGGGCTGACCGACCCAGCTCTCGCAGCCGCCGTTGATCAGGTCCGGCTCGGCCAGCGCCAGATCGAGGATCGTCCCGTTCTGATCCAGGATCAGGGCGATGTCGGCAGCGGCCGCGATCAGGTCGGCGGTCTGCTCCGCCTTGATCGTGCCGAGACGGCCTGTGGGATCGCTGAAACGCTGGGCCATAGTCGCGTCCGGCACTGCTTCCACCTCGGGCTGCCAGCCCTGCCGCTTGGATCGGAATCTGCTAGCCACGCAGGCTGTCTCCGTTCAGCTCGGCGACGCGGTTCTCGGCTTTCTCGACCGCATCGCAGCCATCGGCCGCCACCGCGTCGGCGCCGATGAATCGCATCTGTCCCGATCCCTTCTGAAACGCCTTGCCACCGACGATGATGAAGAGGTCCGGGTTGCACGAAGCCGCCCGCATGGCCCGAATCTGGGCCGCACAGTCCGGCAACGCTTCTTCGCAGCTAACAGATAGCCCCGCGATTGTGAACCATTTTCGCTTGAGTACGGCCAGTTGCTCCGCGGCCGTCGCCGTCGAATCGCCGCGCACGGTCCAGCCGGCGCGCCGGAACAGCTGCTTGACGATGAGCAGCCCGAAGACGTGCTGCTCGCCGGGCATCGGCGCGAGGAAAGCGACCTTCGCGGCGTCGGCGTCGAGCGGGTCGGTCTCGTCCGAGCTGGTCTCGCGCATGAGCAGGCGCTCCAGCGAGCACAGCCCGACCGTCACGTCGGCGAAGCTGCAGTCGTCGCGCAGCCACATGTCGCCGAGTTCGCGCGCCGCCGGCGCGAAGAGGTCGAGCAGCAGCGGCTCCGTTGCCACCCCGCGCAGCCGCACCGCCTGTACGTAGTGCGCCGCGAGCTCGATGTCCTGCTCGATCAGGATTCGCGCGAACTCGAGCACCTCGCGCTCGCTGACGACCACAGGGCCGTCGGGATCCAGGTCGTCGACGAGCCCCGCCGCGCCGCCGGCATGGGCGAGCAGCAGGCGGGGAATGATCTCGCCCTCGATCGTCCCGAGCAGGGCGGACTGCCAGAGCGCATCGCGCGGGTCGGAGGCCGAGTCCTCGAGGTCTCCCTCGCCGTCCGGGGGGCCGCGCCTCTCGCCGGAATAGAAATCCTGCCCGCGCCCCCGCGAGGCATCCGCCTGGAGCCATCGCCCCCTTAAAGCCGCCATAGGGTCCTCCCAACCGCTCGTTCCGGGTCGGTCGCAACCATCTCCTTCTCGGCGGCCCCGGGGGCCGCGCATGACGCGCTTGCGGCTTATGATCGGCTCTTGTCTGTCGGAAGCACGGCCGTGACGCGGCTCTCCTGTCTCTGTCGGGGCCCCACCGATCCGGCTGGTGCGCCAGCCTTGTCTTGATCTTAAAACGCTACCGCGAAAGTCCTGGGAACTGAAAGCCCCCAATCGTTGCGTGAATGCGCGGACGTGTCAATTTGTTTGGACGTCCAAAACATTTGACACTCCGGAGCCGCCCCTCATAGACTCCCCGTGATCCCGAAGCCGCCCTTCGGGTCGGACCGACGGCCAGCCTTCCGAGGCGCCCCGATCGAGCCGATGGCGGCGCCGGAACCAAGGGGGAAGAGACGGGACATGGCAGCGCGACGAGACCGTCAGGCCGGACAGGAGCCCCTCTACACGCCGGACGAGCGCCGGCGCCGGGATGCCACGGCCTGGACCCTGGTCCAGGGGATCCTCGCTCCGCTGCAGTTCCTCGTGTTCCTGGTCAGCCTCGCCCTGGTCCTGCGCTACCTCGCGACCGGCGACGGCCTCGTCTGGGCGACCGTCTCGATCGTCGCCAAGACCCTGGTGCTCTACGCGATCATGGTCACCGGCTCGATCTGGGAGAAGGTCGTGTTCGGGCGCTACCTCTTCGCCCGCCCCTTCTTCTGGGAGGACGTCTTCTCGATGCTGGTGCTGGCGCTGCACACGGCCTATCTGGTCGCGCTCGCCGGCGGCTGGCTCGGCGCGCCGACCCTGATGGCCCTGGCTCTGGCGGCCTATGCCGCCTACCTGGTCAACGCCGCGCAGTTCCTGCTCAAGCTGCGGCGCGCCCGGCTCGATACGGCGCCCGCCCCCGTGCCGGCCGGGGCCGCCGCCGCGGAGTACGCCCGGTGAGCGGCGCCCCGCTGCGCGCCGCCCCGACCCCGGCGGCCGGCTGCGCCGAGCGGCCGGTGCTGCGCGAGCGCGGCCAGCGCGAGGTCTTCTGCGGGCTGACCGGAATCATCTGGCTGCACCGCAAGATCCAGGACGCCTTCTTCCTGATCGTCGGCTCGCGCACCTGCGCCCACCTGATGCAGTCGGCCGCCGGCGTCATGATCTTCGCCGAGCCGCGCTTCGGCACGGCGGTCATCGAGGAGCGCGACCTCGCCGGCCTCGCCGACGCCAACGAGGAACTCGACCGCGTGGTCGAGCAGTTGCTGGCCCGGCGCCCGGACATCCGGCTGCTGTTCCTGGTCGGCTCCTGCCCCTCCGAGGTCATCAAGCTGGACCTCTCGAAGGCGGCCCAGCGCCTCGCCACGCGCCACAGCCCGGACGTGCGCGTGCTCAACTACTCGGGCAGCGGCATCGAGACCACCTTCACCGAGGGCGAGGACGCGTGCCTCGCCGCCCTGGTCCCGAGCCTGCCGGCCGAGCCGGCCGCGGCCGACCCCTCTCTGCTCGTCGTCGGCGCGCTCGCCGACGTCGTCGAGGACCAGTTCCGGCGGCTGTTCGACAATCTCGGCATCGCCGACGTGCGCTTCCTGCCGGCGCGCCGCGCCGGGGAGATGCCGGCGGTCGGTCCGAACACCCGGCTGCTGCTCGCCCAGCCCTTCCTCGGCCGCACCCTGGCGGCGCTGGAAGCGCGCGGCGCCCGGCGCCTCGCCGCGCCCTTCCCGCTCGGCGCCGAGGGCACGACGTCCTGGCTGAAGGCGGCGGCCGAGGACTTCGGGGTCGAACCCGGCCACTTCTCGGCGATGACCCGCCACGCCCGCGAGCGCGCCCGCCTCGCCGTCGCCCGCCATCGCGAGCGGCTCGAAGGCAAGCGGCTGTTCCTCTTCCCCGACTCGCAGCTCGAGATCCCCCTGGCGCGCTTTCTGGCGCGGGAGCTCGGCATGATCCCGCTGGAGGTCGGCACGCCCTACCTGCACCGCGCGATCCTCGACGAGGAGCTCGCGGCCCTGCCGGACGGGGCCCTGGTCAGCGAGGGCCAGGACGTCGAGCGCCAGCTCGACCGCTGCCGCGCGGCGCGGCCCGACATCACGGTCTGCGGCCTCGGCCTGGCCAATCCGCTCGAGGTCGAGGGCCTGGCGACCAAGTGGTCGATCGAGCTCGTGTTCACGCCGATCCAGGGTTACGAGCAGGCCGGCGACCTCGCCGAGCTCTTCGCCCGCCCCCTGGTCCGCCGCACGCGGCTGGAGGTCTAGGCCGTGCAGCTCACCGTCTGGACATACGAGGGGCCGCCGCACGTCGGGGCGATGCGCGTCGCCACCGCCATGCAGGGCCTGCGCTACGTGCTGCACGCGCCGCAGGGCGACACCTACGCGGACCTGCTGTTCACCATGATCGAGCGCCGCCAGAAGCGCCCGCCGGTGACCTATACGACCTTCCAGGCGCGCGACCTCGGCGGCGACACCGCCGAGCTGATGAAGACGGCGGTCAAGGAGGCCTTCGAGCGCTTCCGGCCGCAGGCCATGATCGTCGGCGCCTCCTGCACCGGCGAGCTGATCCAGGACGATCCCGGCGGCCTCGCCCGGGCCCTGGCGCTGCCGGTGCCGGTGATTCCGCTCGAGCTGCCCTCCTACTCCAAGAAGGAGAACTGGGGCGCCGCCGAGACCTTCTACCAGCTGGTCCGCGCCCTGGCCGGGCCGCAGGCCCCCGCCCCCGGCAGCGTGACGCCGCGCGATCCCTCGCGCCCGGCCGGCGAGCGGCCGAGCTGCAACCTGCTCGGACCGACAGCGCTCGGCTTCCGCCACCGCGACGACGTCGCGGAGGTCACCCGCCTGCTCGAGCGCTGCGGCGTCGCGGTCAAGGTGGTGGCGCCGCTCGGCGCCACGCCGGCCGACATCGCCCGGCTCGGCGAGGCCGACTTCAACGTCCCGCTCTATCCCGAGGTTGCGGCGAGCGCGGCGCAGTGGCTGAAGCGCGCCTTCGGCCAGCCGGCGACGACGACCGTACCGCTCGGCTACGGCGCGACCCGCCGCTTCGTCGAGGAGGTGGCGGCTCTCTGCGGCTTCGACCCCGCGCTGCTGCTCGCCGGCGAGCCCTCGCGCCTGCCCTGGTACTCGCGCTCGATCGACTCGACCTACCTGACCGGCAAGCGCGTCTTCGTGTTCGGCGACGCGACCCACGCCCTGGCGGTGGCGCGCGTGGCGCAGGAGGAGATGGCCTTCACCCTGGTCGGCCTCGGCAGCTACTCGCGAGAGGGCGCCCGGGAGGTCCGCCAGGCGGCGCAGGAGGCCGGCCTCGAGGCGCTGATCACCGACGACTACCTGGCGGTCGAGGCGGCCATCGCGGAGGCCCAGCCGGAGCTGGTGCTCGGCACCCAGATGGAGCGCCACGTCGCCAAGCGCCTGGGCATTCCCTGCGCGGTCATCTCGGCGCCGGTGCACGTCCAGGACTATCCCGCGCGCTACTCCCCGCTGATGGGCTTCGAGGGCGCCAACGTGCTGTTCGACACGCTGGTGCACCCGCTGACCATGGGCCTCGAGGAGCACCTGCTCGGCATGTTCCGCGACGACTTCGAGTTCAACGACACGGCCGGCCCCTCGCACCTGGGTGCCGGCCACACGCCGCCCGCGGAGCGCTCGGCGCCGGAGCAGCCCGGGAGCCTGCCGTGGTCGACCGACGCCGAGGCCGAGCTGCGCAAGATCCCCTTCTTCGTGCGCGGCAAGGCGCGCCGCAACACCGAACGCTACGCCGCCGAGCAGGGGGTCGCGACGATCACCGTGGAGACGCTCTACGATGCCAAAGCGCACTTCGGCCGCTGACCCGACGCCGCTGCGCGTCGTCATCGTGACGCTGGACAACCACCTGTCCGGCACGGTGGAGGGCGCGCGCGCGCAGCTCTGCCGACAGCTGCCGGGCTTGCGTCTCAGCCTCCACGCCGCCGCCGAATGGGCCGAAAATCCCCAGGCGCTGGAGGACTGCCGGGCCGACATCGAGCGCGGCGACATCGTCCTGGTGACCATGCTGTTCCTGGAGGACCACGTCCGGGCGATCCTGCCGGCGCTCCAGGCGCGACGCGACGCCTGCGACGCCATGGTCTGCATCATGTCGGCCGGCGAGGCGATCAAGCTGACCCGGCTCGGCGGCTTCCGCATGGACGGCAGCGAGCGCGGCCCGCTGGCCCTGCTCAAGCGCCTGCGCGGCCGGACCAGCCGCGGTGGCGCGGACTCGGGCGCGCGCCAGCTGGCCATGCTCAAGCGCATCCCGAAGATCCTGCGCTACGTGCCGGGCACCGCCCAGGACGTACGCGCCTACTTCCTGACGCTGCAATACTGGCTGGCCGGCTCAAACGAGAACGTCGTCAACCTGGTGCGCTTCCTGGTCGACCGCTACGCCGCCGGCCCGCGCGCCGGCCTGCGCGGCACGCTGAAGGCCGAAGCGCCGGCGAGCTACCCGGAGGTCGGCCTCTACCATCCTGCGCTGGGCCGGCGCCTGGTCGAGGAGCTCGACGCGCTGCCGAGCCCCCGCGAGCGCAAGGGTCGGATCGGCCTGCTGCTGATGCGCTCCTACCTCCTGGCCGGCAACAGCGCCCATTACGACGGCGTGATCGCCGCCCTCGAGGCGCGCGGCCTTGCCGTGGTGCCGGCCTTCGCCAGCGGCCTCGACGCGCGCCCGGCGGTCGAGCGCTACTTCGTCGAGGACGGCCGGCCGACGGTCGATGCCGTGGTCTCGCTGACCGGCTTCTCGCTGGTCGGCGGGCCGGCGTACAACGACGCCAAGGCCGCCGAGACGCTGCTCGCCGGCCTCGGGGTACCCTACGTCGCCGGCCACGCCATCGAGTTCCAGAGCCTGAAACAGTGGCAGACCTCGACCCGTGGCCTGATGCCGGTCGAGAGCACCATCATGGTGGCCATCCCCGAGCTCGACGGCGCGACCCTGCCGACGCTCTACGGCGGCTGCAGCGAGGCCGGCGACGGCCCGCGCCGCATGCAGGTCTGCGAGGAGCGGGCCGAAACCCTCGCGGCGCGCGTCCTCAAGCTGGTCGCGCTGCGTCGCTCGGCGCGCAGCGAGCGGCGGCTCGCCGTCGTGCTGTTCAACTTCCCGCCCAACGCCGGCAACGCCGGCACCGCCGCGTACCTCTCGGTCTTCGCCTCGCTGCACAACCTGCTGCGCCGGCTCAAGGAAGAAGGCTACGCGGTCGAGCTGCCCGAGAGCGTGGAGGCGCTGCGCCGGGCGATCGTCGAGGGCAACGCCGCCGAGACCGGCAGCCTTGCCAACGTCCATGCGCGCATCGGCGCCGACGACCACGTGCGCCGCGAGACCTGGCTCGAGGAGATCGAGGCGCAGTGGGGCCCGGCCCCGGGCCGGCACCAGAGCGACGGCCGCTCCATCTTCGTGCTCGGCGCGCAGTTCGGCAGCGTCTTCGTCGGCCTCCAGCCGGCCTTCGGCTACGAGGGCGACCCGATGCGCCTGCTGTTCGAGCAGGGCTTCGCGCCGACCCACGCCTTCTCGGCCTTCTATCGCTGGCTGCGCGAGGACTTCGCCGCCGACGCGGTGCTGCACTTCGGAACCCACGGCGCCCTGGAGTTCATGCCCGGCAAGCAGACCGGCCTGTCCGGCGCCTGCTGGCCGGAGCGGCTGATCGGCGACCTGCCGAACTACTACCTCTACGCCTCGAACAATCCCTCCGAGGGCCTGATCGCCAAGCGCCGCGCGGCGGCGACCCTGATCAGCTACCAGACGCCGCCGCTCGCCCAGGCCGGGCTCTACAGCGGCCTCGTCGACCTCAAGGCCTCGCTGGAGCGCTGGCGCGCCCTGCCCGACTCGCCTGCGGCGGAGCGCCGGCGCCTTGCCGCGCTGATCCAGACGCAGGCCGCGGAGCTCGAGCTGGCCAGCGCCGAGTCCGCCTGGGACGACGCCGCAGAGCCGGAGATCGCCGCGCTCGGCGAGCGCCTGCTCGAGCTGGAGTACGCGCTGATCCCCTACGGCCTGCACGTCGTCGGCCAGGCGCTGCCGGCGGCGCAGCGCGCCGACCTGCTGCAGGCGATCGCCGAATCGAGCCACGGCCTGGCGCTGGAGCCGGCCCAGGCGGCGGCGATCGTCGAGGCCGGCGACGCCGGGCGCGAGCCCGCGCTGGAGGGTCTCGACCCGGAGGCGGTGGCCGCGCTCACGGCGACCGGCCGGCTGCTCGCCGAGGATCACGAGCTGGCGGCGATCGTCCATGCGCTCGACGGCAACTACGTGCGGCCGGCGCCGGGCGGCGACCTGATCCGCACGCCGGAGGTGCTGCCCACGGGGCGCAACCTGCACGGCTTCGATCCCTTCCGCATCCCCGGCAGCCACGCCCTGGCCGAGGGCGCGCGCCAGGCCGAGCGCCTGCTGCAGCGCCACCGCAAGGACAGCGGCCGGTTGCCGGAGACGGTCGCGCTGGTGCTCTGGGGCACCGACAACCTGAAGACCGAGGGGGCGGCGATCGCCCAGGCCCTGGCGCTGATCGGCGCGCGCCCGCGCTTCGACAGCTACCGCCGCCTGTGCGGCGCCGAGCTGGTGCGGCTGGAGGAGCTCGGGCGACCGCGCGTCGACGTGATCATGACGCTGTCGGGGATCTTCCGCGACCTGCTGCCGCTGCAGACGCGCATGCTCGCCGAGGCCGCCTGCCTGGCCGCCGAGGCCGACGAGCCGCTGGAGCTGAACCCGGTGCGCCGCCACGCCCTGGCCTACGCCGAGCAGCAGGGCTGCGACCTCGAGACCGCGGCGCTGCGCGTCTTCTCCAACGCCGAGGGCGCCTACGGCTCCAACGTCAACCACCTGGTCGACTCCGGCGCCTGGGACGAGCCCGACGAGCTGGCCGAGGCCTACACCCGGCGCAAGTCCTTCGCCTACGGTCGCGCCGGCAAGCCGCTGCCGCAGAGCGCACTGCTCAAGTCGATGCTCGCCGACGTCGACCTCGCCTACCAGAACGTCGACTCGGTCGAGCTCGGCATCACCACGGTCGACCACTACTTCGACACGCTGGGCGGCATCAGCCAGGCGGTGAGCCGCGCGCGCGGCGGCAGCGTCTCCGTCTACATCGGCGACCAGACCCGCGGCGAGGGCCGCATCCGCACGCTCAGCGAGCAGGTCGCCCTTGAGACCCGGACCCGCATTCTCAATCCCAAGTGGTACGAGGCGATGCTCGACCACGGCATGGAGGGGGTGCGTCAGATCGAGGCGCACGTCACCAACACCGTCGGCTGGTCGGCGACGACCGGACAGGTCGCGCCCTGGGTCTACCAGCAGCTGACCGAGCTCTACGTGCTCGATCCCGAGATGCGCAATCGCATGGCCGCGCTCAATCCGGCGGCGTCGGCCAAGGTAGCCAGCCGGCTGCTCGAGGCGCACGAACGCCAGCTCTGGACGCCCGACCCGTCGGTCGTCGAGGCGCTGCGCGAAGCCGGAGAGGAACTCGAAGACCGGCTCGAAGGGGTCGGCGTGGAGGCCGCAGCATGAGTTATCGAACGACCCGTCCCGCCCCCCTGTACGATGCCCACCGCGATGGCGAGGGCAGCGTCCAGGTCCACCTCGACCCGGCCACGAAGATCGAGACCGCCAAGGTCTTCGCGGTCTACGGCAAGGGCGGCATCGGCAAGTCGACGACCTCGTCGAACCTGTCGGTCGCCTTCTCGAAGCTCGGCAAGCGGGTCCTGCAGATCGGCTGCGATCCCAAGCACGACTCGACCTTCACCCTGACCAAGCGCCTGGTGCCGACGGTCATCGACGTCCTGGAATCGGTCGAGTTCCACAGCGAGGAGCTGCGCGTCGAGGACTTCGTCTACGAGGGCTACAACGGCGTCATGTGCGTCGAGGCCGGCGGCCCGCCCGCCGGCACCGGCTGCGGCGGCTACGTCGTCGGCCAGACGGTCAAGCTGCTCAAGGAGCACCACCTGCTCGAGGACACCGACGTGGTGATCTTCGACGTCCTGGGCGACGTCGTCTGCGGCGGCTTCGCCTCGCCGCTGCAGCACGCCGACCGCGCGCTGATCGTCACCGCCAACGACTTCGACTCGATCTTCGCGATGAACCGCATCGTCTCGGCCATCCAGGCCAAGGCGAAGAACTACGACGTGCGGGTCGGCGGGGTCATCGCCAACCGCTCCGCGGGCACCGACGAGATCGACCGCTTCAACGCCCACGTCGGCCTGGAGCGCCTGGCCCACTTCCCGGACCTCGACGCGATCCGGCGCAGCCGGCTGAAGAAGTCGACGCTGTTCGAGATGGAGCCCTCGCCCGAGCTCGAGGCGGTGCAGCGCGAGTACCAGCAGCTCGCCGCCAAGCTGTGGAACGGCGTCGAGGTGCTCAGCCCGAAGCCGATGAAGGACCGCGAGATCTTCGACTTCCTGGGGTTCGACTGATGGCCGACGTCTCCCTCGCTCCCACCAGCTACGAGCAGCGCCGCGGCCAGCTCGAGGACTACTTCGACCGCACCGCGGCGGCGGCCTGGGCGCGCCTGACCTCGGACGCACCGGTCGGCGGCATCCGCGCGACGGTGCGCGCCGGGCGCGAGCGCATGCGCGGGACGCTGCTCGGCTGGCTGCACGAGGACCTCTCGGGCCGGCGCATCCTCGACGCCGGCTGCGGCACCGGGGCGACGGCGGTCGCGCTGGCCGCACGCGGCGCCGAGGTCGTCGCGGTCGACCTCTCGCCGACCCTGCTGGGGCTCGCCGAGGAGCGGCTGCCCGAGGGACTGCGCGGCCGCCTGACCTTCCACGCCGGCGACATGCTCGATCCGGCGCTCGGCCGCTTCGACCACGTCGTCTGCATGGACTCGCTGATCCACTACGCGACCGACGACAAGCTGCGCGCGCTCGCGGCCCTGGCGGCGCGGACCCGCCGCTCGCTGCTGTTCACCGTGGCACCGCAGACGCCGCTGCTCAGCGTCATGCACGCCGTCGGCCGGCTGTTCCCGCGCGGCAACCGCGCGCCGGCGATCGTGCCGGTCGCCGAGGCGCGGCTGCGCCGGCGCCTCGCCGTCGCGCCCAGGCTCTCGGGCTTCCGCGTGGCGCGCACGCAGCGCATCGACAGCGGCTTCTACCTCTCGCAGGCGATGGAGCTCGTGCAGCGATGAAGCGACTCCACGCCCGCGTCAGCCTCGGATGGACGAAGGTCGCCCCGCGCTTCCTGCCGTTCGCCGACGCCGCGAGCGTGGAGCTCCCCCTCGGCCGCCTGCTGCGGCTCTCGCTGTTCCAGATCTCGGTCGGCATGGCGGTGACGCTGCTGACCGGCACCCTGAACCGCGTGATGATCGTCGAGCTCGCCGTGCCGACCTGGCTGGTCGCGGCGATGGTCGCCCTGCCGCTGGCCTTCGCGCCCTTCCGTGCGCTGGTCGGGCACCGCTCGGACACCCATCGCTCGTTCCTCGGCTGGCGCCGCGTGCCCTACGTCTGGTTCGGCTCGCTGATGCAGTTCGGCGGCCTCGCGATCATGCCCTTCGCGATCCTGCTGCTCTCGACCGGCGGCGGCCCGCTGTTCGTCGGGTACATCGCGACCGCGCTCGCCTTCCTGCTGATCGGCGCCGGCCTGCACACGACGCAGACCGCGGGACTGGCGCTCGCCACCGACCTGTCGAGCGAGGACAACCGGCCGCGCGTCGTGGCGCTGCTCTACGTCATGCTGCTGGTCGGCATGGTCGCCAGCTCGCTCGCCTTCGGCCTGCTGCTGCAGGACTTCGGCCAGACCAAGCTGGTGCAGGTCATCCAGGGCGCGGCGGTGGTGACCATGGTCCTCAACGGCATCGCCCTGTGGAAGCAGGAGGCCCGCGATCCGTCCCTGACCGCGCCCGAGCGCGAACGCCCCGACTTCCGCACGGCCTGGCGCGGCTTCGTCGGCGGCGGCCGCGCGGGGCGCCTGCTGGTCACGGTCGGCCTCGGTACCCTCGCCTTCTCGATGCAGGACATCCTGCTCGAGCCCTACGGCGGCGAGATGCTCGGCCTCAGCGTCTCCCAGACGACCATGCTGACCGCGCTGCTCGCCGGCGGCACGCTGGCCGGCTTCGCGCTGGCCGCGCGCCAGCTCGGCGCCGGCGCCGAGCCGCACCGCCTGGCGGCGCTCGGCGTGCTGGTCGGGGTCTTCGCCTTTTCGGCCGTGATCTTCGCCGAGCCGCTCGGCTCGCCGCTGCTGTTCCGCGCCGGCACCGTGCTGATCGGCTTCGGCGGCGGCCTCTTCGCCGTCTGCACCCTGACCGCGACCATGGCTCTGGCCGACCGCGAGCGCAGCGGCATCGCGCTCGGCGCCTGGGGCGCCGTCCAGGCCACGGCGGCGGGCCTCGGCATCGCCGTCGGCGGCGGCCTGCGCGACCTGGTCACCGGCCTCGCGGAGGCCGGCTGGCTCGGACCTGCCCTGGACGGGCCGGGGGCCGGTTACGGCGTGGTCTATCACCTCGAGATCGGGCTGCTGTTCGCGACGCTCGTCGCGATCGGCCCGCTTGTCCGCCACCCGGGGGCGTCAAGGCGCTCCCACCAGTCCGCCACGAGCCGGGCCCGCTTCGGGCTGGCCGAGTTCCCCGGCTGACGGACCAACAGGGAGAGGTCTCATGGAAACAGGGGCTGTCACCGCCAACATCGACGTGGCGCAGGTCGTGCTCTACGCCTTCTGGCTGTTCTTCGCCGGGCTGATCTTCTATCTGCGCCGCGAGGACCGGCGCGAGGGCTACCCGCTCGAGGGCGACGACGGCAAGGTCGAAAGCCCGGGCCTGGTCTGGATCCCGGATCCCAAGACCTTCCGGCTGCCGCACGGCGGCGAGAGCAAGGCGCCCAACGCCCTGCGCGATTCCAGCCGCGAGCTCAAGGCGCGGCGCCTCGCCGTCTGGCCCGGCGCGCCGAGCGAGCCGACCGGCAACCGCCTGCTCGACGGTGTCGGCCCCGGCGCCTATGCGCTGCGCGCCGACGAGCCCGACCGGGACCACCACGGCGCGCCGAAGATCGTGCCGCTGAGCAGCCTCGAGGACTTCGTCATCGCCGGGCCGGACGCCGATCCGCACGGCATGACGGTGGTCGGCGCCGATCGCAAGACGGCCGGCCGGGTCGTCGACCTCTGGGTCGACCGGGCCGAGCAGCTGGTCCGCTACCTCGAGGTCGAGCTGGAGGGGGCCGACCCGCGCCGGATCCTGCTGCCGATGACCTTCGCCGTGATCGAGCGCCGCACCCGCCGCGTCCAGGTCGGCGCGCTGCTCGCCGCGCAGTTCGCCGAGGTGCCGGGCACCGCCACGCCGGGCCAGGTGACGATGCTGGAGGAGGAGCGGATCTGCGCCTGCTTCGGCGCCGGCCTGCTCTACGCCACGCCGGCACGCGCCGAGCCCTGGATCTGAGGAGAAAGCCCGTGAGGGAACACGACTACGAGCCGATCCCGGGCCTGCCCGGCAGCCTGCCCGAGGGCGAGAGCATCCTCTGGCAGGGCGCCCCGAGCTGGCGCGCGCTGGCGGTCCATGCGCTGCACGTGCGGGCGATCGCCGCCTACTTCCTGCTGCTCGCGCTCTGGCAGATCGCGGCCGGCCTCTACGACGGCGGGCCGGCGACGGCCGCCGTGGCGGCCGCGGTCTGGCCGCTCGGCCTGGGGGCGGCGACCGTCGCCCTGCTCGCCGGCTACGCCTGGCTGGTGCAGCGCACGACGCTCTACACGATCACCACCAAGCGGGTCGTGATGCGCTTCGGCGTCGCCCTGCCGATGGCCGTCAACCTGCCCTTCAAGGCCATCGAGTCGGTGTCCTTCTGCGAGCACCGCGACGGCAGCTGCGACCTCGCGCTGGCGCTGCCGGCGCGCGGCCGCCTCGCCTACCTGGCGCTGTGGCCGCTGGCCCGTCCCTGGCGCTTCTCGCACCCGGAGCCGATGCTGCGCTGCATCGGCGGCGGGCGCGAGGTCGCGGTGTTGCTGATCCAGAGCCTGCAGCAGGCCGTCGGCCGCCTCCAGCCCATGGAGGACGAACGCAGGCTCGGCCAGCTGGCCGCTGCCGAGTAGCCGAACGTCCCCGAGGAGACCCGTGATGAGCCACGCGCATTTCCAGGAACGCTTCCCGCGCTGGGTGCTGCTGACAGCCGCCGCCCTGATCGGCTTCTCGATGCTGGCGGCCCTGGTCAGCCGCCTCGAGCGGGAGGAGCGCTGGGCGCGCGCCGACGAGCTGCCGGTGGCCAGCAGGGCGCTTCAGTTCTTCGACCGCGACGACGGCTCGGTGCGGGTCGTCGACGCCGGCAGCGGCACCGAGGTCGCGTTGATCGCCTCGGGCGACGGCGCCTTCATCCGCGCCACCCTGCGCGGCCTGGCGCGGGCCCGACGACCGAGCGGCGCCGGCGCCGAGACGCCGTTCCGGCTCAGCTACTTCGCCGACGGCCATCTCGTGCTCTGGGATCCGGTAACCCAGCGGGCCATCGACTTCGGCGCCTTCGGGCAGACCAACGCGCGCGCCTTCGCCCGGCTGCTCGCCGCCCCTGAGCAAAGCGACCAGCGGGCCGCCGCGGGGGCGCCGTCGTGATCGGCCGGCTGCTCTCGGGCGAGCGGTTCGAGCTCGGCTGCACGGTCGAGATCGAGAACAGCTTCGACAGCCTGCACGCCCACGTCGAGCTCGACGGCGACGTCGCGATCCACCCGGGCGACGAGGTGCTCGTCCACGGCGCGCCGGTCGCCGTACCCTACGGCGAACGCGTCACCCTCCGCCGGCGCGCCACCGTGCGCCGCGCCGGCCGCCTGGAACGCCTCTGGCTGCGCTCGACCAGCGACCTCGAGGTCCTCGAGCTCTTCGAGTTCTCCTTCTCGGAAAGGGCAACGTCATGATCAGCCATCCCGCTCCCCCGCGAGACCAAGCGCCGCGCGCGCAGGCCGCAACCGCCGAAGCCATCCTCGACGAGATGGTGGTCAACGAGACGACGGAGCTGGCCAACGCCTCGACGCTGCTCAGCCCGCGCTTCTACACGACGGACTTCGACGCGCTCGACGCCATGGACGTCGAACCGGTGCGCGCCGAGTGGGACGCGCTGATCGGTGAGATGCAGTCCGATCCCAACCGCGGCCACTTCAAGCGCAACGAGGCCTGGGAGATCCCCGATCTCGAGGCCCTGCCCGAGGATCTGCGCGAGGAGCTGATCGACTTCCTGGTCAGCTCCCTGACCGCCGAGTTCTCCGGCTGCGTGCTCTACAAGGAGATGAAGAAGCGCGGCAGCAACCCGGACATCTGCGCGCTGTTCTCCTGCATGTCGCGCGACGAGGCGCGCCACGCCGGCTTCATCAACGACGCGCTGAAGGACTTCGGGATCGGCGTGAATCTCGGCTTCCTGACCAAGAAGAAGAAGTACACCTACTTCCAGCCGAAGTTCATCTTCTACGCCACCTACCTGTCGGAGAAGATCGGCTATGCGCGCTACATCACCATCTTCCGGCACCTGCAGCGCCACCCGGAGAACCGCTTCCACCCGATCTTCAAGTGGTTCGAGGAGTGGTGCAACGACGAGTTCCGCCACGGCGAGGCCTTCTCGCTGCTGATGCGCGCCAACCCCGCGATGCTGCGCGGCCACAACAGGCTGTGGATCCGCTTCTTCCTGCTGGCGGTCTACGCGACGATGTACGTGCGCGACCACGGCAGGCCGGCCTTCCACCGCGAGCTCGGCGTCGACATCGACTGGTACGATTTCCAGGTCTTCCGGATCTGCAACGAGATCACCAAGCAGTGCTTCCCGCTGCTGCTCGACATCGACAACCCGGCCTTCAAGGCCGGCCTGCAGCGCCTGTTCCGGATCAAGCAGGGCATGGACGCGGCGCGGTCCCGCGGCGGCCTGCGCGGCACAGCCGCCCGGCTCGGCCTGAGCGCGGCCGCGGTCGCTGCCTTCGCCCGGCTCTACCTGCTGCCGGTCCAGAAGAACGAGCTGCCGGCGCTCAGCCGCCTGCAGCCGGCCTGGTAGGCCGCGTCGAGGGAAAGGAGCCGCGTGCCGTGAGCGGACTCTGGCTGCCCCTGCTGTTTGCGCTCTTCCTCTGGTGGTTCAGCACGGGCCTGGTCCTGCTCGCCGACCGGCGGCTGCCAGGCGGCGGCCTGGCGCTGAGCAGCCTCGGCGCCGTCGCCGCGGTCGCGGCGCTGGCCCTGGTCGCAGACCGCCCCGACGTCACCGGCGCCTATGTCGGCTTCACCGCCGGGCTGGCGCTCTGGGGCTGGCACGAGGTCAGCTTCCTGTCGGGAGCGCTGACCGGCCCGCGCAGCGAGCCCTGCCCGGCGTCGGCGCGCGGCTGGACGCGCTTCCGCCTGGCCACCGGGACGCTGATCCATCACGAGCTGGCGATCGCCGCGACGGCGCTGGCGCTCGCCGCGCTGCTCCACGGGGCCGCGAACGCCGTGGCGCTCTGGACCTTCCTGCTGCTCTGGGCGATGCGGCTGAGCGCCAAGCTGAACCTGTTCCTCGGCGTGCCCAACCTGACGCGCGAGCTGCTGCCGGCCAGGCTCGGCTACCTCTTCAGCTACTGCCCGCAGCGGCCGATCAATCCGCTGTTCCCGCTCTCCGCGACCCTGGGCACGGCCGTCACGCTGGGGCTCGGCCACGCCGCCTGGACCGCGGCGCCCGGCTTCGCCGAGAGCTCCCTGGCCCTGCTCGCCGGGCTCGCCGCGCTCGGCGTGCTCGAGCACTGGTTCCTGGTGCTGCCGATCCGCGATGCCGCGCTCTGGCGCTGGTGCCTCGGCCAGGGCCGCACGACGTCGCCGGAGCGACGGGACGAGACCAAGACGAAGCCGGCCACGGCCGACGAGCCGCTCGCGACGAGCGGCCTCGGGGCCGCGGCCATTGAAGGGAGGCGATCATGAACTTCGAGGACTTCTTTCGCGCGGAGCTGGACGGCCTCAAGGAGGAGGGCCGCTACCGGGTCTTCGCCGAGCTCGAGCGTCATGCCGGCGCCTTCCCGAAGGCGACCCGCTACGCCGGCGACGAGACCCACAAGGTCACCGTCTGGTGCTCCAACGACTACCTGGGCATGGGCCAGAACCGGGTCGTGCTCGAGGCCATGCACCGGGCGCTCGACAGCTGCGGCGCCGGCGCCGGCGGGACGCGCAACATCTCCGGCACCAACCATCACCACGTGCTGCTGGAGCGCGAGCTCGCCGACCTGCACGGCAAGGAAGCGGCGCTGATCTTCACCTCGGGCTACGTCTCCAACTGGGCGACGCTGGGCACGCTCGGCGCGAAGATCCCCGACTGCGTGATCCTCTCGGACTCGCTCAACCACGCCTCGATGATCGAAGGCATCCGCCACAGCCGCGCCGACAAGGTGATCTGGCGGCACAACGACGTCGAGGACCTCGACCGCAAGCTCGCGGCGATCGCGCCCGGCCGGCCGAAGATCGTCGCCTTCGAGAGCGTCTACTCGATGGACGGCGACATCGCGCCGATCGCCGAGATCTGCGACGTCGCCGAGAAGCACGGCGCCATGACCTACCTCGACGAGGTCCACGCGGTCGGGCTCTACGGCCCGCGCGGCGGCGGCGTCGCCGAGCGCGAGGGCGTCATGGACCGCCTGACCGTGATCGAGGGCACGCTGGGCAAGGCCTTCGGCGTGCTCGGCGGCTACATCGCCGCCTCGGCCGCGCTCTGCGACTTCGTGCGCTCCTTCTCCTCCGGCTTCATCTTCACGACCGCCCTGCCGCCGGCGGTCGCCGCCGGCGCCACCGCCAGCATCCGCCACCTCAAGGCCAGCGAGCTGGAGCGCGCCCGCCAGCGCGAGCGAGTCGCCACGGTGCGCGGCCGGCTCGACGCCCTGGGCATCCCGCACCTCGACAACCCCAGCCACATCATCCCGGTGATGGTCTGCGACGCGAAGAAGTGCAAGTGGATCAGCGACGTCCTGCTGGAGCGCTACGGCATCTACATCCAGCCGATCAACTACCCGACGGTGCCCAAGGGCAGCGAGCGCCTGCGCATCACGCCCTCGCCGCTGCACCGCGACGCCGACGTCGAGCTGCTGGTGCGCGCGCTCAACGACCTCTGGTCGCAGTGCGCGCTCAACCGCGCGGTCGCCTGAGCCGCCACGCCAGGCTTCTTCCCTGGGCCTCTCGGGGCGCCGGCGCCAACAGGCCCGGCGCCCCTTTTTCCTGCGACGCCTCCTTCGCCAGCGCAACGGCCCGGCCGGCCCGGCGCGCCGAGCCCTGGTCCGCCGCGGAAGCCGGGCAAAAAAAGGGGAGACCCTCGGGCCTCCCCAGTCGGCGGGTATGAAGGAGCGGTCGCTCTCGCGGCCGCTCCGCTCCGCAAGCGCCGGTCCCTACTGCTCGGGCCGGAGCGAGGGATAGTCCTCGACCATGCTGACGCCGTTGAGCGGCTTCTGGGCGCCCTGGTGGCAGGTCGCGCAGTTGATCTTGGCGACGTCCTCGTGCGGGCCGAGCCGCTCCGGCGGGAACTCGGAAGTCAGCGGCTCCAGGTAGTCGGCGTTGAGCGTGCGGACCATCTGGATGCCCTGGATCGCGACCGTGCGCTGCGGCGTCGACTGGTTCCAGTCGTTGAACGCCCGGGTGTTGTGGCAGAGCGTGCAGTTGGCGCCCAGCGACTGCGACATGTGGACCATCAGCGCGTAGGTCTTCTCGGTCTGCTGGATCGAGACCTCGTGGCCCGTCGGCAGCGCAGTCGGCCCGGTGACACCGATCACGCCGTCGAAGGAGAAGAGCTCGCTGAAGGGGTCGGCGTGCAGCGAGGTGTTGCCGACGCCGACGGTGTTCTGGCCGCCGCCGCTGTAGCCGGCCATCGCGAAGCGGTCGTCCGGATCGCCGCCCCTGAACCAGATGTTCTGTGGCACCGGCTGGCCGCGATGGCAGGTGTAGCAGGTCACGCCGGTCTGCTGGACGTGCAGGTCCCACTCGGTGTTGACCGCCTGGGTCATCTCGAGCATGCGCCGCGAGACGACCTTCGTGTAGAGCTCGTCGGAGGCCATGTTCTCCGGGTTGTGGCAATAGTTGCAGCCCTGCTCCGGCGAGACCCATTCGGTGATCGCCGTCATCAGCCGGCTGAACTGGTCGATGCCGAGGTCGCCGAGCACCTGGACGTTCTCGTAGACCTCGGAGGCCTTCTGCCCCGAGGTGTCGAGCTCCCAGGGCACCGGCGGGACCTGGTTGGCGGCGCGCAGCGCGGTCTGCTCCTCGCGGTCCTGGAGGACGACCATGCCGGTTCCGCGGTAGCCGGTCTGCTGGGTGTCGGCCGGCGGCAGGTCCCAGCCGGCGGTGAACAGCATGGCGACGGTGAGCAGGCTGGCGCCGACGACGCCGAGGGCGAGTCCGGGGTTCATTGCGTCGCTCCCATTCCAGCGTCGGTGCCCTGGAAGACGTCCGGATAGGCGGGCGCCACGCCGTGGTCGACGGCCCAGAGGTACCAGTTGTCGACGACCGTGCCGGTCAGCAGGATGCCGATGCCGCCGGTCAGCGTGGTCAGCACGGCGAACCACCAGGCCCAGCGATGCACCGACTCCATCGTGGCGTTGAAGCCCATGGTCCAGCGCCAGAACAGGGCGGCGCGCTCCGAGGCCGTGCCGCGGTCGGTGATCTGCTCGATCTCGCGGTCGCCGCCGTAGCGGCTGACCGCGAGGATCGTGCCGCCATGCATCGCGAACAGCAGCACGGAGCCGTAGAGGAACACGATCGAGAGGCAGTGGAAGGGGTTGTAGTAGAGGTTGCCGTAGCGGATCGAGAAGGCCGTCGTCCAGTCGAGGTGCGGGAAGATGCCGAACGGCACCGCCTCGCTCCAGCTGCCCATCAGCACCGGGCGGACGAAGCCGAGCACCAGGAACAGGAAGATCGCCGACGCGAAGGCCCAGGCGACATGGGTTCCCATGCCGAGCGCGACCGCCCGGCGGTAGGTCCGCAGCCACCACAGCAGCACCGAGGCGGTCAGGAAGAAGCCGGCGATCAGCCACCAGCCGCCCTCGTTCAGCGGCGGCAGCACGCGCAGGCCGTACTCCGGCGGCGGCGGCTCGAGCGCCAGCCAGGGCAGCTGCCGGACGAACTGGATCGGATCCCAGTCGACCGAGGCCCACATGTTGAGGCCGATGATCTCGAAGGCGATCACCCCGAAGAGCAGCGACAGCGAGCCCAGGAAGCCGAGATAGATCGGGCCGATCTGGGCGTTGCCGATCTTGCCGGCCCAGTAGGAGAAGGAGCCCTTGCCGAGCCTCGGCGAGTCCTCCTTGGGCAGGCCGATGCCGGGCTCGACCGGCCCGCGCACCTGCACCTGGGTGAAGATGTTCTGATAGGTGGCCATTGTCGTTCCCCCAGCCTCAGGACCAGATCGGAAGGTTGAGCCACCAGTTCCACCACTCGGGCCAACCGCGGTTCCAGAAGGGGCCGCTGATCACGATGCACACCGCGCTCCAGAAGCCGGCGTTGAGCGCCAGCAGCAGCCCGAGCCGGTGGATGCCCAGGGTGCCGATCGAGTAGCCGATGGTGTCGCGGAAGAAGGTGTCCTCGTGCTCCGGCGTCTTGACCGTCTCGCCCTTGGCCGGATTGGCCGAGGACAGGATGGCCGAGCCGTGCAGCGCCAGCGCCAGCGTCGTCGTGAAGAAGAAGGTCACGGCGAGCATGTGCGCGGGATTGTAGTGGAAGTGCACGTACTGGTAGCCGACGTTCGAGACCCAGTCGAGGTGGCTGAAGATGCCGTAGGGGAAGCCGTGCCCCCAGGCGCCGAGCAGCAGCGGCCGGATCACGACCAGCGTGACGTAGGCGAAGATGGCGAAGGAGAAGGCGACCGGCACGTGGTAGCCGATGCCGAGCTTGCGGCAGATCTCGACCTCGCGCAGCGCCCAGGAGACGAAGGCGCCGATCGCGCAGATCGTGATGATCTGCCAGAGCCCGCCCTCCTTGAGCGGGGCCAGCGCCAGGCCGTAGCTCAGGTCCGGCGGCGCGATGCTGATCTGCCAGACGTTCCAGGTCGGCCCGATCGCCGCGCCGTAGAGAATCAGTAGGGTCCCGAGGGCGGCGAAGAAGGCCGTCGTAACCCCGAAGAAGCCGACGTAGAACGGCCCGACCCAGAAGTCGAACAGGTCGCCTCCGAGCAGCGTCCCCCCGCGGACGCGATACTTCCGTTCAAAGCTGAGCATGGCCATAGCCCCGCCCTCCTTCTCGGGTCACCCCCCGTTTGTGCTTGTTGCGGACGCTGGCGGAGCCGGCGGGCCGAGGCCCTGTCCCGCTCCGCCAACCGTCCGTTGCGGAGTCGGACTCCTCGCTCAGCTCGGGCGCACCGTGGCCGAGGGAAGGGTCATCTCCGCGTTGCCGCTGGCCGCGCCGGGCGCCTGGTCTATCCAGTTGTACCGGTCGGAGCTGAGCAGGATGAAATGGATCAGCAGCGCCAGTACCATCAGGAAGACGAACAGGGCCACGAGTGCCCGGCGTGGATCGAACAGAAGCCAGATCTTCCACATCTTTCACTCTCCTCTTCGGATCCGAGGGCCTACAGCCAGGGTTTCCAGATGTAGACCAGGATGTGGGCGACCACGGCGATCGCGGTGAAGCCCAGGAAGCTCGAGGTGAAGATCCCGTGGAACTCCTTGGCTTGCTGTTCTGTCAGCCCGGAAACGGAATCCGAGTCTGCCATGGCTAGACCTCCATACTGACGGCCTTCTCGGCCATTGCCGCGCACGTCCCGCGCGGCGGGGAATGCCGGATCCGCCTGGCGGCGGCTCCGGCGCCGGCCCGGACCCCCGGGCCGACTGGCGGGCGTCGGCTAGCGCATGAAGGCGTAGCCGACGGCGACACTGGCCGCGTAGCGGGCCTCGGCGACGACCGAGCGGCGGCCGCCGGGGCGGCGCTCGATCGGGTCCCAGGTCCGCGGCAGCAGGCGGGCGACGAGCGCGACCGCCAGGAAGATCGTGAAGATCGCCGCGTAGAGCAGCCGGAAGGCTCGCGCGTCGCGCGTCCGTCCCGCCAACAGCGGCTGTGGCCGGAGCATGGAGTGCGAGTGGATCGTGCTGTCGATGGCCATGTCTCTGGTCTCCTCCCCTTGCTCGCCGGAGCGGCCTCGAGCGAGGCCGCGCCCGGTGACCTCTGCCCCGGCTCAGGCCGGGGTCGTTTCCTTGTCCAGGGCCGCGGCGAGCGTGCCGCAGCGCAGCGTGACCCTGTCGTCGCCGGCCGCCCGGGCTTCCCGCTCCGCCGCGTCGCGCAGCCGCTTGGCCGCGGAAATGCGGACCAGAACCGGCTGCGCCTCGACCAGGCGGTCGAGCGCGGCGCGCGCCGCCTCGTCCCACGGCAGCTCCTGGTGGCGGCTGGCAGCGCGCGCCGGCGTCGCCTCGACCCGATCCATCTCGCTGCCCAGCGGCAGGATCCCGAAGAGGGCGTCGAACAGCGCGTTGCAGAGCTCCTGGACCAGGTAGGTCGCCCCGGCGTAGCCCATGAAGGGCGTGCCGGTGTGCCGGCGCACGATGGCCCCCGGGAACGAGGCCGGGATGTAGACCCCGCGCCCCCCGGCCTCGGCCAGGTACATGCGCTCGTTGTAGCTGCCGAACAGCACCAGCGGCGCCCGGTCGTGGATCGCCTGGCGCACCGCCTGGTTGTCCGGCTTGACCCCGGCGCTGCGCGCGAAGGCGAAGCTGCAGGGCAGGCCCATCTCGCCCTCGAGGAAGTGGCGCAGGCCGCGCGCGTAGGTCTCGCTGGCGACCACGCCGAAGCTGGCGGTGCCGTAAAAGTCCTGGGTGACCGAGCGCCAGAGGTCCCACAGCGGCTTGATCGTGGTGTGCCGCTCGCGCTCGATGAAGGGCTCGGGGTCGAGGCCGGTCAGCTCGCCGAGCGTACGCAAGAAGGCCGTCGTCGAGTGCAGGCCGATCGGTGCCTGCAGGTAGGGCTTGCCGAGGCCCTCGCAGAGCAGCCGCCCGAACTCGCGGTAGAGGCAGATGTTGACGTCGGCGTCGACCAGGCGCCCGACGTCCTGCAGGTGGCTGCCGAGCGGGAAGACCATGTTGATCTCGCAGCCGATGCCCTCGACCAGGCGGCGAATCTCGGCGAGGTCGCTCGGCATGTTGAACATGCCGTAGATCGGCCCGACGATGTTGACGCGCGGCCGGGCGCCTTCGGGGCGCTTGCTCTCCTTCGGCATCCGGCCCTTCTTCAGGCCGAACTCGGTCCACAGCCAGTTGATCGCGCGGTTGGCGCTCTGCCACTGGTCCTCGTCGATGGTGCGCGGCAGGAACCGCCGGATGCCGGTGCCCTCGGGCGTCACGCCGCCGCCGATCATCTCGGCGATCGAGCCGGTGACGACGACCGCCGGCTGGTCCGGATCCAGGGTCTCGAAGGCGCGCTTCATCGCCGCCTCGGTCCCGGTCTGGCCGAGCTCCTCCTCGGACAGGCCGGTGACGACGATCGGCAGCTCGTGCGGCGGCAGGCCGTCGGTGTAGTGCAGCACCGAGGTCACCGGCAGGTTCTCGCAGCCGACCGGGCCGTCGATGATGACCTGCAGGCCCTTGATCGCCGTGAAGGCGTAGACCGAGCCCCAGTAGCCGCCCGCGCGGTCGTGGTCGAGGATCAGCATCCGACCGAGCCCTCCACGACCCGCTCGCGCGCCTGCGTGGTGCGCGCCCGGGTGCCCTCGCGCGCCTGCGGCACCTCCTCCCAGACGCCGGCGGCATGGCCGCTGCCGACGCCCTCGAAGAAGCTGCGCATGCGCTCGAAGCGCGCCTTGTTGGCGAGCGCGCCGTTGATGACCTGGGCCAGCGAGCCGGCACCGGCGGGGCCCATCAGCGGCCGCGCCGAGATCAGATTGGTGAAGTAGAGCGCCGGAATCGCCCGCTCCTTGGCCTTCTGCACGACCGGCGTGGTGCCGATCGCGAGATCCGGCTCGAAGGCCTCGAGCGCCGCCAGGTCCTGCTCCAGCGAGGCGCGGTAGTGCACGGCGACGCCGCGCGCCTCGAGCCAGTCGCGGTCAGCCTCGGAGAAGCGGGTGCGCGGGCAGGCCGTGCCGACGTAGCGCAGATCGGCGCCGCTCTCGACCAGCAGGCGGGCGACCAGCAGCTCCGAGCCCTCGTAGCCCGACAGCGTGATGCGACCGCGGATCGGCAGGCCGGCCAGCGCCGCCTCGATCGCCGGCAGCACCGCGTTCTTGGCTTCCGTCACCTTGCGCCGGGCGATGCCGCAGGCCTCGCCGATCGCCTCGAGCCAGTCGGCCGTGCCGTCGCGCCCGACCGGCGCCGAGCCGACGATCGTGCGGCCCGCCGCCTCGAACTCGCGGAACGAGGCCGTGTAGAAGGGATGAATCGCCGCGACGGCCGCGCAGTCGAGGGCGCCGTAGAGCTCGCGCCACTCGCGCGTCGGCACCACCGGCCCGGCGGCCAGGCCGAGCGGCTCGAGCAGCCGGCCGAGGATCACCGGGTCGGCCGGGAACATCTCGCCGACCAGGGTCACGGTGGGGCGCCCGCTGCGGCCCTCGCGCGGCGCCTGCACCGGCCCCTGCTCGGCCTCGCCGCGGGCGTAGGCGAGCATCGCGCCGGCCAGCACGTCCTTGGCCTCGGCATGGGTCGGCACGCCGAAGCCCGGCACGTCGATGCCGATGACGCGCACGCCGTTGATCTCGTCGGGCAGCAGGCGCAGCGGCACGCCGGAGGCCGTGGGCACGCAGAGGTTGGTGACCACGATGGTGTCGTAGAGCGCCGGGTCGGCGAGCGCGAAGACCGCCTCGCGGATGTCCTCGAACAGCTTGCCGGTGACCAGCGTCTCGGAGCTGAAGGGCACGTAGCCGACGCTGCGCCGCGCGCCGTAGAAGTGCGAGGTGAAGGTCAGGCCGTAGACGCAGCAGGCCGAGCCGGAGAGCACGGTCGCGGTGCGCCGCATGCGCAGGCCGACGCGCAGCGACCCGAAGGCCGGACACATCGACTGCGGCTGGTCGTGCGGTCCCGTCGGGTAGTCGGCGGCGTAGCGCGCCAGCAGCTCGCTGTTGCCGGCCGCCTCGGCGGCCTGCTTCAGCCGGTCCTTGCCGCCGTGGCAGCCGAGCCCGTCGACGCCGGCACCCTCGCCGCCGCCGGCCGCCCCGGGTGCGGCAGCCGCGGCGGCGTCGCCCGCCGCCTGCGCCTCGATCTCGGCCTCGTTGGCCAGAGGAGCGTCGGCGGCCGCGTCGTAGCGCACTTCCGCGTCGTCTCTCGCGTCGCTGGGGGCCTGTCGCTCGGTCATCGCGGGCGCTCTCAGGCCTCGTCGTAGACGACTTCGAGGGAGGGCTGCTCGACGAAGGCGACGCCGCACATGTCCTCCAGGGTCGCCGGCTCCAGCCGGAAGTCGCGGCCGACGTCCTCGCTCTTGAAGAGATTGAGCAGCTCGTCCTGGCTGAGCGGCGTCGGCAGCTGCGGCGGCGCCTCGGCGACGTTGGTGCCGAGCTCGTCGAACAGCGGCGCCCAGGGGCTGGTCAGCTTGCCGATGATCTCGTAGTTCGCGCTCTTGCGCCGGATGTCCTCGTCGGCCGGGATCGCCGAGAGCACCGGGATGCCGACCTGCTCGGCGAAGGCCGCGGCCTCGCCGGTGCCATCGTCCTTGTTGATGACCATGCCGGCGACGCCGACGTTGCCGCCCAGCTGGCGGAAGTACTGGACCGCCGAGCAGACGTTGTTGGCGACGTAGAGCGACTGCAGGTCGTTCGAGGCGACGACGATGACCTTCTGGCACATGTCGCGGGCGATCGGCAGCCCGAAGCCGCCGCATACCACGTCGCCCAGGAAGTCGAGCAGGACGTAGTCGAAGTCCCAGTCGTGGAAGCCCAGCTTCTCCAGCGTCTCGAAGCCGTGGATGATGCCGCGCCCGCCGCAGCCGCGGCCGACCTCCGGGCCGCCCAGCTCCATGGCGTAGACGCCGTCGCGCTTGAAGCAGACGTCGCCGATCGCGAGCTCCTCGCCGGCCAGCTTCTTCTTCGAGGAGGTCTCGATGATCGTCGGGGTCGAGCGGCCGCCGAACAGCAGCGAGGTCGTGTCGCTCTTGGGGTCGCAGCCGATCAGCAGGACCTTCTTGCCCTGCTGCGCCATCATGTAGGAGAGGTTGGCCAGGGTGAAGCTCTTGCCGATGCCGCCCTTGCCGTAGATCGCGATGATCTGCGTCTCCTTGGTGACCGGCCCGGCCTGCGGCGCATCGGGGTCGATCGCGGCCTCGGCCCGCAGCAGGCCGGCGAGGCCCGAGCTGCCCTCGGGGGCCCGCGGCGTCGGTGTGGCGGTGGTTGGCCTCATGAGGCGCTCCTCCAGTCCAGAACCATTTTCAGGCAGGCCGGATCGTCGAAGGCCGTGCGGTACGCCCGCTCGGCCGACGCGGCCCGCTCCCGGTGGGTGATCAGTCCGTCGAGCGAGAGCCGCCCGTCGGCGAGCAGTCGGGTGACCGCTTCCAGGTCCGCGCGCTGCCATTCGGCGGCGACCCGCAAGCGGGCCTCGCGCATGAAGGCCGGCGGAAAGGCGAACTGCAGCGGCGCCTGGTAGAAGCCGGCGAGCACGACCTCGCCGCCGCGCGCCAGGCGGCCGATCAGCCCGTCGAGCAGGCTGCCGTCGCCGCTGACGTCGTAGATCGAGGCGTAGTCGCGCCGCGCGTCGGCCGCCGGATCGACGACCTGATAGCCGAGCGCACCGCCGGTGCGTTCCGGGTTGCTCTCCCAGACCAGCGGCGGTGTCTCGAACAGGCAGCAGGCGAGGCGCGCGAGGAGCCGACCGAGCACGCCGTGGCCGACGATCAGCTCGGGCGCCGGCCCGAAGGGGCGCCGCTCGATCCCGTCGGGGGCGAGAGCATGATGCGCCGTCGCCGCCAGTGCCAGCAGCACGGCGCGTTCGCCCAGCGCGTCGTCGACCGCGACGGCGCGCGCCGCCGGCAGCACGATGCGCGAGGCGGCGCCGCCGAACAGGCCGCGAACCGCGCCGTAGCACTGGGCGCCGGGGACGAACACCCGCTCGCCGAGCCGCCCGGCCGCGGCCGGGCCGGCATCGACGACCCGGCCCACCGACTCGTAGCCGGGGACCAGGGGATAGCCCATGCCCGGGAACGTCGGCATGCGCCCCGACCAGAGCAGCCGCTCGGTGCCGGTGCTGATGCCGCTCCACTCGACCTCCACGACCAGCTCGTCCGGCCCCGGCGCCACCAGGTCGAGCTGGCGGAGGGCCAGTCGCTCCGGCGCGTCGAGTACCACGGCGAGGGTCGTCAGATCGGTGGTCACGTCTTCGGTTCCTCCGGGCTTTCAGGAATCGCCCTATGGAGTGTCAGTCTAAGTTTACATATGAGAGTGTCAATCTATAAATACGCTTTGGGGTGTCCAGGCGGCCTGACAGGTCAGGCCCGCGCCTCGATGAGCCGCGTGAACAGCGCGCCTCGGGCCGGTATCGCCCGGACCGCGGCGAAGCCGGCCTGCCTCAGCAGCCCGCAGATCTCCGCCTCGCTGCGCGGCCGGCCGCTGCCCATGGCCAGCAGGTAGAACCCGAAGTAGGCGCCGCCGATCGGCGCGCCGTCCTTCATCCCGGCCATCGGTTCGGCGACCAGCAGCGTGCCGCCCTTCGGCAAGGCCAGGCGCGCCGTGCGCAGCAGCCGCAGCGCCGGCTCGTCGTCGTGGTCGTGGAGAATCCGGACCAGCGAGATGACGTCGGCGCCCGGCGGCAGCGGGTCGCCGAAGAAGTTGCCGCCGACCGCGCGGACGCGCCCGCCGATCCCGGCCGCGGCCAGGCGGTCGCGGGCCCGTTCGGCGACGGCCGGCAGGTCGAAGAGGATGAACTGAAGCTCGGGATGGCGCGCCGCCGCGGCGGCCACGAAGGCGCCCTCGCCGCCGCCCAGATCGAGCAGCCGGCGGTGCCGGCCGAGCGGATAGGCGTCGAGGATCTCGGCCGCGGTGAAGGACTGCGAGGCCGCCATCAGGGCGCTGTAGTCGGCGACCCGCTCGGCCGGCAGCTCGTCCGGCGCCCCGCTGCGGGCATAGCCCCAGTAGCGCTGCAGGGCGCCGCCGCCGCCGCCCTCGCGCAGCAGTCGGACGGGATCGCGCAGGTCCTCGTAGAGCAGCGGATGGTGCTCGATCATCGCCAGCACGCCGGGGTTGGCGAGCAGAGCCGCACCCAGGTCGCCGAGACCGAAACGCTCGTCGCGCCGAGCCGCGACCAGGCGCAGCGACTCCGCGGCGGCGAGCAGCCGGCGTGTCGCCGCCAGGTCGAGTCCCAGCGCCGGGGCGAGCTGCTCGGCCGTCCGCGGCGACTCGGCGAGCCGCTCGAGCAGGCGCAGTCGGACGCAGGCCAGCAGCACCTGCGAATAGACGAAGCCGGCGACGAGGTCGAACAGCCGGTAGGCGCGCCGTCGCGCGATCGGCCGGGTCAGCGGAAAGCGAGCCGCCCAGCGCTGGAAGCCCGGATTGCCGAGCAGGCGGTCGCGCAGCACATACCAGCGCTCGCCCCAGGCCCGGTCTGGCTTGGCGCCGGGCTTCGCCGGTCCCGGAGCCGCAGGGCCCGGAGCCGCAGGTCCGGGAGCCATCGGCCCGGCCCCATCGAACGGCTAGGCGGCCGAGCGGGTCAGCTTCTTCGGCATCAGCCGCTTGGCCTCGCTGGCGATCAGCGCCTCCAGCTCGGCCGCGCCCGGGCAGCGCGGGATCGCGCCGATGGCACCGGCGATCAGCGACTCGAGGCGCGCCACGGCGCCACGCGCGCCGAGCTGCTGCAGCGCGTTGGGGCGCAGGTGCGCGGGATCCTGGCCGACCGGCTTGCCGATCTCCTCGGGCTCGCAGAGGCCGTCGCGCAGGTCGTCGGCGACCTGGTAGGCGGCACCGAGACGCTCGCCGAGCCGGCGCCAGGGCGCCGGGTCGGACCCGGCGGCGACCGCACCGGCGGCCGCCGCGCCGACGAACAGCGCCCCGGTCTTGGCCCCGTGGTAGGCCTCCAGCGGCACCGTCGGCTCGCTTTCCCAGGCCTGGCCCGCGACGATGCCGAGCGGCAGGCCGACGGAGCTCGCGACCAGCGTGACCAGCGGCGCCGTACGCGCCGGGTTCCGCTGCGCCGCCTCGGCGACGACCTGGAAGGCCAGAACGATAAGGGCGTCTCCGGCGAGCAGCGCGGTCGCCTCGCCGTAGGCGGCGTGGACCGAGGGCCGGCCCCGGCGCAGCGCGGCGTCGTCGAAGCACGGCAGGTCGTCGTGGACCAGCGAGGCGCAATGCAGCAGCTCGATCGCCGCCGCAGCGCCCTCCGAGACCTCCGGCGCGTCGTCGCCGCAGGCCGCGGCGACCGCCAGGCAGAGCCGCGGACGCACCCGAGCGCCGCCGGGGAAGACCGCGTAGCGGATCGCCTCCGCGATCATCGGCGGCGCCTTGCCGTTCGCGGCCCGGCAGACCGCCGTGTCGAGCGTGCGTTCGATCCGCGTCTTCATGTCCATGGCGCCGGCTCCCCGCTCCCAGATGGCTGTCGCGTCGCGGAGTGTAAGCCTTGACAATCACACGACACTGTCAATCATTATTGACACTCCGCCGCCCCCGGATCAAACGAATTGTCGGCGGCCACTGAACGGCGGCGACGCGCGCGACGGGAGTCCGGGCGGCGCCGGAAGCCTGGGAGAAGAGGCTCTTGCCGACCGAACGGGTGGTGATCGTCGGCGGCGGAATCGGTGGCCTCGCCGCCGCGCTCGCCCTGACCGGCCAGGACATCGGCGTCACGCTGCTCGAACGCGGCCCGCGCTGCGGCGGCAAGCTGCGGGAGCTGCCGGTCGCCGGCCGGAGGGTCGACGCCGGCCCGACCGTCTTCACCATGCGCTGGGTCTTCGACGAGCTCTTCGACGAGGCCGGCCTGCGCTTCTCCGAGGCGGTCGGCCTGACCCCTGCCGGCGTCCTCGCGCGCCACGCCTGGACCGCCGGCGACGGCCTCGATCTCTATGCCGACCTGGAGCGGAGCGCCGCAGCGGTCGGCGCCTTCAGCGGCGCCGCCGAGGCGCGCCGCTTTCTCGCCTTCGCCGAGCACGCCCGGGCCGTCTACGGCAAGCTCGAGAGCCCCTTCCTGCGCTCGAGCCGGCCGAGCTTCCTGTCGATGAGCCGCAAGCTAGGCCTCGGCGGCCTGACCCTGCGGCCCTTCGCCAGCCTGTGGCGGGCGCTCGAGGACCACTTCACCGACCCGCGGCTGGTCCAGCTGTTCGGCCGCTATGCGACCTACTGCGGCTCCTCGCCCTTCCAGGCGCCGGCGACCCTGCTGCTGATCGCCCACGTCGAGCAGTCGGGTGTCTGGCTGGTCGAGGGCGGCATGTACCGCCTGGTCGAGGCGCTGGCCGCGGCGGCGACCGCCGGCGGCGCCGAGCTGCGCTGCGAGGCGCCGGTCGCCGAGGTCAGGGTCGAGCGCGGGCGCGCCTGCGGAGTGACCCTCGAGGACGGCGAGCGGATCGATGCCGACGCCGTGCTGGTCAACGCCGATCCCGCCGCTCTCGCCGCCGGCCGCTTCGGCGCCGTCGCCAGCGAGGCGGTCGAGCCGCAGCCCGCCGAGCGGCGCTCGCTCTCGGCGCTCGCCTGGTGCCTGGTCGCCGAAGCCGGCGGCCGGCCGTTGACGCGCCACAACGTGTTCTTCGGCGGCGACTACCGGGGCGAGTTCGACCGGCTGTTCCGCGAGCGCCGACTGCCCGACGACCCGACCGTCTACCTCTGCGCCCAGGACCGGGGGGCCCAGGATCGGGGGGCCGACCGGGGGGCGGACCGGGGCGACGTCGACGCTCCGCCGGACGGGGGCGCCGAACGGCTGCTGATGATCGTCAACGCCCCGCCGACCGGCGACGGCCCTTCCCTCGTGCCAGCGGAGATCGAGCAATGCCTGCACCGGAGCCTGCGTCGCCTGTCGGACTGCGGCCTGACCCTGAGCGCGACGCCGCAGAGCGGCAGCCTGACGACGCCGGCGGGCTTCGAGAGCCTGTTCCCGGGGACGGGGGGCGCGCTCTACGGCCAGGCGAACCACGGCCTGGAGGCCTCGTTCCGGCGTCCGGACGTGCGCAGCCGGATTCCGGGACTCTACCTGGCGGGGGGCGGCGTGCACCCGGGCCCGGGGGTGCCGATGGCGGCGCTCTCGGGGCGGCTGGCCGCGAGCGCGATGCTGGCGGACTTCGCTTCGATCGGCCGGTCCCGCCGGGTGGCTATGCCTGGTGGTACGTCGACGCGCTGAGCGACGACGGCCAGTTCGGCCTGACCATCATCGCCTTCGTCGGCTCGGTCTTCTCCCCCTACTACGCCTGGTCGGGCCGGCGGGCGCCGGAGAACCACTGCGCGCTCAACGTCGTCTTCTACGGCCGCGGCGCCAGCCGCTGGACGATGACCGAGCGCCCGGCGACGGCGCTCCGTCGCGACGCCGCCACGCTGGCGATCGGCCCCAGCGCCCTGAGCTGGGACGGCACGGCGCTGACCATCGACTTCGACGAGCTGAGCGTGCCGATCCCGCGCCGGGTCAGCGGCCGCGTGCGGGTGCTGCCCTCGGCGGTGCCGGCGCGCAGCTTCCGGCTCGACGCCGCGGGGCGCCACCACTGGTGGCCGGTCGCGCCGATGGCCCGCGTCGAGGTCGCGCTGAACCGCCCCGACTGCGCCTGGAGCGGCCACGGCTACATCGACAGCAACCACGGCGACGAGCCGCTGGAGCAGGGCTTCGCCTACTGGGACTGGTCGCGCGCCAACCTGCCGGACGGCGCGGCCCTGCTCTACAATCCGACGGCCCGCGACGGCAGCAGCCACTCGATCGCGGTCCGCTTCGACGCCGCCGGCGGCTCGCACGACTTCGCGCCGCCGCCGCCGGCGCCGCTGCCGGCGACGCGCTGGCGCGTGCGCCGGACCACGCGGGCCGAGCCCGGCGGGCCGGTGCGCGTGCTCAAGACCCTGGAGGACACGCCCTTCTACTCGCGCTCCGTGCTGACCACCCGGCTGCTCGGCGAGCAGTGCGTGGCGATGCACGAGAGCCTGTCGCTCGACCGCTTCGCCTCGACCGCGGTCCGGCTGATGCTGCCCTGGCGCATGCCGCGGCGGTTCTTCTAGGGCGCTGGATCGGGCGGTTCCGGCTTGCCGTCGGCCGCCCGGTCGCGCTTGCGCTCGCGGCGCAGCGACCAGAGCTGCCAGAAGCCGAAGCCGAAGACGGCGCCGAACACCAGCAGCAGCTCGAGCAGAACCAGCAGGCTGCCGCCTTCCATCGGCGCCGCCCCCTGCCCTGCGGCCTCAGGACGCCCCGGGGCGCTGGCCGAGCAGCCGGCGCTCCGAGGGATTGAGCCGCAGCACGGTGTAGTTCAGGAAGGCGGCGAAGCTGACCCAGGCGAGGTAGGGCAGCATCAGCAGCGCCGCCGTCCGGTCGATCGGCCAGAAGGCTACGAGGGTCGCCAGGATCGACAGCCACAGCGCCCCGACCTCGATCAGCGCCAGGTCCATCCGGCGCAGCCCGAAGAACAGCGCCGACCACAGTGCGTTGAGCACCAGCTGTACGGCGTAGAGCACCAGGGCCAGGGTGGCGCCGGCGAAGCCGGCCTCGCGCCAGACCAGCCAGCCGGCCGCGGCGATCATGCCGTAGAGCACCATCCAGACCGGGCCGAACAGCCAGTCCGGCGGCTGCCAGGACGGCTTGTTCAGCTGGCGGTACCAGGCGCCCGGCCGGAACAGCGCGCCGCTGAGCGCGGCCAGGAAGCAGGCGGCGCAGAAGCCGAGAAGCGACCAGTACATCAGTGTGGCTCCGAAGTGGTTGAGGACTCAGCTAGAACGCCGCCGGCTGCTGTCCATCGCCCGGCGCCGCATCGGCCGCGGCGAGCCCGACGTCCTCGGCGAAGGCGCCGATCTCCGCCGCGACCGCTTCCGGCTGTTCCTCGTGGGCCAGGTGACCGACGCCCGCCAGGCCGACGACGCGAGCGCCGGGGACGCGCGCGGCGACGCGCCGGGCGTCCTGCGGGGCGATCGCGCGGTCGCGCTCGCCGACGACCAGCAGCAGCGGCACCGCCAGCCCCGGCAGGTCGTGCCACAGTGCCTCGAGGTCCCACTGCGCCATCATGGCGAGCGCGCTGCCGACATGCCCGGGCGTGCTCATCAGCGCGCGATAGTGGGCCAGCCCCTCGGCGTCGAGCAGCGAGCCGGTGCCGCGGATCAGCCGCTCGATGCGTGCCCGGTCGCGGCCGCCGAGGGCGAACAGCCGCGGCGTCAGGGGATTGGCGAAGAGCAGCCGGGCGAGCGGCGGGAACAGCTGGCCGGCCATCCCGGGAAAGGGTCGCAGCGCGCCGTTCAGCGAGACGAGTCCGGCCGGCGCCAGGGCGCCGTCCAGTGCCATGCGCGCCAGGATCGCCGCGCCGGCCGAGTGGCCGACCACGAGGTCCGGCGCGACCTCCAGGGCCGCGAGCAGGCGCTGCAGGCTGGCCGCCATACCCGGCAGGGTCATGCGCCGGCGCGGCGGCGCGTCGGTGAAGCCGTGCCCCGGCAGGTCGGGGGCCAGGACCCGATGGCGCGCGGCCAGCAGCGGCAGCAGGCCGCGCCAGGAATGGGTCGCCGCCGCGGTGCCGTGGACCAGCAGGACGACCGGGCAGCCGGTGGCCGCCGATTCGTCCGAGGGGCCCATCTCCTGGAGGTGCCAGCGCAGCCCGCCGGCCTCGACGAAGCGGCTCGCCGAGCGGTTCGGCCAGGTCGGGCCGAGCTGCGACCAGGACGGAGCGTCGTGTGCGCGGGAGGCCATCGTCGCGGGCGCCGGACCGCTCAGCCGGCGCCGGCTGCGTCGACGATGCGCGCGGCGTCGGCGTGCGGCAGCGGCAGGTAGCGCGCAGCCAGGGCCTCGGCCAGCTCGGCGGCCCGGCGGTCGGCGCGCGGCGCGGTGTCGAGCAGCAGCACCGCGGCCCCCGCCGAGGCCAGCCGGCGACCGGCCGCCAGGGCATCGCCGCGGGCCGCCTCGCGGTCGCCGCTGCCCCGGTAGCCGACGTTGGCGCTGCCGTCGGTGAGCAGCAGCACCTTGGCGCTGCGCCCCTTGCGCAGGGCCTCGCGCACCAGCTCCCCCGCCATGTCGATGCCGGCCGCCAGGGGCGTCGCGCCGCCGCCCGGCAGCGCCGCCAGGCAGTGCTTCGCGCGCACCAGCGAGCGGGTCGGCGGCAGCAGCAGCTCCGCGCCGGCGCCGCGGAAGGCGACCAGCGCGACCTCGTCGCGCCGCTGGTAGCACTCGGCGAGCAGCAGCTCGACGGCGCCCTTGGCCTCGGCCAGGCGATGCAGCGCCGCCGAGCCTGAAGCGTCGACCACGAAGATCGTCAGCGTCTCGCGCCGCTGCCGGTAGCGATGGATCCGGACGTCGGAGGCGCGCACCTCGATGCGCGGCTTGGCGTCGGCTCCCGACAGGACATCGCCCCCCCGATCTCCCCCCCGCTCATCACGGCGCAGGCGCTGCCAGGGCGCCGCCGCGCGCAGCGTCTCCACCACGTGCAGCCGGCTGCGCCCGTCGAGCCGACCCGGTCGCGCGCCGATCGGCCGCCCACGCAGCCGCGCGCCCTGCAGCTCGCCCTGCCCGCCCCGCGAGTCGCCGCCGCCCCGGCGCCGGCCGGCGCTCGCGATCTGCTCCAGCAGCCCGGCAGGAATGGCGGCACGCACCGACTCGAGCACGACGTCGTCGAGCGCCCCCCCGACGGGCGGCGACCCGCTGTCCGACTCGCCCTTCTCGCCGGGATCGCGTTCGCGCTGCTGCGGCGGCTCCGGCTCCGCTTCCGGCGCCTCTTCCGGCGGTGCCGGCAGGCGCGTGGCGCGCGGCGCGATCACCAGGCGCGCGGCGCGGGTGACGTCCGCGTCTTCCAGGGCCGCGCGACCTTCGAGCAGGGCCAGAGCGCTCGCCGCGCGCAGCGTAAACAGCAGGGCCCGGGTCGAGGCGACGCCGAAGGCGGCGCCGAGCTGCACCACGGCCTCCGAGGCCCATTCCGGCGGCGGCGGCCCCGGCAGCCGCAGGCGCACCGCCTCCAGCCCGGCTGCCAGCCCGTCGTCCGCCGCCCCCGCCGGCACGTCACGCAGGCTCAGCGCCGTCAGGTCGCAGCGGAAGGCCAGCCGGTCGGCCAGCGCCGGCGAGACGCCGCCGTCCTCCGGCAGGCTCTCGTCGAGCGCCACCACGCCGATGCGCGCCGGCAGGCGGCCGCCGAGGCCGTCGCGCTCGAGCCGCACCTCGCCGCTGTCGAGGGTCGCCGCCAGGCGCGAGGCGACGCCCGTCGGCAGGCGCTCGGCCATCGGCAACAGCACCAGCCCGCGGTCGGCCTCGGCGAGCAGCCCGCGCTGCGTCACGGCCCGGCCCGAAGCGAGGGTCGCGGCGAGGTCCAGGCCGCCGAGCAGGCGGTCGTCGGAGACGTGGCCGGGCAGCCGGCGGAACGGCCGGCTTCCGGGCCACAGCCGGCGCAGCGCGCCGAGCCAGGCGTCGCGCACCGGTCCGGCCTGCGCGGTGACCACGACGCCGCCGAAAGCCGCCGGGTCCAGGGCGGTCAGGATCGCCGCCTGCAGCGCGTCGGCCCAGACCGCCGCAGCCCGGTCCGGCCCGTCGGCCTGAGGATCGACGCCGGCGGCGACGGCCGTCATGCCGGCAGCAGCTCTTCCAGGGCGCGCTCGACGCGGGTGGTCGGCCGTGCGTCGTCGAGCGGGTTGCGGCGCAGGCGGTGGCTGAGCACCATCGGCGCGACCGCCCTGAGGTCGCCGTCGCTCGCCTCGGCGCGCCCTTCCAGCGCCGCCAGGGCGCGCGCCGCGCGCATCAGGGTGAGCTCGCCGCGCAGCCCGTCGGTGCCGAGGGACAGGCAGAGGCGCGCGGCCTTCTCGAGCACGCCGTCCGGCACCTCGACCGCGGCCAGGGCGTCGCGCGCGCCGACGATCTGCCGCCGCACGGCAGCGTCCTTGCGTTTCCAGCTCGCGGTGAAGCCCGCGGGGTCGCGGTCGAAGAGGTCGCGGCGGCGCACGACCTGGAGCCTGAGGTCGAGGGCCTCGGGGGTGCGCACGTCGACCGACAGGCCGAAGCGGTCGAGCAGCTGCGGGCGCAGCTCGCCCTCCTCCGGATTGCCGCTGCCGACCAGCACGAAGCGCGCCGGGTGGCGCACGCTCAGGCCCTCGCGCTCGACCACGTTCTCGCCGGAGGCCGCGACGTCGAGCAGCAGGTCGACGATGTGGTCCTCCAGCAGGTTGACTTCGTCGATGTAGAGGAAGCCGCGGTTGGCCTGGGCCAGCAGGCCCGGCTGGAAGGCCCGCTCGCCCTGGCTGAGGGCGCGCTCGATGTCGAGCGCGCCGACCACGCGGTCCTCGGTGGCGCCGAGCGGCAGGTCGATCACCGGCACCGCGACCTGGGCGCTCTTCGGCGCGGCCCGGCGGTCGGCCGCGCGGGCCTTCCCGGCACCGCGACCCGGCGGATTGCAGGACGGACAGGCCGGCGAGGGCGCTGCGGGGTCGCAGCCGTAGGGGCAGCCGACGACGACCTTCATGGACGGCAGCAGCGCCGCCAGGGAGCGCACCGCCGTCGACTTGCCGGTGCCGCGGTCGCCGAACACCAGGACGCCGCCGACCGTGGGGTCGACGGCAGCGATCAGCAGCGCGCGCTTCATGTCATCCTGGCCGACGATGGCCGAGAAGGGGTAGATGGCCGGCAAGTCCGCCTCCGCGTTCCTATCGCGGCCAGTCTATCGTCCTTCTGCGCAACTGGACAGGAGCGCGCGTCAAGCGGTGGCGACGCCTACTCGACCGTCACCGACTTGGCGAGATTGCGCGGCTGGTCGACGTCGGTGCCCTTGATGACCGCCGTGTGGTAGGCCAGCAGCTGCACGGGAATGGCGTAGAGCAAGGGCGCCACCGCGGGATCCACGGCGGGCAGCTCGATGGTCCAGCGCGGGCCCTCGCCGATGCGCTCGCGGCCCAGGGCGTCGGTCAGCAGCAGCACCTCGCCGCCGCGCGCCATGACCTCCTGGACGTTGCCGACGGTCTTGTCGAACAGTGGGCCCGAGGGCGCGCAGACGATCACCGGCACGCCGTCGTCGATCAGCGCGATCGGGCCGTGCTTCATCTCGCCGGCGGCGTAGCCCTCGGCGTGGATGTAGCTGATCTCCTTGAGCTTGAGCGCGCCCTCCAGGGCGATCGGGTACATCGAGCCGCGGCCCAGGAACAGCACGTCGCGGGCCTCGGCGATGCCCTGGGCCATCTCCTCGATCGCCTCGTCGTGCTCCAGCACCTCGCTGACCAGCCCCGGCACCTCGGTCATGGCGGCGGAGAGCTCGGCGGCGCGTTCCTCCGTCAGCGTGCCGCGCGCCCTTGCCGCAGCCAGCGCCAGGCAGGCGAGCACGGTCAGCTGGGTGGTGAAGGCCTTGGTCGAGGCGACGCCGATCTCGGGACCGGCCAGGGTCGGCAGCACGGCGTCGGACTCGCGGGCGATCACGCTCTCCGGCTGGTTGACGACCGAGAGGATCGTCTGGCCCTGCTCCCTGGCGTAGCGCAGCGCCGAGAGGGTATCGATGGTCTCGCCGGACTGCGAGATGAACAGCGCCGCCCCGCCCTCGGGCAGCGGCGCCTCGCGGTAGCGGAACTCGCTGGCGACGTCGATCTCGACCGGCAGGCGCGCGATCTGCTCGAACCAGTACTTGGCGACCAGCCCGGCGTAGTAGGCCGTGCCGCAGGCCGAGATCGTCAGCCGCGGCACCCTGGCGAAGTCGAGCGGCAGCTCGGGCAGCGCGATGGCGCGGCTGCGCGGGTTGACGAAGGTCGTCAGCGTGTCGCCCATGACCGCCGGCTGCTCGTAGATCTCCTTGAGCATGAAGTGGCGGAACTGGCCCTTGCCGATCATCGCGCCGGACAGCGCCGTCTCGGTGACCGCGCGCTCGACCGGCCGGTCGGAGCGGTCGTAGATGCGGGCGCTGGCGCCGTCGAGCACCGCCCAGTCGCCCTCCTCCAGATAGCAGATGCGACTGGTCAGCGGCGCCAGGGCCAGGGCGTCGGAGCCGAGGAACATCTCGCCGTCGCCGTAGCCGACGGCGAGCGGGCTGCCGCGCCGCGCGCCGATCATCAGGTCGTGGCGCCCGGCGAAGACGATGGCCAGCGCGAAGGCGCCTTCGAGGCGCTTCAGCGCCGCGGCGACCGCCTCCTCGGGGGCCATCTGCCGGTCGAGGTTGCTCTCCAGCAGATGCACGACCGCCTCGGTGTCGGTCTCGGTCTCGAAGGCGTAGCCCTCGGCCTCGAGCTCCTCGCGCAGCTCGCGGAAGTTCTCGATGATGCCGTTGTGGACGACCGCCACGCGCTCGCCGGCGTGCGGGTGGGCGTTGATCTCGTTGGGCCTGCCGTGGGTCGCCCAGCGGGTGTGGCCGATGCCGACCGTGCCCTCCAGCGGCTGGCGCTCCAGCAGCTCGCTCAGGCTGGCGATCTTGCCTTCGGCGCGCCGCCGCTCGATGCGGCCGTTGGTCAGCGTCGCCATGCCGGCGGAATCGTAGCCCCGGTACTCCAGCCGATTCAGCGCGTCCAGCAGCAGGGGCTGGACCGGCTTGGGACCGAGAATGCCGATAATGCCGCACATGGCGAAGTCTCCTCATGACCGTGATCGCAGCGCCGCGGGCCTGCGGTTGCGGCACGGCGGCGGAGCCCGCCGGGCGCGGCGCGCCTGCGGCTGCTGATGCTGCTGCTGTCACACGGGAAGACGCGAGCCGCGCCGAGAGTTCCCGACCGTTCCGGCCGGCAGGACGCGTGCTAGCGCCAGCAGTCGATACGGACGACGTAGCGCCTGGCACGCGCCAGCACCGCGGCCTCGTCGGCTTCGGGCGGGTCGCCGACGCTGACCGCTATGCCGCGCGCGGAGAGGAAGGCGATCAGCGGCTCGGCGCCGATCGCGATGCCGCCGGCCGGCGGCAGCTCGCCGGTCCGCGCGTAGGCCTTGACCCGGTCGCGCTCGGCCGTCGCCATGCCGACGACGCGGCCCCGCCCGTCGAGCAGCGGGGACCCGCTGTTGCCCGGCTTGAGGTCGCCGCGGAAGCGGAAGACAGCCTCGGCGCCGGCAAGATCGCCCGGGTCGGCGGCTAGGCGCGCGGTCGCCGATTCGACCCGTGCCGCGCCCGAGACCGGGTAGCCGACCGCGGTCAGGCGACCGGCCGGCGGCGGCGAATCCGCAAAGCGCGCGACCGGCCCGGAGACCTCGCTGGACAGCAGCGCGACGTCCAGATCGGGCCGGCCCGCCACCAGCTCGGCGTCGCCCAGGATCCGGCCCTCCTGGCGCAGCCGCAGGCGCCGGCAACCCTCGACGACATGATGATTGGTCAGCAGATGACCGTCTGCGTCGACGCGGAAGCCGGTGCCGATCCCGGTCGGTCGCTCCTCGGGGCGGTCGTTCGCCGAGTCGGCCCTCCGCAGTCTCTCGATCCGGCTGTCCCGGATCGCCTCGCGCCGGTCGCGGGCCTCCTCTGGCGTCAGCACGCGGCCCTCGCACTGCCAGCGCTGGACCCTCAGCACGACCCCGCGCGTTGCGTCGAGGCAGTCGACCAGGATGGCCGGCTCGGCGGCGGGCTGCCCGGGCGCGCCGGACAGAAGAACAAGCAGGATCCCTTGAAGAAGGAGCGGAAGACGAAGTCGTGATGCGCGCAAGAGCTGCCGTCCGAGAAGAGCCGGGGAGCGGGCACCATGACAGCTGACGGCTTCCGCTGCGACCCGCTCGCCCCAGGCGGCGCTCCCGGCGAGGCGTTGGAGCGGCTCGGCGCCTGCGCCGAGTCCTTCTTCCAGACACCGCTCTGGACCAGGACCTGGCTGGAGCATCTGCCGCCGGGCAGCCGGCCCTGGTGCTGCCGTCTCGGCGAGCCGGACGCCCCCGAGGCCATGGCCCTGATCGGCCGACGCCGCCTGCGGCTCGGCGGGCGCCTGCCCCTGCCGCTACGGCGCGCCAGCCTCTCGGAGAGCGGCGAGCCGGGCTTCGACCGTCTCGCCGTCGAGTTCAACGGCCCGCTGCTGCGCCGGCCGTCCGCCCTGCCCGCCTTTCTCGAGGGGCTGCTGCGCGCCACCGCCGGCGACTACGAGCTGCTCGTCGCGCGCTGCACGCCGCAGTTGACGGAAGCCCTGCAGGCCGCGGCCGGGCGGCAGGGCCGCGGCGTCACGGTCTACCGCCGGAGCCTGGGCTGGCTCTGCGAGCTGCCGGCGGCCCCGGAGCCGCAATACCTGGAGCGGCTCGGCCGCAGCACCCGCCAGGCCGTGCGCCGGACCCGGCGCCGCCTCGAACAGGAAGGCGAGGTGCGCCTGACGCCGGCACGCTCGGACGACGAGGCCCTGGCGTTCTTCGCCGGGCTGCGCGACCTGCACGAGCGGACCTGGCAGGCCCGCGGCGAGGCCGGAGCCTTCGCGAGCCCGCGCCTCGTCGCCTTCCACGAGAGCCTGATCGCCCGGGGCCATCCCGGTGCCGTGCAGCTGCTGCGCCTGAGCGCCGGTCGGCGCACGCTCGGCTACCTTTACAACTTCCGGCATGGCCCGCGCGTCTACCAGTACCAGGGCGGCTTCGACTACGTCGCCGACCCCCGGCTCAACCTCGGCTTGCTCGCACACGTGCTGGCGATCGAGCACCACCGTGCCGAGGGCGTGCGGTGCTACGACCTGCTGGCCGGCGACGCCCGTTACAAGCGGCAGCTGGCGACCCGCAGCTACCGCCTGGACTCCTGTCGGATCGCCGGCCGCATCGGCCGCTGGCTGCAGCCGGCGTGAGGACGCGACAGCGCGGGTGACGGGGCCATGGACGCCCCGGCGTAAAGCTGGCCGACAGCCGTCCAGGAACGTTACGAAAGCGCCACCATAGGCAGTCCAGCTCCGCGCGGATTCCGGGGTTTTCGCCCAGCGGTGGCCAGGAACTGCTGGCATGCGAATTGCGTATTCCAGGCCAAGGGATGGTCAGGGACGCATGACAGGAATGGAGCGATACGTGACCAAGTCACTCAAACCGCAGTGCCGCGCAGGACGCTTGGCACTGCCTCTCGCCGCAGCAGGCGCAGCCGTCTGGCTGCTGGCCGCGGCGCCCGGCGCCCAGGCCGCGGCGACTGCCTACTCGAACCTCAAGGTCGACGACTTCCGAATCCTGAACGGCAGCGGCGCGCAGTACGACGCGAGCGACTTCCGGGATCTGGCGGTCGGCAACTTCACCAATGCCAACGCCAATTCGGACGGCGTCGGGATCAGCGCCGACGACCTCTCGACCGGCAACAGCGGCGTGCCCATGCAGTGCCTCGGCACCGGCTGCGCCGGCATCTCCGACAACGACTTCTCCCAGCAGGGCAGCGGCTTCTTCTCGCGCAGCGACGCGCGGCTCGAGGGCGCCGGCATTTCCGGACTGGGCGGCGCCGACAGCGCATCCGCGGAGACCGTCGGCGAGCTGCGCACCTACTCGGCGCGTCGCTCGAACTCCGCGACCATCGGCAACATCTCGGAGTTTTCCTTCGCGCTCGGCGCCGACGACACCATGACCTTCTCGCTCGACGCCACGCCGGTGCTCGACGTGGCGCAGATGGGCGGCGTCGGCTCGGTGCAGGCGAGCCTTGCCTTCAGCATCCAGATCACCGACGCCGACGGCAACTCGGTCTTCACCTGGGCGCCCAACGGCACGCTCGAGGCCGGCGAACTCGCCGACCCCTTCTCGCTGAACACCAGCCGCGGCCAGCTTGCCGAAGGTTCGAAGACGTACGACCCCGGCACCGGCTCGTTCCTGGCGACGACCGGCCTGCTGACCGCCGGCGAGACCTACACGCTCTCGATCAACCATCAGAGCGCCACCAGCGGCCGCTTCACGCCGGTGCCGGAGCCCGGCGTCCTGCTGCTGCTCGGCAGCGGCCTGCTCGGCCTCGGCGCCGTCGCGCGCCGCGGCCGGTCGGCCGGCGCCGGACCCAACGGGACGGCCTGAGCAAGCGTCGCCGGACAACAGATCCGGCGCCTCCACGGCGCGGTCGCCCACGAGGCGGCCTCCGGCCCGAACGGCGACCTGCCGTTCGGGCCTTTTTCGTGCCTCCGCGAGGGCCCGGTTTCCTGCAGCACGGGGGCGATTCCGCCTGGCGGCGGCATGGCGGCTCGGGCCTGCCGAGGTTCGCGCTCCTCGCCGACGCCGCCGTCAGGGCGGGCGGGCTCCAGCCGGCCGATCGCCGAGCGTCGTCAACATTCCTGACAGCCGATCAGAATCTCGACGCGCGCTTCCCGCATAGGGAGAACGACAGGGCTCTCGGGCCGGCAATTACCTACCGGAGGTCGGTGACTCGCGTCTGGCACGGTCGTTGCGACCCTTCTGCGCCAAGGGGGCATGGCCCACGCAGAAGATTGGAGTGACAAATGACCAAGGCACTCAGACATACTGGCCTCGCCGGCAAGCTGGCGATGCCGCTGGCCGCCGCTGCCGCGGCCACCTTCATGATGGGCACGGCGGGCGACGCCAAGGCGTCGGCCGTGGCCTACTCGAACCTCTACGTCAACAACCTGTCGGTCTCGAACTCCAGCGGCCAGACGCTGGACGCCTCGGACTTCTCGAGCCTGAGCGTCGGCAACTTCACCAATGCCGAGGCCAACATCGGCGGCTCGGGCATCAGCGACGACAGCCTGACCAGCGGCAGCAGCGACGTGCCGCTGCAGTGCCTGGGCGCCGCCTGCGGCGGGATCGCCGAGAACGACTTCTCGCAGCAGTCGAGCGGTGTCTTCTCGCGTGGCGACGCTCTGCTCGAGGGCTCGCTGATCACCGGGCTCGAGGATCCGGCGCCGGCCGAGGCCAATTCCGTCGGCGAGCTGCGCCTCGACGGCGACAGCGCCTCGAACGGCTCGACCGTCGGCACCACGACGAGCTTCGAGTTCGCGCTCGAAGAGGCCGAGACCCTGACCTTCGACTTCGACGCGACGCCGTACCTGAACGTCGCGCTCGAGGACGGCACCGGTCAGGCGCAGGCCAGCACGGCCTTCAGCATCACCATCACCGACCAGGACAGCAACGAGGTCTTCTCGTACGCCCCGGAGGATCTGAACACCAGCCGTGGTCAGCTGAACGAGGGCGAGAAGGTCTACGATCCGGGCACCGGTTCCTACAGCGGCACGACCGACCTGCTGGCCGGTGACCAGGAGTACACGCTGACCATCAACCACCAGACCGAGACCAGCGGCACCTTCACCGCGGTCCCGGAGCCGGGCACCCTGATGATGCTCGGTGCCGGTCTGCTCGGTCTGGGCGCTGTCGGCCGTCGCCGCCAGACCCAGGCGTAACACCGACGCCTGACGAAGCAGCCTCACCTCGCGTGAGGAAGCGCACGGGCCCGGACGGCAGGTAGCCGCCCGGGCCCGTTGCTTTTGTGGCTCCCTGCCGGCGAGTTCGCATCGGTCTGCCCGATGCGCATCGTCAATCACCCTGACAAGCGATCCTGGCAAGCGATCAGAATCTGGACGCACGTTTCGCCCGCCGCGGGAGACGCTCCCCGCCTCGGCCCGGCCCAGGCTACCGCCGATGGGACTTCTGCTCGTGGCACGGTCGTTGCGTTTCTTCTCGCAGACGCGACGGCTCACGCAGACGATCGGGAGTGAACAATGACCAACGCCCTCAGACACAATGCCTTCGCCGGCAGGCTGGCGATGCCGCTGGCGGCGGCGGTCGGGGCTTTCGCGATCGTCGCCGCAGCGCACGACGCCGAGGCGTCGGCCGTCGCCTACTCGAACCTGCACATCAGCAACCTGAGAATCGTCAACTCCTTCTTCGACACGAGAGATGCCTCGGACTTCTCGAATCTGCAGGTCGGCAACTCTACCAACGCCGAGGCCAACCTCGGCGGCTCGGGCGTCAGCGACGACAGCCTGACCAGCGGCAGCAGCGACGTGCCGCTGCAGTGCCTGGGCGCCGCCTGCGGCGGGATCGCCGAGAACGACTTCTCGCAGCAGTCGAGCGGTGTCTTCTCGCGCGGCGACGCGCTGCTGCAGGGCTCGCTGATCACCGGGCTCGAGGATCCGGCGCCGGCCGAGGCCGAGTCCGTCGGCGAGCTGCGCCTCGACGGCGACAGCGCCTCGAACGGCTCGACCGTCGGCACCACGACGAGCTTCGAGTTCGCGCTGGAAGAGGCCGACACCCTGATCTTCGTGTTCGAGGCGACGCCCTACCTCAACGTCGCGGTCGAGGACGGCACGGGCCAGGCCCAGGCCAGCACGGCCTTCAGCATCACCATCACCGACCAGGACGGCGCCCAGGCCTTCGCCTTCGCCCCGGACCGGCTGAACACCAGCCGCGGCCAGCTGAACGAGGGCGAGAAGATCTACGATCCGGGCACCGTCTCCTACACCGGGGTAGCCTACGGGCTGAACAGCGACGAGCAGTACACGCTGACCATCAACCACCAGAGCGAGACCAGCGGCACCTTCACCGCCGTTCCCGAGCCGGGCACCTTGATGATGCTCGGTGCCGGCCTGCTCGGTCTGGGCGCGGTCGGGCGCCGCCGCCGGAGCCGGGCGTGACCGACGCCTGACCCGGCAGCCTCGCCCCGAGCGAGGCAGCGTTCGGGCCCGCTGCCGTCTCGGCTCCGCTTGCCCTGCCCTTCGAGCGAGACCCGACCGGAACATGCCCCCCGACCCGACGCCTGACGACGCCCCTTCCGCGGCAGGCGGCCTGGCCGCGGCACTCCGCGACTGGAGCGCGGCGCTCGGGGCCGAGCGCGTCCGCACCGACGACGCCCTGCTCGACCGCTACGCCGCCACCACGCTGCCCAGCGCTCCCCGCCCGCTCGCCGTGCTGTTCCCGCGCGACCGCGACCAGGTCGTCGCCTGCGTGCGCGGCGCCCGTGCGACCGGCGTGCCGCTCTATCCGATCAGCCGGGGGCGCAACTGGGGCTACGGCGACGCCTGCCCGCCGCGTCCGGGCCAGGTCGTGCTCGACCTCTCGGGCATGAACCGGGTGCTGGACGTCGACGAGACCCTCGCCTCCGCCGAGATCGAGCCCGGAGTCACCCAGGGCCAGCTCGCCGACCTGCTCGAGGCGCGCGGCGGCGCGCTCTGGCTCGACAGCACCGGTGCCGGCCCGGACACCAGCATCGTCGGCAACATCCTCGATCGCGGCTTCGGCCACACCCCCTACGGCAACCGGCCGCTCGCGGTCTGCGGGCTGGAGGTGGTGACCGGGCGGGGCGAGATCCTGCGCACCGGCTTCGGCCACTATGCCGACGCCCAGGCACACGCCACCTTCCCCTACGGCCTGGGGCCGAGCCTCGACGGCCTGTTCATGCAGTCGAACTTCGGCGTGGTCACGCGGCTGCGGCTCTGGCTGATGCCACGGCCGCAGGCCTACGGCCTGTTCGTCTGCTCGCTGCCCGGCGACGGCGACCTCGAGCCGGCCGTGGAGACGCTGCGCGGGCTCAAGCTCGACGGCACGCTGCGCAGCGTCGTCCATCTCGGCAACGACCTGCGCCTGCTGTCCAGCCTGCAGACCGCGCGCTCCCTCGGCCTCGGCAGCGGCGCGCTCGACGCGAGCCGCCGCGCCGCCCTGCGCGGCAAGGCCGGGATCGGCGCCTGGACCTTCGCCGGCGGGCTCTACGGCGAGGGCGACCAGGTGCGCACCGCCGGTCGCCGGTTGCGCCGCCTGGCGCGCGCACGCGGCTGGCGCTTCGAGCTGGTCACCGGACGCACGCTGGCCGCCGCCGATCGCCTGGCGCCGCTGGCCCGCCGCCTCGGCCTCGCCCGGCAGGCCCTGGCCAGGCTGAGCGCGGCGCGCGGGCTCTACGACCTCAACCGCGGGCGCCCCAGCCGCGGTTTCCTGGCCGGCGCCTACTGGAGACACCGGGCGGGCCTGCCGGAGCGCTTCCCGGAGCACGCCGAGCCGGCGCTCGACGACTGCGGCCTGCTCTGGCTGTCGCCGGTGCTGCCCGCGACGGGCCCTGCCGCCCGACAACTGCTCGAACTCGTCGAGCCGCTGTTCGCGGCGCACGGCTTCGACTTCCTGGTGACCTTCAGCACCGTCAACGAGCGAAGCCTGGCCGCCGTCATGACCATCGCCTTCGACCGCACCGACCCGGCCGAGGCGCGGCGTGCGGAGGCCTGCTACGAGGCCTGCTTCGAGGCGGTGATGGCGGCCGGCTTCGTGCCCTACCGCGTCGGGATCCAGTCGATGCCGCGCCTGGCCGAGGGGTCGCAGGGCTTCTGGCCGACGGTCGCGCGGCTGCGCGAGGCGCTGGATCCCGACGGCATCATCGCGCCGGGGCGCTACGAGCCGGATCCGGGGCCGGATCCGGGGCGAGAGAACCGTCCGCGGTGACCACGGCCCAGAGCTCGGGCCGCCGACGCCGCATGCCTTCGAACAGGCCGGCGAGGTCGCGAAAGCAGGGCTGCCGCCGGCCGTGGTACTCGACCGGCGGGCCGAGGCGGGTGAAGTCCAGCCCGAAACGCCCAAGCAAGCGCAACAGGCCGGCTTCGACGACCAGCGTCCAGTGCGTGAGGCCGCGATGGAGGCTCTCCACCAGGAGGCCGCGGATCAGGCCCAGCAGCGCCAGGGAATCGAGATGGGCCGCGAGCCCCGGGTCCGCCTCGGGCTCGCCGCCGCGTGCGGCCTGGATGCGACGCCGCGCCTCGAGCGACAGACAGAAGCGGGAAACCTCCGCGCTGTGCTCCGGCGGCACGACGCGCGCATCGAAGAGCCGCGGGTCCCTGCAGACCTGCTGGATCGGCCAGGAAGCGCGCGGCGCCGCGGCATCGGAGAGGATCAGGCGGGCCGTTCCGACCGGGATGCCGGTCGAGCGGTGGCGCAGCAGACAATGCACGGAGCGCTCGTCGAATCGGTCCCGCTCGAGGCCGCCGGGACTGCCGGCCGGATCCTCGAAGCCGCGCTCCAGGCAGTAGACCTGATAGCGCAAGGCGTGCGCCTCGACGGCCGCGCGCGAACCTCCCGCCGGAGAGACCTCGTAGGCACGGTCATAGAGGCGGCACAGGTCCGCGCCCTCCTCGTCCAGCGGGAGGCCTTCTCCGGCCCGCCGGTCAGCCGTCCGGTAAGCGCCCGCATCGATCTCCTGCAGCATTCTCGCCTCCTCGCGCGTGCCCGCACGCCCCTGCGTGAAGGGGGCGGCAGCACCGCGCAACGCGCGGCGGCTCGGCGAGGAGGTCAGACTGTCCGGACGCTCCCCCTCTGGCGACGCCGTCCCCCGACTGTCCGTCCAGCGTCGCCACCGTCGATGCGAAATGGGGCGCGAGGGTGTCGGGAGGCCGCAGATCTTGCAGCAGAGGCGGAACTTGCGGCAGGGGCGGATCTTGCAGCAGAGGCTGGAGCCGACGCTGCTAGGCGCGCAGCTGGCGCACCGCGGCCAGGCCCAGATGGGCGAGCAGGAAGCCGACGACGAGGCCGCCGAGGCCGGCGGCGCCGTCGAGCAGGCTGGGCGTGCGGTTGGGCACCCAGAACTGGGCGACCTCGGCCAAGGCGATCAGGCCGCCGATGCCCAGGGCCATCCAGAGTGCCCCCCGCGACCGCCAGGCGGCCAGGTGGCAGAGGATGCCGAAGCCGACGGAGACCACGAAGTGCGTCACGACGGCGCCCGGCCCCCATTTGGGGCCCGGAGCCGAAGCGGCCATCACGCCGTAGACGAAGAGGATCAGGGCCAGGACCATGCCGATCCGTCCGAACAGCACGCGACGCGCCCTCCGTCGCTCACGGTCGGTCATGCGGGCTCCTGTCTCCTCTCAGCGACAACCGAGCGCCGCGGGGCGGCGCGCTGCGCCCCGATCGCTGGGCGACTGCCGGTCCCGTGCGAACGCGTCTCCCGCCGATGAGTTTCCGGCCCGTGAGTCTCCGGCCCGTGAGCCTCCGGCCACGAGGACGCGTCGACGGAAGGTGGCGCGGCCGGCGGACGCCGGTGCGGAACCTGCGCCGGTCCAGCGACATTGGCATTCGCGGGCTCGCCTTGCCCGCGCGACCACTGTCGAAGGAGCGGACCTTGTACCTCGTCACCGGCGGCTGCGGCTTCATCGGCTCCCACCTCGTCGAGGCGCTGCTGGCGCGCAGCCGGCAGGTGCGCGTGCTCGACGATCTCTCGACCGGCCGGCGCGAGAACCTGCCGCAGGGCGCCGAACTGCTGGTCGGCGACGTCACCGACCCGGCGATCCTGGCGGAGGCCTGCGCCGGCATCGTCGGCTGCTTTCACCTGGCGGCGGTCGCCTCCGTGCAGCGCTGCAACGAGCAGTGGCGGCAGTCCCACGAGACGAACCTCAGCGCCTTCGTCGAGCTGCTCGACCGCGCCCGCCCCGAGCGCGACGGCTTCCCGGTGGTCTTCGCCTCCTCGGCGGCGGTCTACGGCAATCCGCGCGAGCTGCCGCTGCCGGAAGCGGCGGCGACCATTCCGGTCTCCGCCTACGGGGCCGACAAGCTGGGCTGCGAGCTGCACGCCCGCGCCGGCGCCGAGGTCCACGGCACGCGCGCCGTCGGCCTGCGCTTCTTCAATGTCTACGGCCCGCGCCAGGACCCCTCCTCGCCCTATTCGGGCGTCATCTCGATCTTCACCGACCGGGTTCGCGCCGGCAGCGGCCTGACGATCTACGGGGACGGCGGGCAGAGCCGCGACTTCGTCTACGTAAAGGACGTCGCCGCGGCGCTCCAGGCTGCGATGGCCTACGCCGAGGCCGGCACAGGCCCGCTGTTCGAGGCGCTCAACGTCTGCACGGGCGAGGCCACCACGCTGTCCCAGCTGGCCCGCACCCTGATGGCCGTCTCCGGCCGCGAGGTACCGGTCGAGCACGGCCCGCAGCGCCCGGGCGACATCCGCGATTCGGTCGGCGACAGCGCCCTGATGCGCCGGCGCCTCGGCCTCGGCCGCTCGACTCCCCTCGAGGAGGGTCTGCGGGCCCTGCTCGACAGCCTCGCCGAGCCCGCCCCGGCCGCATCGCGCTAGCCGGGCGTCACGCCCGCCGGTCCGCCCGGCGGGCGCGACGTCCACGCTGGACGGCCCTACTCGGCGCCGCCGTCGCTCCGGCGGAGCTCCGCGAGCAGCGCCTGGGCATCCTCGGCCGCGCCCGCGCCCGGCCGGCTCTCCGTGATCCGCTCGAGGATCCTGACGGCATCCTCGGAGGAGCCGTTCTCGGCCAGCACGTAGGCCAGGTGATAGGCGATGGCGGGATCGCGCGGCGCGGACCGTGCGGCGCGGCGCAGCAGCGTCTCCGCCTCGGCCGTCTCGCCCTTGCGGGCCAGGATCCAGCCGAGGGTGTCCTGCACGTCCGAGGAGTCGGGCGCGACCTCCAGGGCCCGGCGGGCCAGGGCTTCGGCCCCCTCCTTGTCGAGCGTGAAGCGCAGCCAGGCGAGGTTGTTGAGCAGGAAGTTGTTGCGCGGCGCCCCGGGCAGGGCCGCGGTCAGCACCGCCTCGGCCTCCTCGTAGGCGCGCTCCGCGATCAGCAGGTTGGCCAGCCGCATCGCCGGCCCGGTCGCTTCGGGATGCTGTTCGACCCAGCGGCTCAGCTGCTCGCGGGCCTCGTCCGCCGCGCCGGCCTCGCGCCGCGCCTCGAAGCGCTGCTCGACCGTCGCCGCCGACGGCTCCTCGACGGCCGCCAGGATCTCGGCTGCCCTGCCCGGCTCGCCGCCGGCCATCGCGGCGTGAGCGCGAAGCCGGGCCTGCAGCTCGGCGTCCCGCTCGCCGACCCGTGCCAGCAGCTGCTCCAGCTCGGCCTGCTTGTCGTTGCGCAGGTAGAGGTCGACGAGCAGGCGATGAGCCTCGTAGGCCGTGGGCCGCGCCTCGACCAGCTGGACGGCCGCCTGCTCGGCAGCCACCAGGTCCTCGGCACTCACCTGGGCCTGGATCAGCAGCTCCAGCGGCAGGGTCTCCGACTGCGGCGTCAGAATGCGCGCCCGCTCGAAACGCTCGGCCGCCTGCGCGAAACGGTCGAGCCGCATCAGCGCCTGGCCGGCCAGCAGCTGGGCGCGCGGGTCCTGCGGCAGGCGCTGGCCGAGCCGCTCCGCCTTGTCGGCCGCAGCGTCCTCGTTGTCGCCGCTCAGGGCCAGGTTGACCGCCCCGACCAGCAGCTCCCGATTGTCCGGATGCTCTTCGAGCGCCTGCTCCACCAGGTCCCGTGCCTCGCCGCCACGGTCCTGATCGCGCAGGAAGGAGGCATAGTGGAGCACGCCCCAGGGATCGTTCGGGTTGCGCTCGAGGTAGGCGCTGCGCCGCTCTTCGATGGCCTCGGAATCGCCGGTGCGCGAGTCGAGCCGGTCGAGGTTCTGGTAGGCGGCTCGGAAGTCCTCGTCGATGGCAAGCGCCTTCTCGAGGGCGCCGCGCGCCTCCTCGTTCTTGCCCTGTGCCAGCAGCACGCCGGCCAGGGTGTTGTGGGCGACGGGGTTGTCGGGATGCTCCCCGACCAGGGCGCGCGCCCGCTCTTCCGCCGAGTCCAGCTCGCCGAGCTGAAGGTCGTTGAGGATGACGGCGACGGCGCCGGCCAGCGCCTCGCCCTCGACCTCGGACTCTCCGGAGCCGACGTTCAGCGCCTCGGCCAGCGAGCGGGCCTGCGCAGCCTGCTCGCCCTGGGCGACCTCCGACAGTCTGCCGAGGGTCTCCGTGGCGGCGGTGAAGTCGCCCGCGCGCATCTGCGCGGTCGCGAGCAGCCGCAGCGTCGCCGCCTGCCCCGGCGCCTGCGCAGCGGCCGACTCGAGGACCTCGGCGGCCCGCACGGGGCTGTCCGATCGCAGCAGGATCGCGCCGTGAAGGCGCTGCGCCGCCAGGTTGCGGGGATCCGCGCTGAGGTAACGCTCGATCTGGGTGCGCGCCTGCGCGTAGCGGCCGACGTTGTACTTGACCAACGCCGTCAGGAACTGCGCAGGACGATAGTCGCGCAAACGGTCGCGCAGCTGGTCGAGAATCTCCTCGGCGCCCTCGAAGTCCTGCTCCGCGACAAGTTGTGCCGCCTTCAGGTAGCGCGTCTCGATCGCCTCCGGCTGGATCTCCAGCAGGGCGTCGATGGTCTTCTCGGCGGCCTCGAGGCGGGCGCGGCGCAGGTCGATCTCGGCCAGCACGAGGCCCGGCGCGACGTTGCCCGGCGCCAGGCGATCGGCGCGCTCGGCGTAGCCTGCGGCGCTCTCGAGGTCCTGCCGGGTCAGGGCGACGCGCGCCCGGACCAGCCAGGCGGCAGCCGACTCCTGATTCGTCTCGGTCGCTTCGCGAGCGAAACGCTCGGCCTCCTCCAGGTCGTCCATCGCCAGCGCGGCGCGCGCGGCCAGCACCGAGACCTGGACGTCTGTCAGGCTGCGAGCACGCATCTCCTCGACCAGCGCCATGGCGTCCTGCGCCCGGCCCATGGCGAGATAGGTCTCGGCCCGGAGCAGCCGCACGTTGCGCGCCAGCTCGGCGTCTGAGGGGTTCTCCGGCAGGCTTGCCAGGGCGCCCTCGTGGTCGCCCTGCGCGAAGCGCGCGCGCGCCAGCAGCAGGCTGATCTGCTGATCGCCCGGCTCCAGCTCGAGGAAGCGCGCGAACTCCTTCTCGGCGGCGTCGTATTCGCCGGCGCCGAGGTAGAGCTGGCCGAGCAGTCCGCGCGCCACCGCGTTATCCGGGTCGGCCTGCAGCGCGTTGCGCAGCTGAATGAAGGCGCCGTTGGCATCGCCGGCCTCGAGCCGGCTGCGGGCGTCGTCGACGTACTCTTCCGATTCCGGGCTGGCCGCGCGGGCTGGCTCGGGGGCGGCGCCGACGGCGAGCAGGCTGCCGGCGACGAGGCCGACGGCGAGATGCCGGCCGAGGCGCCGCGCCCGGCGGGCGGCCTCCGTGGCCGGGAATCGCGGGTCGCGGGGCGGTCCGATCGGACGGGTCATGACTGTGCTCCCTGTTCGGTGCGTCGGGTTTCGGCCGGCGCCTCGGAGCCCTCGCGGTTGCGCAGGAGGTAGTAGAGGGTCGGCCGTGAGACCTCCAAGAGCTTGGCGGCCTGTGAGATGTTTCCGCCGGCGCGCTCGAGCGCCGCCTCGACGAGCCGCAGGTCGACCAGCTCGCGCGCCTCGCGAAGGGTCATCAGGCGGTCGCCGACGGTGAGCGGCGGGAAGCCGCCGACGGCCGCCGGCGGCTCGGGATCCTCGGTCGGCACGACCTCGGAGAGGTCGAGGTCCTCGGCGGTGATGGTCGAGCCCTGGGCCAGGATGACGGCACGCTTCGTGCGGTTGGCGACTTCGCGGACGTTGCCCGGCCAGTCGTAGGCCCGGATCGCCGCGGTCGCGTCGGCGCCGAGCCGCAGCGAGCGCACGCCGTTCTCCCGGCAGAAGCGGTCGACGAAGTCCTGGGCGAGCAGCACGGCGTCGTTGCCGCGCTCGCGCAGCGGCGGGATCTCGACCGTGATCTCGCTGATCCGGTAGTAGAGATCCTCGCGGAAGGCCTCCGCCTCGATCAGGCTCGAGAGGTCGCGGTGCGTGGCGCAGACGATCCGCAGGTCGACGGAGATCGACTTGCGGCCGCCGACGCGCTCGAACTCGCGCTCCTGCACGAAGCGCAGCATCTTGGCCTGCAGGGCGAGCGGCATGTCGCCGATCTCGTCGAGGAACAACGTCCCGCCGTGCGCCTGCTCGATGCGCCCGATGACCTGGCGGTCGGCGCTGGTGAAGGCGCCCTTCTCGTGGCCGAACAACTCCGATTCCAGCAGCTGCTCGGGGATGGCGGCGCAGTTGATCGCGACGAAGGGGCCCTCGCGTCGCGGGCTGTTGCGGTGCAGGCCCTGGGCCAGCAGCTCCTTGCCGGTGCCGCTGTCGCCGCGCAGCAGCACGCTGGCATCGGTCGTCGCGACCTTCTCGATGGTCCGGCAGACCTGCTCCATGCGCGGATTGCTGGTCAGCAGGTCGAAGGCGGCGCCGTTGTGAGACTTGAGCAGCCGCCGGTTCTCGTCCTCCAGCTCCCAGATGTGAAAGGCCCGGCGCACGATCAGGTCGAGGACGTCGGTGTCGATGGGCTTGGAATAGAAGTCGTAGGCGCCCTGCGCGACCGCCTGGACGGCGTTCTCGCGATGCTCATTGCCGCTGACCACGATGACCTTGGTGCGCGGCGAGAGCTTGTGGATCTCCTCGAGCGCGCGAAAGCCCTCGCTGGCGTCGTCGGTGTCCGGAGGCAGGCCCAGGTCGAGCAGCACCACCCTCGGTTCGTGCTCGCGGGTCGCGGCCACCGCGCCCTCGCGATCGGTCGAGGTCACCACCTCGTAGTCGCTGAGCGCCCACTTGATGCCCTTGAGAATGCCGGGGTCGTCGTCGACGACCAGGATCTTCGGGTTGCTGTCGTTCATAGGAGAAAAGGCACCTCTCGTGCGCTGCTTGCCTCGTGCGCTGCTTGTCCGGCTCAGGCCCGGACCGCCCGGGCATCCTCCGGGGCCTCGTCCCCGGCGTTCTCGTCGTCCTGGCCGCCGGCCTCGGCCAGCGGCAGCGTCAGGGTCACCACCGTGCCGGCCTGCGGTGCCGAGCTGACCTCGAGCGAGCCGTTCCAGCGCTCGACCAGCTCGCGGCACTGGTACATGCCGAGCCCGAAGCCGCCCGGCTTCGTCGACTGGAAAGGCTGGAACAGCTGGTTGGCGATGAAATCCTCCGTCATGCCGCGGCCGCTGTCCTCGACGCGGATCTCCGCCCAGCCGTCCCGGCGCCGCAGCCGCACGACCACGCCCTGGCCGTCGGGGCTGGCATCCGCCGCGTTCACCAGCAGGTTGTCGAGCACGGCGGTGAAGCCGGTCGGCTCGACCGCGACACGCAGGTTCTCGGCCTCCTCGACGACGGCGACGCGCTGGCGGCCGCCGCGACGGCGCGCGGCTTCCTCGACCATGGGAGTCAACTCGCTGCTGCCGGCCGTGGTTTCGCCGCCTTCCGGATCCGCCTGGTTGAGCCGCACCAGGGTCGACTTCATCTTCTCGACCGACAGCTCGACCGTCTCCATGACGTCGGCCTGGAACTCGGGGTTGTCGCCGTGCTTCTTGGCCTGCTGAAGCATCACCGAGAGCTGGCTGGTGACGTTCTTCAGGTCGTGGGCGACGAAGCTGAAACCCTTGCTGATGCGCTCGAAGCGCTGCGCCTCGAGCAGCGCCCGGGTCGTCTGCTCCTCCGCGATGAAGCTCGCGACCTGGTCGGCCAGCACGTCGAGCAGGGCGCGATCCTCCCAGGTCAGGGCGCGCGGCGCGCGCGGGTTGGCCAGGACGACCGCGCCCAGCTGCTTGCCGTGGACCGTCGACAGCGGCACCAGCAGCCAGCTGCCCGGCAGGGTCTCGCGCACCTTCGCCAGGCCCGGCGAGAGGCTGTCGCGGCGCAGGTCGACGACCTCGGCGCGTTGCCTGATCTCCGCGCCGACGGTATCCGGCAGCGCCAGCATGACCAGTGCCGAGCGCCAGAAGTGCCGCGCGGCGAGATGCAGCCCCTGCGAGCGGTCGGCGAGATAGAGGCAGCCGCTCGAGCAGTCGAGCGGCTCGGCCATGCTGCGCACGGCCCGCTCGTAGAGCGGCGTGGTCTCGTCGTCCTGGCCGCTGATGGTGCGCACGAAGCGCAGCCATTCCTTTCGGTAGTCGTAGTGGAAGCTGAAGAAGTTGCGCTCCAGGGCGCCGCGCAGACGCGCGCGCGCCTGATTCGACGCGAGCAGCGTCACCAGCCCGATCACCGCGGCGGCGAGCCAGGCGATCTGCAGGACGGGTCCCCACGACAGGCCGATCTCGCGGACCAGCAGGCCGCTGAGCCCGATGGCCAGCAGGTAGACGCCGCAGATCATCAGCGCCCAGGTCCGGAACACGAAGTCCCGGGAGATCGAGACGTCGAACGAGAGGCCGCGGACGCGCACCGCCGAGACCAGCAGGAAGGGCACGGCCACCAGGTTGACCAGCGGCCGGCTGAGATAGGAGACCTCGCCCAGCTGGCGCAGCAGCAGGCCGTCGGAATAGAGGAAGAGATCGTAGGCGAAGATCGCGCCGCCTGCCCCGATCAGCAGATGCTTGGTCGCCCAGCGCGCATTGCGGTCGCCCGCCACGAAGAGGTTCTCGACGAGGAACAGACCGGCCACGGCGGCCGCCAGGCCCCAGACCATGAAGGCGACCGGGGCGCCCCCGAGCGAGCCGGGGCCGAGCCTGGCGGGATCGGGAGAGCCCGCACCGCTGCCCGCCGCGCCGGCGCCGCCGGCCGGCAGCCAGTGCTGCCAGAGGACGACCCCGATGCCGGCCACCAGCAGCGCCGCGACCACCGGATAGCCCGCCCGCAGACCCAGCGCGCCGCGGCGCGCGCCGCCGGTGACCAGGTCGAGGATGACCGCCAGCGCCAGCAGCCACAGGCAGCTGCGCAGCACCTCGGCCAGCGCCGGGCTCCAGTCCGGCAGGAAGTCGGCCTGGCTCGCCAGCACGGTGACGCCGGCCCACAGCGCCGTGCCGGCGGCCGCCGCCAGCAGCGCGAGGCCGGCCCGCTGGCCGCCCCAGCCGAGCAGCAGGATCGCCGCCAGCAGGCCGAAGCCGAGCGCCGCGCCGGCGTGTCCCCAGGTCACCAGATCCAGGTCGGCCATCATCGGAGCGGCCGCGGCTGTGAGGCAAGGCAGGGCACCCGGTTCAGCGGGCGCCTTCCTGGAACAGCACCACGCGAACGGTCTGCAGCAGGATCAGGAAGTCCAGCATCAGGCTCTGATGCTTCATGTAGTAGAGGTCGTAGGTCAGCTTCTCGCGGGCGTCCTCCAGGCTCGCACCGTAGGGCGCGCGAACCTGGGCCCAGCCGGTGATGCCCGGCTTCACCCGGTGCCGGTCACTGTAGTACTCGATCGAGCGGGACAGCTCCTCGACGAAGCAGGGGCGCTCGGGGCGCGGGCCGACGAAGCTCATGTCGCCCTTCAGCACGGTCAGCACCTGCGGGATCTCGTCGATCCGTGTCTTGCGGATGAAGGCGCCGACGCGCGTCACGCGGCTGTCGTTCCGGCTCGCCCAGCGCGGGCCCGAGGCCTCGGCGTCGGTGCGCATGCTGCGGAACTTGACGATGCTGAAGGTCCGGCCGTTCAGCCCGACCCGTTCCTGGCGATAGAACACCGGGCCGGGGCTGTCGAGCTTGATGAGCAGGGCCGTCATCGCGCAGAGCGGCAGCATGAGCAGCAGGAACGCGGTCGAGATCGCCAGGTCGAACACGCGCTTGGTGAAGCGGAACAGCTTGTTCGAGCGGAATCCGCCGGAGAAGATCAGCCAGCTCGGATAGAGGTCGGCGAGGTTAACCCGGCCGGTTTCGCGCTCCAGGTAGCTGGTATGGTCGAGCACCTCGATGCCCTCCATCCGGCACTCCAGCAGTTCGCGGGTCGGCATCGTGCCGCGGCGCTCGTCGAGCGCGACCACCACCTGGCGGACGCCGAGTTCCTTGGCGACGCCGGCGAGCGAGTCCTCGCGCCGGATCACCCGCCGCTCGGCCACCTCGACGGCCGCCTGTCCGCCGGCGCGGGCCGCCCCTTGGTCCACGCGGGGGGCCACGAAGCCGACGATGCGCGCGCTCGCGTCGGCCGGCAGGGAGTCCGACAGGCTCGCGGCCTGGCGGCCGGCGCCCAGGATGAGCACCAGTTCCTCCAGCTCGCGGCTGCGCGAGGAGACGCGCATCGAGGTGTAGCGGACGAGGCCGAACAGCGGCATCGCCACGACCATCGACAGCGCGATCGGCAGCGCCAGGGGGTCCAGGGTCGCCAGCGTCTCGGAGAGCAGCAGCGCAACCGCCCCGGCCAGGCCGAAGACCAGGGCCGCCCGGGTCACCGCGGTGCGCAGCGAGCGCCGCGCTTCGGGTTCGTAGAGCCCGAGCGAGAACATCAGCAGCACCAGCAGGGTGCTCCAGGCCGCGGCGACCAGCGTGTCAACGGTGAGGCCGGGATCGCTCTTCGTCGCGATGTCGACCTGCAGGGAGAGCGCCGCCAGAACGAGCAGCGACAGGACGACCCACTCCCCGAGGGCCAGGGCAACCGTCGTCCTGCGCGTATGAATTCCGAAGACGCTCATGACTCACTCCACATCCGTTCCGCTGGCAGCGGCAACCGAGCCAAGGGCATCCCCGTCACAGAGTTTCGATGAGAACAGGCAGCGACGTCCTGTCGCGCGTGCACCGACGCCGACGCCGGTGCGGTCACTACCTGTGACGTGGATAAGCGCCGCCCCGAGAGGCGACAGGTCTTCCCGCTCTACCAGACAAATCTAACGGCGCAACGCCAAGAAATTGCCTCGGTTCCACGCGCACGAACGAGTTCCCCGACGCAGCACGCGGGAATCCTCCGCTCGGCCGCAGGGAACCGCGGAAGCCGCCCGTCGGCGATTTCTTTCGCGCCGGTCGGGCCGACGCCGTCCCGTCGTGAAATCGCTGGAAACGCCGGCTTGCTAGAGCAGCAGGGGAACGAGATAGAAGACGATGAGCCAGCCGAGCGCGGCGAGCAGGAACCAGACCAGGATGGCCGAGCGCGTCGAGAGACGAGCCGGCCCGCTCCTGCGCAACGGGCCCTGGCGGCCCGCCCGGTTCTTAAGCTGCGAGAGGCTACGGCTCATCGAGAGGCCTTCGTTTCGTGCAAGGGAGCGGCTGGCGGCCTCCGCTCCGGCACCTTCGCCAAGCGGGTAGTGACTCCGCCTCTGGGACAACCGGCCCATCGCCGTCCTTCGGTCGGCTGGCGTCCGTGCGCGGATACTAACCTTCGCAGTTGTATGCATCAAGCGCAGCGCTATCCGACCGGTGTTTGCGGCCGATGTCCCGGAACGAACCCTTCGCATACGAAGAATTGAAGCCTTCAAGCACTTGAATTCAGGCCCGAAACGGATCCTCCGGCGGCCTGCCGGACCGCCTGGCCAGGGCGCGCAGGCGGTGCATTCCAAGGTTCCGCAGCGCGAGAAGAGTTCCCGGCAGCGTTCTCGCGTTGTAGGCCGCGAGTCCCCAGCGCTGCCGCCGCCCGTCCATCCACTGTTGCTTGTAGGAATCGTCGCCGCGACCGAAGTCGATCTCGGCGAGCTGCCCCTCCTCCATCGCGTCGCGCAACGCGGCGTGGGTCAGCAGCGAGCCGGGCGAGCGTCCCTTCCAGTCGCCGTCGTAGACCAGCTTCGCGATCGTCGCGCCGCCGCCCTGAAGCGTCCAGATCTGCGCGGCGATCGGCCGGCCGTCGAGCTTGAGCAGCCACAGTCGGACCCAGCCGCCGAGCAGCCCGCGGCGAATCAGTTCCGGCACGAAGGCAGGGTGGGGCTCGGGGGGCTGCCAGGCGCGCGCCTCGACCTCGGCGTAGGCCCGAACCGCGGCCTCGGCCTCGCCCGGTCGATCGAGGCGCAGGAACTCCACCGTCCCGTCGCGCTCCAGGGCTCTGCCCTTGCGCCGCACGGTGCTGCGCAGCCGACCCGGACGCGCGCTCCAGTAGGCCTCGAAGCGGCCGCCGGCGACCGGCTGGTACCAGTTGCCGAAGTCGGGGAAGACCTCGACCCGGAAGCCGGCGGCGCGCAGCCCCCGGGCGAGGCTCGCGCCCAGGCCGTCGCGCTCGGCCAGCGCGCGGAACACGACATGGTCGACCCGCGGGTCGAGCGCCTGCAGCCTGCCCGACCAGAGGCCGACCGCCGGCCCGGGGTCGCCGTGGGCGTCCAGCCCGGGCGGCCGGTAGCCGCCGCTGTAGAAGGTCGCCAGCCCCCGTACCTCCCGGCCCGTCAGACCGAACCGCCGGATCGGGCGGCTGACCACCGGCAGGTCGAGGGCCGCGCCCCGACCCTCCGCTTCCAGGCGATGGACGACCGCGCGCGCCGGCGGATCGACGCAGGTCTCGGCGAGCAGACGGAACCATTCGCGGGCGACGAAAGCTTCATCCCGGTGACCCGGCGCAGCCGCCGCCCCTGCCAGCGTGCCCCCGGACGACGCAGCAGCCGAATCGCGCCGGTAGGCCGAGAAGGGAACCTCTTTCATGACCTCTCCAACGAGCACGCCCGCCTCAGACGCGCCGGCCGCCGCTTCGGCGACGGACGCGCCGCCGCCGCTGCGGCTGCTGACCGTGACGACGCTCTATCCCAATGCGGCGCAGCCGACCAAGGGCGTGTTCGTCGAGAATCGTCTGCGCCACCTCGTGGCGGGCGGCCGGGCGATCTCGCGGGTCGTAGCGCCGGTACCCTGGTTTCCCAGCAGGAACCGCCGCTTCGGCGCCTACGCCGAGTTCGCGAGAGCGCCGCGGCGCGAGCAGCGCCACGGCCTCTCGGTCAGCCATCCGCGCTACCTGACGATCCCGAAGGTCGGCATGAGCGCCACCCCCTTCTTCCTCTACCGGGCGATGCTTCGCGAGGTCCGGCGCCTGCAGGCCGAGGGCTACGAGTTCGACGCCATCGACGCGCACTACTACTACCCCGACGGCGTCGCGGCAGCGCTCTTGGCGCGGCGGCTGGGCAAGCCGCTGGCGATCACGGCGCGCGGCACCGACATCAACCTGATTCCGCGCTTCGCCCTGCCCCGCCGGCTGATCGCCTGGGCGATCGCCCGGGCCTCGGCCTCGATCACCGTGTGCCAGGCGCTCAAGGACGTCCTGGTCGAGCTCGGTGCGGCGGAGGAGAGCGTCACCGTGATCCGCAACGGGGTCGACCTCGAGCAGTTCCGGCCGGTCGACCGCGAGGCGGTCCGCCGGAAGCTGGGGCTGGAGGGACCGGTGATCGCCTCGGTCGGCTACCTGATCGAGCGCAAGGCCCACGACCTGCTGATCGGTGCCTTGCCCGAGCTGCCGGAGGCGACCCTGCTGATCGCCGGCTCCGGGCCGGAAGAGGACAAGCTGCGCCGTCTCGCCGAGCGTCTCGGCGTCGTCTCGCGCGTCCGCTTCCTCGGCCCGCTCGCCCACGAGGCCCTGGTCGAGGTCTACAACGCCGCCGACGTGACGGCCCTGGCCTCGAGCCGGGAGGGCTTTCCGAACGTGCTGCTGGAATCGGTCGCCTGCGGGACCCCGGTGGTCGCCAGCCGCGTCTGGGGCACGCCGGAGCTGATCACGACCCACACGGTCGGCCGCCTCGTCGACCCGCGTACCCCGGAGGCCTTCGCCCGGCAGATCGCCGCGGTGCTGGCCGACCGGCCCGACCGCAGGGCGGTGCGCGCCTTCGCCCAGGGACTGTCCTGGGACAAGGCGAGCCGCGCCCAGGTCGCGCTCTTCTCGCGGCTGATCGGCGACCGTCGCGCTCTTCGCGCGATCCGGGCTGTAAGGCAGGCTGTCCCTCCTCTGTCGGCGAAGTAAAGATTCCGGACGCGGTCCGGCGCTGCGCGGGCTTCGGAGCCGGGCGCCCTTCGAGCGCAGCGGCGGCGGCCGAGCGGGCGCAGAGGGCCGGGCGCTGCGGCTCTCCGACGGACTGCCGTCGGGCGGCCCCGGCGGGCCGCGCCGTGGCATGCCGCTTGCGTATCAGATCCCAGGACACCGGGGCCGGCGAGACGGTCTGGCTCGAGCGCTCGGCGCTCCGGTGATGGCTGGGCGGTTCCCGTCCCAGGCCGGGCAAGGTCGTCAGCTCCAGGCCTTCCACCCGGTCGTCGGCCGGCCCGCAAGCCTTCGCCCGGCACGCACCTCCCCCCAAGAGGACGCGCGCCGGGCGCCGCAGCGGGGTCCGCGCACCCGGCGCCCTTCGGGGCCCGGCCTGCGGACCCGGCGGCGCGATCGCGGCCGCCCCCCGTCCCTTCCCCGCTCCCAGACCAGGCGGACGGGCGGGTGGCCGCGGTCGTGGCCTGGGTGCTGGCGAGCTGGCTGCTCGCGGGGCCAAACGCACCCTTCCGACCTGCACGCTTCAGACCCTTCAGAGGATCAGCGCCGGGCCGCCGTCGCCGCACCGACGACACTCGGAGCGGAACGCGAGCCGGCGTGGCGCGTCGGCTGGGCCGTCAGGACGCGGCGCCGCAGTTCCAGCGGCGTCATCGGCTCGCCCTGCAGCTCTCCCGTGAAGAACCCCAGATAGCGGCGCAGCCGCTCGACCAGGGCGTCGCGCTGCTCGCGGGTCGTCGAGTAGGGCGTGCCGCCGACCATCGAGGAGGGGCTATGCAGGCTGACCACGAAGCAGCGCTGGCCTTCGGCGAGGCGCTGCTGCGTGAACCGCCTCATGTCGGCGAAGCCGTGGCCTTCGGGGCTGAGCCGAATCCTCTCCACGAGGCGCAGGCGCGCCAGCAGGCCGGCGAGGCGTGTGCGCTTGCCGGCGCGCGAGCGGCCGAGCTCGAACAGCCGCGCGCCATGGCGCGCGAAGCTGCCGACGAAGCCGCCGCTGTTGGGCAGCTCCAGGACGCCGCCCGGCTCGCCGAGCCAGCCGATGCGGTCCTCGAAGCGCAGGTAGCTGGGCCCGCCGTCGTGCGAGAAGTCGAAGGCCGGCGTCGCGCTCATGTCGACCAGGAAGCCGAGCCGCTGGAGCAGCCCCAGGGTGTTCGGGCCGAAGCCGTAGCGTCCTGCCTTGTGGATCAGCGGATCGCGTCCGAAGCGCTCGCGGATCCGCGCGGCGAGGCGGCCGAGCTTCTCGGCTTCCAGCTCGGCCGGCAGGTTGCCCTGGTAGCTGTTGAAGTTGCCCGTCGGCTCGGCGAACGGCGGGTTCACCCAGCTGTGCAGCTGGGCGCCGATCTCGGCGCGGCCGTCCTCCGCCAGCCGGCCGAGCACCTCGACCGCGCGCCCGCTGTCGGCCACCGGATAGTCGATGGCGTAGACCGGGCGGACACCGTGGGCGTCGAAGATCTCCTGGAAGCGCCCGACCTCGTCGATCGCCGACACCGACGTCTCGCGGCGGTCGAAGGGCTTGTCCCAGTCGAACTCCTCTTCGGTGTCGACCACGACGATCAGCGCCGGCCGCTCGAAGCCGAGCGGCCCCGGAAGGGAACGGTGGAAGGCGGCGAGCGCACAGGTCATCGCCGGCCACCGCCCGCTGCCGTTCGCCGCGGGCGGCCGCCCCCGGCGCCGAGCCGTCGCCTGTTGCCCAGCGCCTCGGCGAGGCGCTCGACGCGCGCGGCGTTGGCGGCCCAGGTCCACTCGCGCTCCAGCAGATGCGCCCGCGCCGCCTCGCCCAGCGCGCGACGCAGCCCGGCCTCGTCGCAGAGCCGTCGCAGCGCCCGATCGAAGGCCCCGCTGTCGGCTTCGTCGAACAGCAGCGCCGTGCGCTCGTGCTCGAGGATCTCGGCGATGTTCGGCGCCGTGGGAGCCAGGATCGCCCTGCCGGCTGCCATGTACTCGAAGACTTTCAGCGGCGAGGCGTAGGGCACCACCCGAGGCTGCAGCGCGACGTCGAAGGCGGCGACCAGCGGCGGCAGGCGGTCGCGCTCGACGACGCCGGTGAAGGTGACGCTGGCGGACAGCCCCAGTCTCTCGACCTGGCGGCGCAGCTCGGGCAGCGCCGGGCCGTCGCCGATCGCCAGCAGGTGCAGCGCCTCGCGGTCCGGCTGCGCGGCGAGCCAGTCGATGACGTGGTCGAGGCCGTGCCAGGAGCGGATGAAGCCGACGAAGCCGAGCACGCGCTTGCCGGCCACACCGAGCCGCCGCCGCGTGGCCTCGCGGTCCTGCTCGGCCAGGAAGGCCTCGTTGACGCCGTTCTGGACGACCAGGATGCGCTCGTCCGGAACGCCGGCGGCGCGGACATGATCGGCGAGCGCGTCGGTGACCGGCAACACGGCGTCGGCGGCGCGCCAGACGGCCCGCTCCGCCCAGCGCCCGACGGAGACGAGCGACAGGCCGCCGTGGGCACGCCGCTCGGCGTAGAGCGGCGCGTTGACCTCGAGGACCAGCGGCACGCCGGTGAGCTTCTTGAGCAGCAGGCCGGAGAGCAGGAACAGGGCGTAGCGCTCGTAGAAGACCTGCGGCCGGCTGCGCCGGTAGGCCCGCCAGAGACGCAGGAAGGCCGGCAGGTTGTAGCCGAGCTCGAGCAGTTCGAAGGCGAAGCGCGGCAGCAGCCGCTTGATCCGCGCCTTGAGGCGGCTCTGCGTGCCGAAGCCGACGCCGGCGACGTCCGGGCCGGCCATCTCGATCTCGTGGCCCCGCGCCTCGAGGCAGCGGGTCAGCTCGGCAATATGCACGAACTGCCCGTCGGCCGAGGCGACGCGATGCTGGTAGAGGATCCTCATCGCCGCCCGAGTCCTCCGACCTGAGGCTGCCGGCGGCTGCGCAGCGTGCGGACCAGGGGCCGCAGGAGGTCCTTGGCGACCAGCGCGGGACGCGAGGAGGTCGCCAGGTAGAGCAGGTTCGAGCCGACGCTGTCGCCGTAGCGGATCGCGCGCGCCAGCAGCTTCAGGCCGGTCTTCGGATGGCTCAGGTAGAGATGCCGCCCGACGCGGGTGTAGCGGGTGCCGAGCACCCGGCGGCGCTCGGCTTCGGTCATCTGCGGCGCCAGAGCCGCGACGTGGCGCCGGACCATCGAGATCTCGTGCTCGACCCGCCAGAGCACGTTCTCGTTGGACAGGCTGCCGGCGCGCAGATAGACGCGCACCAGGGGGCGGTCGACGAAGACCAGCTCGCCGAGCGTCGAGAGCCGGATCCAGAGATCCTGGTCCTCGGCGACGTTGAGCGTCTCGTCGAAGGGGCCGGCCCGGTCCAGCGCCTCGCGCCGCACCACGACCGAGGGCGTGCCGACGAAGTTGTAGGCCAGCAGCGTGCGCCAGACCTCCGGCCCGGACGTCGGCTCCAGGCGGTCGTAGAGCCAGGTCTCGCGGCCCGAGCCCTCTTCGACCGCGAGACAGCGCGACGAGGCGAAGACCGCGCGCGGATTGGCTTCCAGCCCGGCGAGCTGCGCCTCCAGCTTGCCGGGCAGCCACTCGTCGTCGGCGTCCAGGAAGGCGACGTAGGCGCCTCGGGCGCGCTCGATGCCGCGGTTGCGCGCCGCCGCCGCGCCCTGGCGCCCCGGGCTCTCGGCGATCGTCAGGTTCGGCAGACCCAGGCTGCGCGCGGCGGCGACCGTGCCGTCGGTGCTGCCGTCGTCGACGAGGATGATCTCGAGATCGTCGAAGGCCTGGCGCACGACCGACTGCAGCGCCCGAACCACGGTGTCCTCGGCGTTGAGACAGGGGATGACGACGCTGACCCGGGGCATCACGCCAGCCCCGCCCGCGCCCGGCCCGGGGCCGAGTGAGCGCCTTCGGTCCAGCGCGCCTGCTCGGCGAGGCGGGCCGGATCGACCGCCGCCTCGCCCTGCCAGGCCTGCTTCAGGAAGCCGTCGAACATCAGCAGGCTCCAGATCGCCTGGCTGTGGTCGCGCGTCCCGGCCTTGTGCTCGCGGATCACCGCGGCCAGGCCGTCGGCATCGATCATTCCGGTATCGGCCAGGGCGTCGCTGGCGGCCAGCTGCGCCAGACGGTCGTCGAGGCCGTGCTGCATCCAGCGGGCCAGGGGCATCGAGAAGCCCTGCTTGCGGCGATAGAGCAGCTCCGCCGGCACCAGGGGCTCGAAGGCGCGCTTGACCAGGTACTTGCCCTCGCGCTCGCGCAGCTTGTCGGCGGTCGGCAGCGTGCCGGCCCATTCCGCCAGTTCGTGGTCGAGCAGCGGCGGGCGCACCTCCAGGCCGTGGGCCATGCTGGCGCGGTCGACCTTGACCAGCATGCGGCCAGGCAGCCAGGTCTTGAAGTCCAGGTACTGGGCGAGCGCCAGCGGATCCTCGGTGCCGGCGCGCTCGGCATGGCCGGCCAGGACCGATTCCGGCCGATAGCCGTCCAGCGATTCCTGGAACTCCCGGGTCAGCAGGCGCCGGCGCTCGCGCTCGGGCAGCACGGTGATGCCCCGGAAGTAGCCGGAGACCGAGTCCCGGGCCAGGGATTCGAAGGTCGACTTGCCGCGCAGCCACTGCGGCGCCCAGTCGAGCTTCGGGTAGTGGCGCGCGAGCGGCCCGAACAGCGCGCGGCGCAGGCCGTCGGGCAGCCTGCCGCGCAACCGCTCCTGCATCATGAAGAACCAGTAGCGCCGGTAGCCGCCGAACAGCTCGTCGCCGCCGTCGCCCGACATCGCAACGGTGACGCGTTCGCGGGCGAGCCGGCTGACCAGGAAGGTCGGCAGCGCCGAGCTGTCCGCGAAGGGCTCGCCGTAGGCCTCGGCCAGCGTCTCGATCATCGAACAGGAGTCCGGCGAGACGCTGCGCTCGACGTGGTCGGTGCCGTAGCGCTCGGCGACCATCCGCGCATAGGGCCGCTCGTCGGCCGCCGGCTCGTCGAAGCCGATCGAGCACGTCCCGACCGGCGCCTCCGAGCGCCCGGCCATCAGCGCGACGATGCCGCTCGAATCGACGCCGCCCGAGAGGAACGAGCCGAGCGGCACGTCGCTCATGCGGCGCAGCTCGACGCTCTCCTCGAGACGTGACAGCAGCTCCTCGCGCCGGTCGGCGCCGTCGTCGGGCCGCGGGTCGAAGCGGATGTCCCAGTAGGCCCGCGGCGCCGGCGCCGCCGCGCCGCGCCGCAGCGTCAGGCAGTGGCCGGGCTCCAGCTTGGCGATACCCTGGAAGATCGACTTCGGATCCGGCACGTAGCCGTAGGCGAAGTAGTCGGCGACCGCGCGCCGGTCGAGCTCGGGCGTCGCTTCCAGGCCGAGCACGACGGCCCGCAGCTCGGAGGCGAAGACCAGCAGCCCGTCCGGCGTCACGGCGTAGTAGAGCGGCCGCTCGCCGACCCGGTCGCGGGCCAGGAACAGGGTCTCCCGCCGCCGGTCCCAGACCGCGAAGGCGAACATGCCGCGCAGCCGCGTCGGCAGCGCCTCGCCCCACTCCTCCCAGCCGTGGACCAGCACCTCCGTGTCGCAGCGCGTCGCGAAGCCGTGCCCGCCGGCGAGCTCGCGGCGCAGCGCCTCGTGGTTGTAGATCTCGCCGTTGTAGGTGGTCAGCACCTCGCCGTCCTCGTTGGCCATCGGCTGGGCGCCGCCGGCGAGATCGACGATGGCCAGGCGCCGGTGGCCGAGGCTCAGGCCGGGCTCATGGTGGAAGCCCGCGCCGTCCGGCCCGCGATGGGCGATCGAGGCCGTCATCCGCTCGACGCGCCGCGGATCGATCGCGCGCCGGCCGCGGAGGTCGAGGATGCCTGCTATGCCGCACATGCCGCCCGCCCCGCCGTCACGAGCCGGAACCGGACGCGGGCGACAGCGCGGCAACCCGGCCGCCCCCGCCGTCGAGGAACCGCCGCAGCCGCGCCTCGGCCCGCTCGCGGCTCTCGCGGATCGGGGTGCTGATCGCCAGCGCCGCGGCCGGCGCCTGGCGCAGCTCGAGCCGGGCCAGCGTCTGGCGCAGCTTGACAGCCAGGGCGTCAGCGACGAAGCGACCGTCGATCCAGTAGAAGGTCGCGACCAGCCGCCGTTCGTCGCCGCGCGCCAGGTGCAGCATGCGCGCGGGCACCTGCCGGCCGTCAATCTCGGCAGACCAGCTGTCGGTGCCGATGCGCGTCCAGCGCTCGCCATAGAAAGCGTTGTCGCCGTGGATCAGCTCCGCCCCCTGGCGCTGGTACCGGTAGTAGGCCAGGAAGGCCTCGACCCTCTGCCCGTCGAGCCGATAGGCCGCGGCGTCCGTCGCGTCGGCCGCCGGGAAGGCCGGCTGCCAGGCGGCCGCGCCCTCGGCGGCCGGCCAGTCGGCCTCGGCGAGCCGCGGCGTCGCCTCGGCGCCTGTCGGCCCGGCGGCGCCGGCGACCGAGCCCATCAGCAGGCCCCAGAGCGGCCCGGCCAAGGCCAGGGCAAGGACCAGGCCGGCGAAGCCGAGACCGGGGCCGCGGCGCCCGGACTCGCGCGCCGGCGCGGGTTCCTCGGCCGGGTTCGGTTCGACCGCCCCGAGGCCGCCCATGCCGCGGTCGGCGAAGAGGTTGCCGACGAACAGCGAGAGCAGCATCACCAGGGTGAAGAAGCCCCAGCCGTAGACCAGATGGTCGACGCCGGTCGCGACCTCGTTGTCGGTCTCGTAGGCGATCAGGATGATGCCGAAGGCGCGCAGGCCGTTGGCCAGGATCGGGATCAGGGTCGCCAGCGCCATGAAGGCGAACCACTTCCACCAGGTCCGGTAGCTGAAGTGGCAGAACAGGAAGGCGACGACCAGGTTGGCGATCAGGAAGCGCAGCCCGGCGCAGGCCTCGGCGACCTCGAACATGCCGGTCGGCGTCTGGATCAGCAGCCCTTCGTGGAACACCGGGATGCCGACCAGGCGCAGCAGGCGCACCGAGAACTCCGCGGTGACCTGTTGCAGCGCCGGCACCAGCTCGTCGCCGAAGGGCACCATGGCGAAGGCGAAGACCAGCGTGAACCAGAGCACGCCGGCGACCTGCCAGCCCATCAGCGCGGGAACCAGCGCGACCGCCAGCCCGACCAGCCCGAGCTGCTGCAGAAAGACCACGTCGCCGGCCGAGCCGAGCGCCCAGAGCAGGCCGAACGGCAGGAGGCAGAGCGCCCCGCCGAGCGATCCGGACGGCTCCAGAACGGCCAGGCGGCGGCGCTGCCGCCACGCCAGGTAGAGGCAGATCGGCAGCACCAGGAAGCCGTGGTGATAGGTCGTGGTGTTGGCCCAGGTCCGCACCATCGCGGCGACGACCTCGTGGCCGAGGCCGAGCAGCAGGACGAGCGCCAGGCCGTAGACGAGGAGGCTGCGCGGCCAGGCGCTGCCGGGCGCGCTCGACGAGCGCAGGGCCGAGACGGGCGCGTCAGCCATGGCGCCGGTCCTGTCTGTGGTCGAGGCCGCCGGTCATGCCGGCACCTGCAGGGGCTCTTGCGCCGGAGCCGCCGGAGCAGCGGGCAGCACGCGCGCCAGCAGGGCATCGAGGTCGCGCTGACGGGCTTCCCAGGAATAGCGTTCGCGGACTCGCCGCAGCCCGGCCTCGCCGAGCCGCCGGCCGAGCGCCGGATCCTCCAGGCAGCGGCAGACCTGCTCGGCGAACTCGGCGGGCGCCGCGGCGGTCAGCAGATCCTCGCCCGCCGCCGCGTCGATGCCCTCGCGCGCCTCCGGCGTGGCGACGACGGGACGCCCCATGGCCATGGCCTCCAGGACCTTGTTCTGGATGCCGCGGGCGACCCTCAGCGGCGCGACCGCCACCTCGGCGTGGGCGAGCCAGGGCGCGACCGCCTCGACGCGGCCGGTGACGCGCACCCCCGGCTGCTCGCCGAGCTGCAGCACGGCGGGGGTCGGCCGGGTCCCGACGATGCTGAGCACGGCCTCCGGGACGCGGGCGCGGACCAGCGGCAGGATCTCGCGCACGAACCAGGTCACCGCCTCGACGTTGGCCCGGTAGTCCATGGCGCCGGTGAAGACCAGGCGGCGCTCGCGCTGGGGAAAGGGCGACGCCCACTCCCTGCCGGCGTCGAACTGCGCGAGGTCGACGCCGTTGCTCAGCGCCCCGACCCGCGTCTCGTCCAGCCCGCTGCGGTCTCGGAACAAGGCCGCCTCGGGCTCGCTGACCAGCAGGCTGAAGGCCGACAGCTCCGCGATCCGCCGCTCCGCCTCCGCCAGGCGCCGCGCCTCGCGGGCGAACAGCCAGGACTGCGGCGGTCCGGCCTCGGCGGCGTATTGCCGCCATTTCTCGGAATCGACGTCGACGAAGTCGACGACCATCGGCGGCCGCTGCGGCACCTCCAGAAGATAGGGCGCGACGCCGGAGGAGAAGACGTAGGCAAAGCGGATCGGCCGCTCGCGCAACAGCTGGCGCACCCAGCGTCCCAACGCGGCGTTGCGGAAGTAGCCGAAGGTCAGCGGCCGGCCGGTCGCGAGCCCGGCGAGGCTGGCAACCTTGCGGCGCCGCGGCACGATCGGCTCGGCCTGCAGGCTCTCGACCTGCCCGGCCAGGAACGGCAGGTGCGCCCGGTCGTCCGGGTCGTCGAGGAGGCAGCCGAGGTGGACCCGGTGACGCCGCGCCAGATGGCGCAGCAGGTGCCACGAGCGGATCTTGTCGCCCTTGTCCGGCGGATAGGGAATCCGGTGCGCCAGGAACAGGATCTCGTCGCGCATCGGCTCAGCCCAGCTGCCGCGCGACCAGCGGCCCGACCCGCCGGGACAGCGCCAGCGGCAGCTGCTGCCAGGCCTTCACCATCAGCCGGTACTTCGGGTTCAGCGGATTGACGTCGGGCAGCTCGCGGGCCTTGACCAGGTGGTACTGGTAGCTCAGCGGCTCCGGCTCGAAGCCCCAGAACTTCTTGTAGTCGCACGAGCCGGTGCCGACCTTGCTGCGGCCGAAGTCGAAGACCCGGGCGCCGCGCGCGACGGCGCGCTGCATCAGCGTCCAGTAGAGGTAGTCGAAGGCGTGATGCGGCCGCGCCGCGGGCGTCGCGCCGGCGTAATAGGGCATGACCTGGTCGCGGAAGTAGAACGAGAGCAACGAGGCCAGCCCTTCGCCGTCCTTGCGCACCAGCGACAGCTCGGTTTCCTCCGGGAACTCCCTCAGGATCGCTTCCATGAAGCGGCGCGAGAAGACCGGCGTGCCGTGGTTGCGCTGTGATTCGGCGTAGAGCGCGTAGACCTCTTCCAGGGAGACGTCGGTGTCGACCGTGAGATCCGACTTGATCGCCTTGCGCACGTCGGCCCGCTTCTTCCGGGGGATCGCCTTGAGGTTCTCGTCCTCGTCCTCGGAGAGCACGCGGCGCGAGACCACGTAGGTCCCGTCCTTGACCAGCCAGTCCTCGAGCTCCGCCTGCTCGGAGCGCAGCTCGACGTAGTCGACGCCGACCTCCCGGCCGATCTCGACGGCGCGCTCGGCGAGCAGCGCGCGCGCCGCCTCGCCGGTCGCAGCGATGCCGCCGCCGACCGTGAAGCCGGTCGATATCAGCGCCTTGCCGAAGATCGGCGAGGTCACCAGGACGAGCGGCAGCACGCCTTCCACGGACCCGTTGCGCTCGGCCAGCAGGAACCAGGTGCGGTGGCCGTGCGCCTCGCTCACCACGCGCGACCAGCCGAAGCGATGGAAGAAGGTGGCTTCCGGACAGGCCGCCACGAAGGCGTCCCAGCGCCCGCCGTCCTCCGCGAGGGCCTCGCGCACCTCGACACGGTCCGTCGCAGCAGCGGCCCCGTCCGCCGGCGCGCCGGCGCGGGCGTTGTTCGGCATCCCGACCATGGCTCAGGCCGTCGCCGCGGAGCGCTCAGGCAGGGTGGCGGCGTCGCGTTCGCCCGCCAGCCCGTAGGTGCGGTCGACGCGGTCCCAGGCGAAGTCGCGCAGCAGCCGGCCGAGCTTCGCCTCCATCGCCGAGAGCCTGCTGTAGTGGCGCAGGCGCGCGCGAGGGGACAGGGCTTCGGCCCGCGGCTGGTCGGGATCAATCTCCCAGGGATGGAAGTAGAAGGTCGCCGGCAGGGCGTCGCGGCGGTTCAGGCGTTCGATGTTCATGCGGCTCCAGGCGTAGGGCAGCAGGCGGAAGAAACCCCCGCCACCGCAAGACACACGCCGGCCGGAACGTTCCACGACCGCGATCGGAATCTCGAGCAGACCGCTGCGCGGGCAGCGGACCGGATGGCGCGGATGGTCCGGCGCGCCGTAGTGGTCGTGGTCGATCGGATGGATGCTCGAACTGTAGCGATGACCGGTCGCCGCCAGGCGCTCGTAGGCCCAGGGCGTGCGCGCGTCGATGGAGAAGCTCGGCGCGCGGTAGCCGATCACTTCCCGGCCCGAGAGCTCTTCGAGCACGCCCTTGGTCCGGCGCAGCTCCTCGGCGAAGTCATCGGCGCTCAGCTCGAAGACCTTGCGGTGCGAGTAGCCGTGACTCGCCAGCTCGTGACCGCGGTCGGCGATCTCGCGCACCAGCGCCGGGAACTCCTCGGCGACGATGCCCAGCGTGAAGAAGGTCGCCTTGACGCCGGCCTCGTCGAAAAGGTCGAGCAGGCGCCGGGTGTTGCGCTCGACGCGGCGCTCGGCCCGGTCCCACCGCTCGCGCGGATAGGCCTCCGACAGGGCCCAGACGTGATAGTAGTCCTCGACGTCGACCGACAGGGCGTTGCGGGTGACTTCGCCCGCCGCGGCGTCAGGCGTCGTGGCCGAGCCGGCCGGATTCGCGGGTACCGATCGCGTCCGGTCCTTGCGCTCTGGGGCCATGCGCGTCCGGGTCGCGTCCATTGAGGATCTCCTGGTTCGGGGTTGCGAGCGGCGCCTTGTCGACGAAGTCGATCAGCGACTGCAGCGTCTGCCGCAGCGCCGCCTCGTCGGCCGTCACGCGCTCGTCCAGCGAGGCCAACGTCGTTTTCAGCTCCTTGAGCTGTCCACGCAGCGTGCTGACGTCCCGCTTCTCGGCGAAAGCCCCCTTCCCCCGGTAGATCTCCGACAGCGAGCGCTCGACCGACTCGAGCCGCTCGGTCAACTCCCTGACCTGGTCGCCGCCCGCCGGGCCGCCGGAGAGGTAGCGCTGCAGCAGCGCCTCGACCCGGCGCTCGATGTTGGCGGCGCGTGCGCCCTCGTCGCCGGCCGGCGCCGGCGCGCCGGCGGCGGGGTCGCGCTCGGCGGCGGCGCGGCGCGCGCGGTCCGAGCCCGGCTGGTCCTGTGAGAGCTCCTCGCCGAGGTCGTCGAGCACGGCGGCGACGGTGGTCTCGTCGAGCTCCTCCAGTTCCTCCAGCGCACCGAACAGCAGCAGGCGGCTGCAGATCTGGTTGATCCGCCGCGGCAGGCCACCGCTCGCCCGGTGGATGGCGCGCAGCGCCTCGTGGGTCAGCGCCGGCCGGCCGGTCCAGCCGACCAGCCCCAGGCGGTGCTCGATGTACTGCTGGGTATCCTCGAAGGACAGCGGCACCATGTGGAAGGAGGCGACGACGCGCTGGCGCAGCTGCTCCAGGTCCGGGTCCATCAGGATGTCGCGGAACTGCGGCTGACCGACCAGGAAGATCTGGAAGACCGACTGGCCCTCGACCTGGAAGTTGGTCAGCATCCGGAATTCCTCGATCGTCTTCTTCGGAATGTTCTGCGCCTCGTCGACGATCAGCAGCACGCGCCGGCCGGCGCTGTGCTCGCGCCGCAGGAAGTCGGAGAAGGCCTCCAGAGCGGCCGCCTTCTGTCGCTCCTGCACGTCCAGGTCGAAGGCGGAGACGACCAGCTTCAGCGCCTCGTCGGCCTCGACCGCGCTGGTGACGAGCGTGCTCGCCACGATCCGCGACTGGTCGACCTGCGCCAGCATGTGCTCGATGACCAGCGACTTGCCGGCCCCGATCTCGCCGGTGATGACGATGAAGCCCTCGCCCTGCTCCAGGCCGAAGTGCAGATAGTTCAGGGCCTTGCGGTGTACCGTCGTGCCGACGAAGAAGCGCGGGTCCGGGGTCAGCCGGAAGGGTGCCGTCTCCAGTCCATAGAAGTCTGCGATGATGTCCTGCATCAAAACCTGATTCGGCCGATGACCGTGGCCGTGTTCTCGGTGTACTCGTCGCCCGGCTGGTCGGCGAAGCGCTCGGTGCGCGAGACGCCGACCGCGATGATCGTGTTCGTGTAGACCAGATAGTCGAGCGACAGCTGGGCGCCGACGGTGGTGGTCTGCGGCTCGCCGTCGACGCGCGTTGCGAAGCCCGACAGGCGGGTCGACCAGCGCCGCGAGAGCTGGCGCGTCCAGCCGCCGCGCAGGCCGTAGGTCGTGTCGCTGGAGTCCTCGAACTGGCGGTCGACGTAGAGCAGGTCGAGGTTGAAGGTGTTGCGCCCGTAGACGCCGTCGAGGCCGATGGTGCCCCGCCAGGTGACGGCCAGGCCGTCCTGGTCGTCCTCGTTCAGGTCCTCCGTCACCAGCTCGCCGGTCACCGGGTCGACGACCCGCCCGCGGCGGCGGTCCGACAGTCGGTCGGTCCCGGTTTCCAGGATGCGGTCGATCTCGCCCGTCAGGGTCAGCCGCTCGGTGATGTCGTAGCTGAAGTCGCCCTCGACCCAGAGCCCGCCGTAGCGCTCGCCGACGCCCAGGGCGAACTCGCTGCGCGGCCCCGGTCGGGTGTCGAAGCCGAGCATGTAGAAGGGCCCGCCGAGATCGCGATCGTCGCTCGACTCGACCTTGTCGTAGCCGGCCGTGCCGGTCACCGAGAAGCGGCGCCAGACCGCATACTGGCCGGCCAGCTCGGCGGTCGAGCGCTCGACGTCGTCGTTGTCGTCCTGCAGGCCCGTCGGGCCGTCGCCGTCGTCGGACTCCTCGTCGATGCGCTCGAGCAGCAGGCCCAGCCGCGTGCGGGTGAAGCGGGTGCCGCTCTCCAGGCGGAAGATCTGCTCGTCCTGCACCGAGTCGCCGCTGTCGCCGCCCGAGAAGGTCTGCGTGCGGCGGTAGCGCAGCTCGCCCTCGGCCCAGTTGCCGAAGTTGTGCGCGAGGTAGGGGCTGGCCTCCAGCACCGTCACGCTCTCGCGGTCGCCGCGCGAGCTGTCCGAGGCCGAGACCCGGCTGTCCGGCTCGGTGAGCTGGCGGCTCGAGCTGCCTTCGAGGTCGAGATAGAGCCAGTCCTCCCAGAGTTCGGCGGTGGCCGAGCCGCGCAGGTTCTGGTCGAGCCGCACGGCGTTGTCGTTGGAGAAGTGCTGCAGCTGCAGCGAGCCGGCGAACAGCAGGTCGAGCCGGTTGCCGTCGACCGTCAGCTGCGCCGTCGGGCCGGCACTGGTGACGATGGCCGCCTCCTCGCTGCCTTCCGGTGCCAGATCGACGTTGTCGGTGACCGTCACGCTGCTCTGCATCCCTTTCGTGAAGCGGATCTCCGCGGCGCCTGCGGGAACCGTGCCCAGCGCCGCGACCGCCGCCAGGGCGGCGAGGCCGAGCCGGAGCGGCCGACCTCCCGCCGGCGCCGGTGCCGCCAGCTTTCCAACCCTCGGCGCTGCTTGCGCCGACGTCGCCCCCGTCAGACCCCGAAGTACCGTCACGTCCTGTCCCCCCTTCGCGAGGCCCCCCTCGCGTCAGGCGGCCTCTTGCCTGCCCGACGGCGGGCTGTCGCGTTGCTCCATCCCCGGTCCGTAGCCGTACCCGTAGCCGTAGCTGGTCGACTGGACCTCGTCCCCCTCGATGGTACAGTGGTTGAGTACCAAGCTCACCCGCTCGCGCTGTCCGAGCACGTCGAGTGCCGTCCGGATCGTCGCCTCGGTCGTCTTTCCGGCCTCGACCACCATCAGAACCTGACGGATCTGATGGCTCAGGACCATCGGGTCGTTGGCTGCCAGCATCGGCGGCGCATCGAAGATGATCAAGCGATCCGGATAGCGGTTCGACAGCTCCTCCAGCAGGCGCGTCATCGCCGGGCTGGCGTAGAGGTCGGCGGAGGTCGACGCGCCGTTGCCGACGGGCAGCACGGAGAGACAGGAACCCTCGGCGCGCCAGAGCGCCTCGGAGAGGTCCATGCCGGGATCGGCGAGACGGTCGAGCAGGCCCTTCTCGCCGCGATCGATCCCGAAGAAGTCGGTGACGCTGCCGCGTGCCGCGTCGGCGTCGACCAGCAGGACCTGGATGCGGTCCTCGAGCGCCAGGCTCAGGGCCAGATTGACCGCCGTGAAGGACTTGCCTTCGCCCTGGCGGGCCGAGGTCACCAGCACGAGATTCTCGCCGGCGCGCTGGCGCGCACCGCGCTTCAGCTTGAAGAAGCCGACGCCCGACATGAGCCGCGACTTGATGGTGCGAATTTCGCTCTGCAGTCGTTTCGCGTGGCGCGAGGTGCCGATCAGCCGCCGCCGCTCCAGCTCGTCCCAGTCGAGGCGGAACGGGCGGCTTGCGCGCGGCGCCGCAGGCGCTGCCCGCCGGCTGCCGGCCAGCCGGCCGCTTGCGGCCGGCTCCGGAGACGCATCGGCAGGCCCTGCGCCATTCGTCCCCGCCTTCGCCGAGTCCGCGGCGGAGCCGTTGACCCGTGCGGCGCCCGATGCCCCGGCCGGGGCGGTCCCGGCCATCGGCCGGGCGGCCGGCTTCGCCTGCCCGAGTGCCGCTTCCCCGGCCTCCGGCGCGCCGGCGCCGTTGCGGGACATCGCCCGCTCGACCAGGGAAGGCCGGCCGGAGCCGTCTCGCTTCTTCGCGGCCTTGTCGATGATGCTCATGGAGCTCCCAAACCTGTTGCCGGACGCCGCCGCGTCAGAGCAGTTGCCCGACCTGTCGCTCGATGCGCCCGTTCCAGGTCGACAGCAGGTTGGAAACGTCGGGTTTCTGCTCGCCGAACTGGTAGAGATAGAACACCGTGCCGAAGGCCAGCAGCAGCGCCGCTACAGACCCCACGAACGCGGTGCCCTCGACCATTGTTCCTGGAAGGCTGCGGGTGCGGATCTTGCTGATGCTGCCCAGCACCGGCAGCCCGAAGGCCCTGCCCAGCTCGTCGCTGGTCTGGAAGCCGCCGGCGACCTGGAGGCGCAGCAGCGCCAGGGCGACGCCCGCGCCGAGGCCGGCGAACAGCACCGCGGCCATGTACAGGCCGTGCGGCGGGCCGCTCGGGCTGACCGGGACGATCGGCGGCTCGACGACGCGGAACTCGACGGCGCTGGTGTCCGTCTTCATGTCTTGGGCCATGCGCGCCGATTCGCGCCGCGAGATCAGCGCCTCGTAGTTCTTCCGGATGATGTCGTAGTCGCGGGTGAGCTGGGTCAGCTCGGCCTCGGCATCCGGCGTCTCCTGGACGACCATCTCCAGGTCGGCGATCCGCGCCTTGGCGTTGTCGATGCGCGTCTTGACCGCCTGGATCTGGCCTTCGACGCGCGACAGCTCCTGGGACAGCGTGTCGTATTCGGGGTTGGCCTCGCGAGTCGTCGTGGTCGTGCCGCCGGAGGGCCCGACCTGGCTCTCCAGCTGGTCGACCTGACGCTGCGTGGCGATCACGTCGGGATGCTTGTCGGTGAAGGTCAGCTTCAGATTGGCCAGCCGCTCCCGCGCCGCGCGCAGCTGCGCCCGCTCCGGCGAGCCGCCGCCCGAGGTCGTGACCGTCTCCTGGTTGAACTGCGGCGTCTCGGCGAGCTGCATGCGCAGCTGGTTGCGCGTCCAGGTCAGCGACGACAGCTCCTCCTGCATGCCCTGCAGCGAGGTTTGGGTCTGATCGATCTGGCGCAGCGCGCGCTCGCTGCCGCCAAGCTCCCCGGCATGCTCGCGCTTGAAGTCGGCGACGGCCTTCTCCGCCTCCTGCAGGTCGCGCTCGTAGCGCGCGATCTGCTGGTCGAGGAAGCGCTGGGCCTTGTCGGCGTCGTCCTGAGAGGCGCCCAGGTTCTTCTCGACGAAGATGTTGAGCAGCGCCGAGACGACGCTCTGCGAGAGCTCCGGCGAGGCACTGGTGTAGCTGATCCGGAACAGCTCGCTGCCCCGGGTCTCCAGCCGGATGTCCTGCGAGAGGTCGGTCAGCAGACGGTCCATCTCGATCGGCGTGTCGGCCTGCAGGTCGAGGTCCGTCGAGCGCGCCAGCTCGAGCATGTTGGGCCGCGACAGCAGGGTGCGGCGGACGACGTCGACCTGGGCGCCGACGTTCTGGTCGACCGCCAGCCCCTCCATCAGCGGTCCGAGCAGCGACTCCGTGTCGATGTAGATCTGCGCCGTCGAGGTGTAGCGGTTCGGGATCGTCGCGACCGCGACCCACCCGACGACGCAGACGATCCACGCGACCACGGCGATCGACCACCGCCGGTCCCACAGGCCGTAGGCATAGAACCGCAGCAGTCGGACGATATGGGCGACGCCCTGGTTCATCGATTGCCTTTACAGCCAGCTTTCCGGGATCAGGATGATGTCGCCCGGCAGCACCGGCACGTTGGCCGAGATGTCGCCGTCGCGCAGCAGGTCGTCCAGATGCAGCGCGTACTTGCGCGCATCCGCGCCGGGTCCGCGGATCAACACGGCACCGTTGCCGGCCGCGAACTCGGTGAGGCCGCCGACCGTGATCATGACGTCGAGCACGGTCATGCCGGTGCGGTAGGGAATCGCCGTCGGCTCCTGGGCTTCGCCGACCACGCGGACCTGCTGCGAGAAGGGCCCGACGAAGCCCTCGACCAGGACGGTGACGACCGGGTCCTGGACATAGGGGGTCAGCGCCTCCTCGAGGTCGCGGGCGAGCTGAGTCGGCGTCTTGCCGGCGGCGACCATGTCGTCGACCAGCGGCGTCGAGATCCGGCCGTCCGGTCGCACCGGAATCGTCGCCGCCAGGTCGGGCGCCCGCCAGACGAAGATCTCCAGGTTGTCGAGCGGACCGATCCGGTAGTCCGGCGCCTCGGCTCCCGAGGCACCGACGGCGTCGGGTGCCGTCGGATAGTCGTTGGCCGCGCAACCGGCCATCATCAGGCCCAGGCCGAGCAGCGCCACGGCCTTTCCTAGTGCTGCGAGTCCCCTCATTTCCTCGGTCCCCCCTTCACGAACGATGCTCTGGCTTCACGTACGATGCACCGGGCGGCGTGGCACGGCGGCCAGCCGCTTCGGATCCGACAGGCTAACCGTTGATCTCCTCCTGCCCAATGCCCCGGCGGAGCGGGCGCTGGACGGAATGCGGAGTGCGGCTGCGAAATTCCCGAGACCAACGAGCGCCGGAGCCAAAAGTTTCATGGCCCGGCCGGCGCCCCCCACGTGCCCGGGAGCGTGCCCGGGAGCGCGCCGGGGGCCGCTCGGGCAGGCATCCCGAAAGGATCGCGGCCGCGGGGCCGCGCCGGCCGGGCGCCGATCACGCCTGCGCCGGAGCCTTCTGCGCGAAGGCCCAGACCGTCACCGGGTACTGCGGGTCGTTCGGCAGCTTGCGGTCGAAGCCGGTGCGCGCCCAGCGGCGCAGGTTGGCGACGACGCTGCGGCGGTTGCCCCAGGCATGCGCCTCGACGCGCTCCGGATCGAACCCCGCCTCTTCCAGGAAGAAGCACATGCCCTCGGGCGTCCAGCGCGTGCAGTCGATCGGCACCGGGTGATAGCGGATCAGGAACGGCGTGATGTTCACGAAGAGACCGCTCGGCTTCAGCATCGCGTGGACGTTGCGCGCGGCGCGGTAGGGATAGGGCAGATGCTCGAAGACGTTGTCGGCAATGATCACGTCGAACTGCCGGTCCAGGCGGTCGCGGCAGATGTCGCACTCGGGAAAGGCGAAGTCGACGTAGCTCTTGAAGCCGAAGTCGCGCCAGTGGTCGCCGCCCGAGATCTCCAGCGCCTCGAGCCGCTCGGGCCCGAGCGCGCGCAGGCGGTCCTCGACCGCCCGGTAGGCGACGGTTCGGGTGATGTGGGTGATGTCGTAGCCGATCCTGCCGGCGAGCTGCTTCAGTGCGGTCTTGGCGTCGCTCATCCTGTCTCCCGGCGGCTCAGGTTCGGGACACCAACGAGCGGCGCTGCCGAGAGTTTCAAGTGGGCCGCCTTCGGGCCGGCCGGGCTATCCGAATGGTCAGGCGCGCGCTCCCTTGGGACAGCTTGGCGGTCCTCCGACGACCGGGGAGACTGCGAGCCTCTGGCCGAGCCCTCGGTCCGCGCAGGCCGGGCGCGCCTCGGCCGTCCGAATGAGAGGTCCCGACATGCCCGACGCCACCATCCTCGCCTTTCCCCCGCCTGCCGGCGCCGCCGCGCCGCCGGGGCCGAAGCGGAGCGCCCTGGACGGGGCCGTCGGCCGCCTCCTGGAGACCATGGCGCGCGAGCGCGCGAGATTGCCGCACGACGGCGCCCTGCCCGCCGAGCTGCGCCCGCTCGTGGCGTACTTCCGCGAGCGACTTGACCAAGCCGCGGCCCGGATCGCCGCCGGACGCGGGAACGCGGCCGAAACGCTGCGCTGCGTCGAGGCGCTGCAGGATCTCTGCGATGACATGCGAGCGCTCGCCCGGGCAAGGCAGCGCGAGGCTCGACGGCTCTTGGCGGCCGGCCCGAAACCCGTCCGCGAGCGCTGACGCCCCGGCGCCTCGCCCGTCAGCGCCGCCGCGGCCCGGCGCCCTCGTCGGCGCCCGCCTGCTCGACCGAGGGCCCCTGCCCGGACCGCGCCTTCTGCGCCTCCTGCCTTGCCTCGTGCGGCAAGGCCAGCAGACCGCGGGTCGGCCCGTCGACGCCGGCGCCCTCGTTGGCCACCACCCAGAAGACGGCGACCACCAGCGCCACGCACGCCAGCAGCAGGAAGAGGCCGCTCACCATCGTGCCGCCTCCGTGCCGGCGCGGTTGGGAGGGGTCCCGGCCAAGCGGCCTGCCGGCAAGCTCCCCGGATCGGGTGCCGGCGCGCCGCGCGAGGCCTGCCCGAGGCGCTCGGCGACCAGGCGGCGCGTCTGCATCAGCAGCGGCACGAAGAGCCAGTAGCCGGGCCAGAACTCGAGCGAGAGCGTGGCGCCGGCGACCGCGTATCCGGCCAGCGAAGCCTGGGTCATCGAGGCCAGGTCGAAGGCCCAGCGCAGGCCGGGGTCCTGGCCCGTGTTGCGTCTCAGCCAGGCCGCGTTGCGCCAGGTCATCCAGAGGATCGCCAGGAAGCAGGCCAGGCCGGTGAATCCCATGCCGCCCAGAATCTCGAAGTAGATGCTGTGGTGGGCGCGGGCCTCGTAGCCGCCGCCGGTGAAGCGGTCGGCGACGTCCTGCAGGTAGCCGACCCGGAAGCCGCCTCCGGTCAGCGGGTCGGCTTGCGCGATGGCGAAGGCGATGTGCCAGGCATCGACCCGACCCTGGAAGGACTTGTCCTCCATCGGGTTCTCGATCGTCGCCATCCGCTCGTGCCAGGACTGCGGCATGAAGGTGACCAGCGGGATCGCCAGGAGCGCGATGCCGACCAGCATCGCCGCGCGGTGCCGGGAGCGCCAGATCAGCACAGCCGCCATCACCGCCAGGCCGACGAAGGCCCCGCGCGACTGCGTGCCGAGCACGCAGAGCCCGGTCAGCGCGATCGCCCCGAGCAGGGCGAGACGCACCAGGCGGTGCGCCGTCTGGCGGCGCAGGTAGAACAGCACCGGCAGCGCCAGCACCAGGGCCAGCCCGAAGTTGTTGTTGTCCGAGATCATGGTGTTGGGCGGCCCGACCGCGTGGTAGGAGCCGCCGGTCAGCAGGGTGAAGGCGCCGCCCTTCACCCCGAAGTAGCCGAGCGAGATGGCGTAGACCCACAGCATGCCGTGGATCCGCGCCTTGCCGGTGAGCATCACCATGCCCAGGAAGATGAAGACCATGGTCTTCATGAACTGCTCGAAGTAGGGCCAGGAGTAGGCCGGATAGACGGCGGTCGCCTGCGACAGCACCATGAGCAGCAGGAACATCACGAAGGTCGCCACCAGGGGGTTGGCCGGCGGCAGCTTGCGCTCGCGCGACAGCAGCCAGGCGAGCATCGTCACGATGGCCACGATCAGGTTGAACTGCAGTCCCTGGGCGAAGCCCCAGACCTCCTGATGCGGGTTCATCAGGGTCAGCCAGCCCCACAGCATCAGGCCGACCTGCGGGTAGAAGAGGCAGGCCGGCAGCAGCGCACCGACCGTGAGGATCAGCAGGAAGGACGAGATCATGGCACACCGCCGGCCGCGGCCGGCGGGCGGCCGGTCGGCTCTGCCTGCAGGCCGTCGAGCAGCGCGCCGTAGTCGCGGGCGAAGGTCCCGTAGGGCGATTCGAGCGCGGCCACCGCGCGCCCGGCGTCCCGGCGCGCCGAAGCCAAGTCGTCGAGCAGGTCGAGGGCCCGCGCCTCGACCGCCTCGGCCGGCCGGCGGTCGCCCTCGACCAGCCAGCCCTCGAGGCCGAGCAGGTCGAAGAGCGCCCGGTGCTTGACGTCGTAGCCGACCGAGACGACCGGCGTGCCGGCCGCGAGCGCCATGATCGCCGAATGCATCATCTCGCCGATCACCAGGTCGACGCCGCCATAGGCGGCGATCATCGCCGAGGGGTCGGGATCCTCGACCAGTCCGTCGAGCAGGCCGGCCCGGCGCAGCAGGCGCGCCACGAGCCGCTCGGGATCGGCGTGCCGGAAATAGACGAAGCGGCAGCCGCTGCGCCGCCGCAGGCGCCGCAGCATGGCGATGTAGTCGCCCAGGTTGCGGGCGAGGTTGCGCTCCGGCAGCTCGCCGTGGAAGGCGAAGTTGAGGCCGATCACCGGTCCCGCGCCGGCGTCGCCGGCGCCGCCGGCGGCGGCCTTTCCGGCCCGCGCCGACCGCAGCCGCGGCCCCGGCTCGAGAAAGAACACCGGGTCGGGTGCCAGGCGCACCTGCCGCCCGGAAACCCGCTCCAGGCAGTCGCGCGTCACCGGATCGCGTACGCCGAGCAGCGCGTGGCGGCGCACGAAGCGGGCCAGCGACGACGCGGCCCGGTCGTCCAGCCGCGGCCGGCCGCCCTGCCCCGCGCCCTCGATATTCACGTTGAGGCCGATGCCGAAGGAGACCAGCGGCACCGACAGCCGCTCGAACAGCTCGATGTCGTTCAGGCAGCGCGGCGCCAGCCTGCCCTCGGCGTCGGCCGAGAGGTAGCCGCCGCCGGCAACGACCAGCGCCGAGGCCTCGCGGTTGATCGCCTCGATCCCTTCGGGCGAGAGGCTGCCCCAGCGCAGCTGACGGACACGGCAACCGGGGGGCAGCCGGCGGCTCGTCTCAGCGGCGACCGCCGCGCGCACCGCCGCGTCGCCGCGGTTCGAGCAGAGGAAGCGCTCGTAGCGGTAGGAGCGGAAGGCGAAACGGCCGCCGGTGCGCCAGCGCAGGCTGTCGAGAAGATCGCCGAACCGGAAGCGCAGGCGCATGCCCGAGGGAATCGGCAGCCGACGGGTGGCCTCGCCTTCGGGCACCAGTGTGTAGAGAACGATCTCCGGCGTCATCGCCAGGCGGGTCCTTCCGGGCTGTGGCGGCCGCCGCATCGCGCCTCGATCATGCCGACGCCGCACGCCGCCACGATCCGATGCGCGCGAGCAGGAAGCTCTCGACGCCCTCGGGCCGCCCGGCGAGCAGCCAGAGCGCGAAGCTGGACAGGGTGTAGGCCGCCGCCCCGACCCCGACGTCCAGAGCCAAACGCAGCACCGCGTCCAGCTGTTCCTGATGCGCCAGGGCGACGGCCAGGGCCATAACGCCGCTGGCCGCGAGCGGCCGCCACAGAGCCCAGGCGAAGTCGACGGGCGTCAGGCCGACGAGGCGGCCGGCGACGAGGAAGGGCCAGGGCATGAAGGCCAGCAGGGCGAAGAACCGCCCGGCGGCGACGCCCTCGATGCCGTAGTGGCTGCCGCCGAGCGCCATGGCGCCGGCAATGCCGGCGACCAGCGGCCAGCGCAGCAGCGAGGCGAGGCGCGCCCGCCCCAGGATGTGCAGGACCGTATAGTTGGTGCGCGTCAGGTAGTGCAGCGCGAAGGCCGGCGCCAGCCAGGCGACCAGCGGCGCCGAACTCGCCCACTTCTCGCCGAGCACCAGCGTGACCGCGTCGCCCGCGACCAGCGCCAGGCCCAGGGCGGGCGGCAGGCTGATCGCGGCGACCACGCCGAGCACCACGAGGTACTTGCGGCCGAGCTCGGGCGGATCGTCGGTCAGCAGCGCATAGACCGGCTGCAGGGCCCGGGCCACGGAGACGGTCAGCTCGCGCGCCGGCGCCACCGCCAGCTCGCTGGCGACGTGGTAGAAGCCGACCGTCTCGGCGCCGAACAGCCGGCCGGCGATCAGTCGGTCCGCCAGGTCCGTGGCGTGCTCGCCGAGCTGCGAGAACAGCACCCAGAGCGAGAAGCCGGCGAGGTCCCGGCCGTGCGCCAGCGAGGGCCGCGGCAGGTGCGGCGCCACGGCGTAGCTGACCAGCAGCCGCGCGGCGGCGCCGGCGACCATGCCCCAGACCAGCGCGCGGTAGTCCTGCAGCCAAAGGGCGAGGCCCAGGGTCGCGACGAAGCTGGCGAGCTTGACGACGACGTTGAAGCGGAAGTCGGCGGAGAAGCGGAGATGCTTCTGCAGGTCGACCGTGCGGATGCTTTCCAGGCCCTGGAGCAGCGGGACCAGGGCCAGGATGCGCATCAGCTCGGCGGCCAGCGGCTCCTCGAAGTAGCCGGCGACCAGCGGCGCGCTCAGCAGCATCAGGACCGAGACGCCGGCGGCGAGCGCCAGGCTCAGGGTCCAGGCGGTATCGTAGTGCTGGCGCGTCGGTTCCGGCGCGCGGATCAGCGCCAGCCGGAAGCCGGACTCGGAGAACAGCACGATCAGGATCTGCATGGCCGCCACGGTCATCGCGACCAGGCCGAAATCCTCGGGCGACAGGATCCGCGCCAGGACGATCGTGCTGACCAGCCCGATGCCGCGCATCGCCCAGCGCATGAACACCATCCAGACCGAGCCGCGCAGCATCTGCTGCTCCGCGGTGCGGCCCTGAAATCGCTCGGGTCGCTTCGTCGTCTCGGCGGTCATGCGGCTCGCTGGCTTCCGGAAGGGGCGGGACGGCGCCCGCTCCCGGCGCCCGCTCCCGGCCCACGGGCCGGAAGCCGGCCCGGGGCGGTTCCTGCCTCAGCGAACCGACAGCCCGGGGCCGTGGTTCCAGCCGGCTCCGGTCCGGCCTGTCCCGAAGGCCGGGGCCGGCCGGCGTCTCGGCGGACCCGGAAGGCGGGTCCGTGCGTTCCTGCTCCGCGCGCCTCGCCCGCGGCCGGGCGCCGGAACGACTCTCGAACCAGGAGGTGGCTGCCGATGACGGCCTGCGTCGCGGTCCTCGCCCACAACGAAGAACGCCGCATCGCGACCTGCCTGCGCAGCCTCCGCGACCAGGTCGAGGACGCCGAGGTCCACGTGCTGGTCAACGGCAGCCGCGACCGCACGGCCGAGGTCGCCCGCTCCTGCGCCACCGACTTTGCCGCGCTGACGGTCCACGACTGGCCCGAGGGCGGCAAGGCACGCTCCTGGAACCGCTTCGTCTTCGACACCGTGGGGACGGGTTACGACTGCTACGTCTTCGTCGACGGCGACGCCGAGGTCCGCGCCGGCTCGCTGCCGGCGATGCGACGCCTGCATGCCGGCCGGCCCGGGACCAATGCCGTGGCCGGGCTGCCGCTCAACGGCCGCAACCGAGCCGTCTACCAGCAGGCGATGCGCGAGGAGCGCGGGTTCTTCGGCGACCTCTACCTGCTCGACGCCCGGCTGGTCCGGCGCATGCGCGACAGCGGCCTGCGGCTGCCGGACGACGTCATCGGCGACGACGGGCTGCTCGGCGTGCTGGCCCGCACCGACCTGCAGGCCGAGGACGCCTGGGACCGCGAACGGGTCGCGGTCTGCGAGGACGCCGGGTTCTATGCCGAGACGGTCTCGCCGGCCCGGCCCGACCTGCTGTCGATGCAGCACAAGCGGATGACCACCTACAGCGTGCGCCACTTCCAGAACAGCATCATCGCCGAGATCATGCGCCGCGACGGCCCCGCCGGCCTGCCACGCCGCATGGCCAGCCTCTATCCCGACTACCTGCCACGCTTCCGCCCGCGCCGGCGGTTCCCGGAATGGTACTTCGACCGGTTGGCGCTGCGTCGCATGCGCCGCGCGCGCAGCGGCCCCGAGGCGACGCGGAGCGCGGAGTAGCCGGACAGACCGACGGCCCGGTCGAATTTCGAGACTGACCGGCCGCGCTGACTCCGCCTAGTCTGTCCCACCGTCGTACCGTCAGGGGTGCCGACGGATGGGGAGCAAGTCCGAATGACGCAGCAGAAAACCGAGGTGCTCGTGGTCGGGGCCGGCCAGGCCGGCGTGGCGATGAGCGAGCATCTGGGACGCAACGGAATCGCTCATCTGGTGCTGGAGCGACACCGCATCGCCGAGCGCTGGCGCTCCGAGCGCTGGGACTCGCTCGTCGCCAATGGGCCCGCCTGGCACGACCGCTTCCCCGGCATGGAGTTCGAGAAGCTCGATCCGGACGCCTTCGCGCCGAAGGAGCAGGTTGCCGCCTATTTCGAGCGCTACGCCGAGAAGCTCGGCGCGCCGATCCGCTGCGGGGTCGAGGTCACCTCCGTGCGGCGCAACCAGGCCCGGCCCGGATTTCACGTGGAGACTTCCGAGGGCGCGATCGAAGCGACCTTCGTGGTCGCCGCGACCGGCCCCTTCCAGAAGCCGGTCGTTCCCGGCCTCGTGCCGGACCGGCCGGGGCTGCTGCAGCTTCATTCCAGTGCCTACCGCAACCCCGGGCAGCTTCCCGAGGGAGCCGTCGTCGTCGTCGGCGCGGGATCGTCCGGCGGCCAGATCGCCGACGAGCTGCAGCGCGCCGGCCGCCAGGTCTATCTCTCGGTCGGACCGCACGACCGCCCGCCGAGGCGCTATCGGGGCCTCGACTACTGCTGGTGGCTCGGCGTCCTCGGCCAGTGGGACGTCCAGACCCCGGGACCGGGAACGGAGCACGTCACGATATCCGTCAGCGGCGCCAACGGCGGCGAGACCGTCGATTTCCGCCGCCTGGCGGAACGCGGCGTCACGCTGGTCGGCCGGACGCGGTCGTTCGACAACGGTCGTCTGCACTTCGAACCCGACCTCGCGCAGAACCTCGCCCGCGGCGACGCCAACTACCTCGCGGTCCTGGATGCGGCCGACGCCTACGTCGTGCGCAACGGGCTGGACCTGCCGGCCGAACCGGAAGCGCGGACCATCCCGGCCGATCCGGACTGCATGCGCAATCCCGTGCTGTCGCTGGACCTCGCGAAGGAAGGCGTGACCTCGATCGTCTGGGCGACCGGCTACACCTACGACTTCGGCTGGCTGCAGGTCGACGCCTTCGACGAGACGGGCCGGCCGCGCCACGAGCGGGGCGTGTCGTCCGAACCCGGAGTCTACTTCCTGGGACTGCCCTGGCTGTCGCGTCGGGGCTCGTCGTTCATCTGGGGCGTATGGCACGACGCCAGCTTCATCGCCGATCACATCGCGACCCGACGCAGCTATCTGGCGCACCAAGCCGAGGCGCGCGAGCGCGCCGCCGGGCAGCTGCCGCGCCATCGGGCCGGCTGAGAGACCGAGCGATCGGCAACCGGCCGGACTGCGAAGGCCGGCCGGCGCCTTAAGCCAGGGTCTAGAGGCTGGCGAAGTGCTCGGTGCCGAGCTCCTCGGGATCGATGCCGATCAGCGTCACGCTGCTGCCGTCGCCGAACAGCACGACGGCGTCGCCGGACCCGTCCGTCGTGATCGCGAAGCCGCCGGAGACGCCGATCCGGTCCTCGGCGAGGTCGAAGTCCAGGATCCGGTCGGCCCCCGCGTTGCCCGCCGCGAACTCGAAGCGGTCGGCCCCCTCGCCGCCCTTCAGGACGTCGTTGCCGACGCCGCCGTCGAGCCGGTCCGCCCCCTGCCCGCCGAACAGCTGGTCGTCGCCGTCCTCGCCGCGCAGCTCGTCGTCGCCCTCGCCACCGTAGAGCAGGTCGATGCCGCCGCCGCCGCGCAGCCTGTCGTCGCCCTCGGCCCCGGCGTAGAGCTCGTTCGCCGCCGTCCCCTGGCGATCGTCGGCACCGGCCGAGCCGACGTGCATGTCGGCCATCCGCAGCACCGAGCCGTCGGCGAACTCGGGCATGATCGCGAACTTGCTGGTCTCGGCGTAGGTCGCGTCGACCGCCGGCGAGTGCTCGACGACCCAGCCGAAGGCCTCGCTCGCCTCGAGCACGCCCTGGCTGATCAGTCCGGCGAGGCCGGCGCGCGCGAGCGCCGCATAGCCGGCCGCGCCGTCGCCGCCGGCCGACAGCGAGCCCTGGTCGGTCATCGGCACCGGCGCGTCGGCGCCGGCCTGGCCCGCCGCGGTGAAGGACTCCTGGAAGACCTCGGCCCAGGTCGTGAAGTAGTCGCCGGTCACCACGTTGCCGGTCGAGGAATCGTAGACGTGCAGCTTGTAGGGCGCGCCGTAGTGCGGGTCGTAGCCCTGGTCGCCGTTCAGCCACAGCCCGGTCAGGAAGTTCGCCTGCCATTCCAGGAGTTGACCGGCCTCGGCGTTCCCGCGCTCGGCGACCAGGTCCATGACCATGGCGAAGTAGTTGTTCTGCCAGGGCGACACCTTGCCGCGCTCGTCGGTGGCGTAGAGCCAGCCCTCGAGCTCGCCGGCATCGGCCATGACGTCCTCGACCAGGTATCTCTGGACGGCGCCCTCCAGGTTGGACTGCAGGTAGTCCTCGAAGTAGCCCTTGAGCGCGCTCTCCTCCGGCGCGATCCAGGCCGCGTTGGCCAGCGTGCGGATGCCCCAGGCCTGGCCGCGCGCCTGGTTGCTCGGCCCCAGCAGCTCCGATCCGTAACGGTAGTTCGGATCGCCGCTGGCGAGGTCGAAGCTCGCCTGGGCGGCCAGGTTGTCGAGGTGGTAGGCGTCGCCGGTCAGCAGGTAGGCGAGGTAGGAGACGTCCGGCTCGTGGGCCAGGTCGAGGGTGAAGCCGCCGCCCTCGCGGCTGAACACGACGGGCGGAGCGTCCTCGCCGTAGCTGCCGCTGTTCGAGCCGCGCTCGTCGAGCCAGAGCCGCGGATGGTCGTCGACCCTGACGTACTCGCCGGTCGCCGCGTCGCGGAAGTGCCAGGGGATCGAGCCGGCAGCCTCGGCGTTGCCGAGCAGCAGCCGCTCGGCCCGCGCGTCCTGGGTCTGCAGGTAGGTCACGGCCCAGTCCGGCAGCACGCCGATGTCGCCCCGATCGCCTGTGCCGGGCATGTAGTGGGTGATCGTGCCGCTGCCCAGCGGACCGAAGTCGGCGCCGGCCAGCAGGTCGCCGGTGTGCCTCAGGACCTCTGCCTCGACGCCGAGCGAGGTGTCGATGCGCGGCACGGCGCCGCTTTCGATCAGGTGCTCGACGTCGCGCAGCACGCGGACTCCGCCGCCGTCGCCGACCGAGACCTGCCCGCCGGGTTCGACGGTGACGACCTCGCGCCAGGTCGACCAGCTGTAGTGCGCGAGGTTCTCGACGGCGAAGGCTTCCTGGCCGTCGACCAGGACGCGCGCATCGTAGGTCTCGGCGCCGACGCCTTCCTTGTAGCCCCACTCGTTCGCCACGCCGACGCTCGTGCGCAGCGTGCCGTCGGCGAGAATCCGGACGTCGAAGCGGGCCGCCAGGCTGTCGTTGATGGCCGCGGAGACGCGCAGCTCGGTCGCCTGCGGACCGGACAGCCAGGTTTCCAGGCGGCCCTCCGCCGCGGCGTCGGCCAGCACGTCCCGGAGGTCGAGCACGACCGGCTGGCCGCCCTCGGCCAGGGTCACCTCGAGCGCCAGCGCGGGACCGCCGGCCTGCAGCAGCGCCAGCGGGTCGAGCGCCGCCTGCGGCGTCGCCTCGCCGGCGGCGAGCATGACGTCGAGCCGCTCGCCGGCGGCCAGCGCCGGCGTCTCCAGGGTCAGCACGCCGTGCCGCACCGAGCCGTCGTCGTTGAGCGCCTTGACGTCCAGCTGCACCGGCACCTCGGCATCGCCGAGGCGGGCCACCAGGCCCTGCCCGGGATAGAGCTGGCCGGCCGCGAAGACCTGGCCGAAGGTCACCGCCTGGGCCGCGAGGGCCTGACCGCCGTCGTTGCTGAGCTGCAGCCCGACCAGCTCGCCGGGCGCCTCAGCCTTGACGATGTCCGGACCCGTGACGACGGCGCCGGAGGGTTCCTGGACCGGCGGGGCGGCCTGGTCCGGCGACGTCGGAGCCGGCTCGGCCGGAGCAGAGTCCTCAGGCGCGGGCTGCGTGGGCGCCGGCTGGGCGGCGGCAAGGCTCTGGTCGGCGAACTCCAGGACCTCGACGTTGCTCAGGTAGTCGTAGGTGTCGGCGCCGGTGACCTTGATCCGGCCGTCGTCGAGCTGGCGGACCTGGTAGTCGGCGGCCGCGCCGCCGTAGACGACGGTGTCGTGCCCGGCGCCGCCGTCCAGGCTGTCGCTGCCCGGACCGGCGGACAGCCGGTCGTCGCCGTCGCCGCCATAGAGCTGGTCGTTGCCCTTGCCGCCGGACAGCGTGTCGTCGCCGTCGCCGCCGATCAGCGTGTTGTAGCCGGCGTTGCCGCTCAGGCTGAGCCCGGCGTCCGAGCCGGCCTGGAGCGTCTCGACCCAGCTGTCGTCGCCGAGCGCGTAGTCGACCGTGCTGACGATGGTGTCGTAGCCGTTGGCATCGGCGCCCCAGGTCTCGACGACGCGGTCGCCGGAATGGTCGACGTGATAGGTGTCGTCGCCGGCGCCGCCGATCATCGTGTCGGCACCGCCGGCGCCGAACAGCACCTCGTCGGCGCTGCCGCCCTCAAGGCGGTCGTCCCCCGAACCGCCGGCGATGGCGCCCGCCGGCGGCGTGACGGTGACGGCGACCGTCTGGGTGGCGCTGCCGCCCGCGCCGTCGGAAACGGTGTAGGTGAAGCTGTCGGCGCCGGTGAAGCCGTCGGCGGGACGATAGGTCACCTGGCCGTCGGCGGCGACGCTGACCGTGCCGCCCTGCGCCGAGACGGCGTCGAACCCGGTCACGCTCAGCGGATCGCCGTCGAGGTCCCGGTCGTTGGCGAGCAGGCTCGCGCCCGCGAGGGTCTCGCCGTAGGCGACCGTCAGGCTGTCCGCCCGCGCCTCCGGCAGGTCGTTGACCGCCGCGACCACGATCATCGCGACCGCCGCACCGACCGCGCCCGTGCCGTCCATCACCCGGTAGGAGAAGGAGTCGGTGCCGCTGAAGTTCGCGGGCGGCGTATAGGACAGGCTGCCGTCGGCATTCTCCACGATCGATCCGCCGTTCTCCGTGATGGTCTGGAACCAGCTGACGGTCAGGACATCGCCGTCGACGTCCCGATCGTTCCCCAGCACGTCGATACGCAGGGCCGTATCCTCAACCCCTTCGACCGAATCGGGCCGGGCTTCGGGTGCGTCATTGACGGCGGCGACGACGACGCTGGCGGTCGCGGTGGCGCTGGCGCCGTGGCGGTCGACGACCTGGTAGGTGAAGCTGTCGCTGCCGTTGAAGTCCGCGGCCGGC
>JAUILQ010000082.1 GCA_030433005.1 Alphaproteobacteria bacterium
AAGGGCTACGAGGGCGACAACTGCGGCGAGTGCGGCAACTTCACCCTGGTGCGCAACGGCACCTGCCTGAAGTGCGACACCTGCGGCGGCACCAGCGGCTGCAGCTGAGCCGCTTGCCAACCACGCCCCGTTGAGCGAACGGCTGGGCCCGGAGACGGGGCCGGCCGTTGCCGTTGCGGCTCACTCCAGCGCGTCGGCGCTCGTCGCCGCGCTGCGCGCCTGGGCGGCGAGACGGATCGGCGCGTTGGCCGCGCCGAAGCCGCGGTGCGCGCCGCGGCGCTCGACCACCTCGAAGAAGAAGCGGTCGTCGAAGGCCTCGGTGAAGAGCTGCAGGTACTCGCCCTCGGCGTCGCGGTCGTAGAGGATGCCGGCGCCGCGCAGCCGCTCCAGCAACTCCGCGTCGAGGCCGAAGCGCGCGTCCAGGTCATCGTAGTAGTTCTCCGGGATCGCCAGCAGCGCCACGCCGTTGGCGCGCAGCGCCTCGGCGGTCGCGAAGATGTCGCGCGCACGGAAGGCGATGTGCTGGACTCCCGAGCCGAAGAACTCCGAGAGGAAGCGCCCGGCCATCGTGCGGTGGCTGCGCGTGCCGTTGAGCGGGATGCGCACCGCGCCGTCGGCGGTCTGCACGACCTGGCTGCGCACCAGGCCGCCGGGGTCGGCGATGTCCTGCTCGGGCGTGCGCTCCATGCCGAAGATCGCCGTGTAGAACAGCGCCCAGGACAGCATCTCGTCGTATTCCATCGACTGCGAGACGTGGTCGACGGCGAGCAGCCCGGCATCGGCTGCGGTCGCGGTATCCGCCGCCGGCTTCGGGAACTCGCGCTCCCACAGGCCGCCCTCGGCGGCCGCCTCGTCGACGAGGTAGAGCAGGCTGCCGCCGACGCCGCGGATCGCCGGCAGCTCGACCTCGCCGGCCGCGACCGGCTGGCTGAAGGGCTCGGCGAACAGCGCCCGGGCCCGGGCCAGCGCGGCCTCGGCATCGGCGACGCGCAGACCGAGGGCGCAGACGCTGGAGCCGTGGGTCAGGTAGGAGGCGTGGGCGAAGCCTTCGTCCTCGGCGTTGATCACCAGGTTGACCGCGCCCTGCTGCCAGCGCTCGACGCGCTTCGAGACGTGGCGCCCGGCAGGGCGGAAGCCGAGCCCGGCGAAGAGCGAGGCGAGCTTGCCGGCGCGCTCCGAATCGACGGCGAACTCGATGAACTCGACGCCGCGCGGCGGATCGCTCGGCGGCAGCGACGGCAGGTCGTCCTTGTCCGGGTCGAGCCCTTCGGCGCGGCCGGCCTGCTCGAGCACGCTGATCAGCGAGCGCCGCCCGTCGGTCGCGACCGCGCGGGCCGAGCCGGCGCGGAACTGGTCGTTGAAGATCTCCAGCGACAGGTAGCCGCGGTAGCCGGTCGCCAGCACCGCGGCGACGAACTGCGGCACGGCGAGGCCGCCCTGGCCCGGCATCGTGCGGAAGTGCCGGCTCCAGGACAGCAGGTCCATCTGGAGCAGCGGCGCGTCGGCCAGCTGGACCAGGAAGATGCGGTCGCCGGGGATGCTGCGGATCGTCTCCGGGTCGAGGCCGCGCGCCAGGGTGTGGAAGGAGTCGAGCACCAGGCCGAGCGCCGGGTGGTCGGCGCGGCGCACGATCTCCCAGGCGTCGCGGTGATCGGAGACGTGGCGTCCCCAGGCCAGGGCCTCGAAGCCGATCCGAAGGCCGCGCGCCGCTGCCCGCTCGGCCAGCTCGCGCAGGTCGGCGGCGGCGCGGTCGATGCCGCCGCGCGCCTCGGCGTGGACGCTGGAGCAGACCAGCATCAGGTCGGTGCCGAGCGCCTGCATGACGTCGAACTTGCGCTCGGCGCGCTCGAAGGCGCGGCCGCGCAGCGGCTCCGGCAGGCCCTCGAAGTCGCGGAAGGGCTGGAACACCGTGACGGCGAGCCCGCGCTCGGCGGCCATGCGGCCGACCTCGGCGGCGCCGGCCGGAAAAGCCAGGAAGTCGTTCTCGAAGATCTCGACGCCGTCGTAGCCGGCCCGCGCGATGGCGTCGAGCTTGTCCCTCAGGTCGCCGGACAGCGACACGGTCGCGATGCTGGTCTTGCGCAAGGGCCGGCCTCCGCGGGAGCGCGGCGCCGCCCCGCGCAGGAGGCCTGCGCGGGAGCGGGCCGCTTTGTACGAAACGGTTCGTACATTAAGCCGCGCGCCGCGAGCGGTCAAATCCCGCGCCCAGGCCGGCGCGGCGGCTCAGGGATGCCTCAGGGGCGGCGCACGAAGCGCACGATCATCTCGACCGCCTCGGCGCGCAGCCGCGCCAGGCTCTCCTTCGAGCCGAGGTCGCGCTGGAAGATCTTCGAGAAGGTCGCGCGGTTGGAGACGTTGAAGAAGCAGAGCGCGCTGATCTGCCAGTGCAGGTCCGTGGGGTCGATGCCCTCGCGGAACAGCCCCTCGGCGAGGCCGCGCTCGTAGATCCGCCGGATCGTGCCGATCGCCGCGACGTTCAGCTGCTCGATCACGCTCGAGCGGGCGAGGTACTCGGCGTTGTGGATGTTCTCGATCATCACCAGGCGGATGAAGGCCTCGTTGCGGTTGTGATGGTCGAAGGTGAACTGGACCAGCTTCTCCAGCGCCTCGAGCGGCGGCAGGTCGTCCAGGCGCAGGGTCGCCTCCTCGGCGCGCACCGTGCTGTAGGCGGCCTCGAGGACGCTGACGTAGAGCCCCTCCTTGTCGCCGAAGTAGTAGTAGATCATCCGCTTGCTGGCCTTGGTCTTGGCGGCGATCTCGTCGATGCGCGCGCCGGCCAGGCCCTTGTCGGCGAACTCGCGGGTGGCGACCTCGATGATGTTCTGGCGGGTCCCGTCGGGATCCTGGCTGCGGCCCGTTCCCTCGGCGCTGCGGCGCGGTCTCGGCTTCAACTCGGTGGTCATGGGGCAGGCGGTCTCCGCTGGGTCGGCGCCGTCGTTGACTAAACTAACCAGTTCGTACAATGTGCTCCTCCGGCCGGTTCCTCGCAGGAGCCGGCCGGGCGACGGCGCCCACAATAGCCGCCCGCCCCGGTCAGACAAGGGCGGGGCACACGAGGGCAGGCGACTCGAGGGCGGGTCCGTCGCGCCGCCGGCCGGCTGTAGGTCGAAGGGCGGCAGGTCAAACGGCCCGGGAGCGCAGGACGTGACGAGCGCGAGCAAGGCGGCGCCAGCCGGCGGCTGGCCGGAGGCCGGGACGGAGCCTCCCGCGGGGCGGGCCGCGAGCCTCGGCCCGGCCGTGCTGGTCGGGCTGCTGGGCCGCGGCATCGGGCTGTCGCGCTCGCCGGCGATGCACGAGCAGGAGGGCGCCCGGCTCGGACTGCGCCTGCAGTACCGCCTGCTCGACTTCGACCGCCTGGGTCTCGGCGCCGAGGCGCTGCCCGAGGTGATCCTCGGCGCCGAGCGCCTCGGCTTCGCGGGCCTCAACGTGACCCACCCTTTCAAGGAGCGGGTGCTCGACTGCCTCGACGAGCTGTCCGAGGACGCCGCCGCGATCGGCGCGGTCAACACCCTGGTGTTCGCCGGGGGCCGGCGCCTGGGATTCAACACCGACTGCTTCGGCTTCCAGGAGAGCTTCCGGCGCGGCCTGCCCGGCGCGGCGCTCGGCGAGGTGCTGCAGTTCGGCGCCGGCGGCGCCGGCATGGCGGTCGCCCGGGCGCTGCTGCAGCTCGGCGCCGGCCGCCTGGCGATCCGCGACCTCGACCCGGCCAAGGCCGAGGCGCTGTGCGGCTCGCTCGAGCGGCAGTACGGCGCCGGGCGTGCGGTCGCGGTCCCGGGCGAGGAGGCCGAGGCGGCCGCGCGCCGGGCCGACGGCCTGGTCAACGCCACGCCGCTGGGCATGGACAAGTACCCTGGCTCGCCGGTGCGCGAGGACTGGCTGTCGGCGCGCCAGTGGGTCGCCGACATCGTCTACTTCCCCGAGGACACGGCGCTGGTGCGCCAGGCCGAGCGGAGCGGCTGCGCGACGCTGCGCGGCGGCGGCATGGCGGTGTTCCAGGCGGCCAAGGCCTTCGAGCTGTTCACCGGGCGGCAGCCGGACGCCGGCCAGATGCGCCGCCACTACGAGCAGGCGGCCCCCGCCGGCTAGGCGCGCCCTCGGGCGGCGTCGCGGCCGGTCGGGTCCCTGCGTTGACATGAACGAACTATTTCGTCCATTGTGACGGCAACAGCGAGCCCGGCAGGAAAGCCGGCCGATCAACGGGAGGACAAGCATCATGATCACGCGACTGACCCGCCGTGCCACGCTGGCCGGCGCCGCGGCCGGAGCGGCCGCCCTGGCGAGCCTGGCCCTGACCCCGGCCCCGGCCGCCGCCGACAAGCCGGAGCTCAAGTTCTCGGCGGTGTTCGCCGAGACCGACATCCGCGCCGAGGCGATGAACCGCTTCGGCGAGGCGATCTCCGAGAGCTTCGCCTTCCAGCCCTACTATGCGGCGACGCTGTTCGCCCAGGGCACCGAGCTGACCGCCATGCAGCGCGGCAACCTGGAGATGGCGATCGTCGCGCCCCAGGACGTCGCCAACCAGATTCCGGAGTGGTCGCTGCTGACCGCGGCCTACCTGTTCCGCGACGCCGACCACCTGAAGACCTTCTTCAAGAGCGACGTCGGCCAGGAAATGGTCGGCATGGCCGAGGAGCAGCTCGGCATCCACATCCTGGGCCCGGTCTATTTCGGCACGCGCCAGGTCAACCTGCGCCCCGAGATCGAGGTCAGGACCCCGGCCGACCTCGAGGGCATGAAGCTGCGCATGCCCGGCGGCGACGCCTGGCAGTTCCTCGGCAAGGCGCTCGGCGCCAACCCCGTGCCGCTGGCCTACGCCGAGGTCTACACGGCGCTGCAGACCGGCGCCATCGACGGCCAGGACAACCCGCTGCCCAACGACTACAACATGAAGTTCTACGAGGTGACCTCGCAGATCGTGCTGACCAGCCACTTGGTCGGCTACGACCTGCTGACCGTCTCCAAGGAGGTCTGGGACGCCATGTCGGCAGAGCAGCAGGCCGCCTTCCAGGCCGCCGCCGACGAGGCCATCGCCTGGAGCACCGACAAGCACCTGGCGCGCGAGCAGGAGCTGGTCGAATTCTTCAAGGCCGAGGGCCTGAAGGTCTACGAGCCCGACGTTCAGGCCTTCCGCGACCACGCCCAGAAGATGTACCTGGAGTCGGACCTGGCGAAGGACTGGCCCGAGGGCATGCTGGACCGCATCAACGCGCTCTGAGCCGGCGACCGCGAGCGGTCACGGCGGGCGGCCCGGCAGGGGCCGCCCGTCGTACGCTCGGACCCGGGGACCTGGGCATGAGCGGACCTGGGCATGAGCGGACCTGGGCATGAGCGGGAAGCAGAGCGTGGGCTTCGATAGCGACGGCAGGCTTCGGCGGTTCCTGGCGGCACGCAGCCAGGAGGTCGCCGGCCTGCTGCTCGTCGTCCTGTTCCTCTCCTTCGTCGTCCAGGTGGTGGCGCGCTACGTCTTCAACTGGCCGGTCGGCTGGACCGTCGAGCTGCAGACCGTCTGCTGGCTCTGGCTGATCCTCTGGGCCTCGGCGCTGGTGCTGCGCGACCGGGAGGAGATCCGTTTCGACATCGTCTACGCCGGCGCCGCCCCCCGGACACGCCGCCTCTTCCGCATTCTCTCCTCGGTCGCGCTGATCGCGCTCTACGGCGTCTCGCTGCCGGCGGCCTGGGACTTCGTGACCTTCATGAAGATCGAGAAGAGCGACTACCTCGACATCCGCTTCGACTACCTCTTCTCGATCTACCTCCTCTTCGCCGTCGCCTCGATGCTGCGCTACGCGCTGATCGCCTGGCGCAGCCTGACCGGCAGGCACGACGACGACCTCGCCGACCCGTCCGACGGCGGCCGGAGCGCGATGTCGTGAGCCAGGAGTTCGCGATCTGCCTGGCCGCGATCACCGCGCTCGCGATCCTCGGGCTGCCGATCGGCCACGCCATGATCGGCGGCTCGATCCTCTACCTGCTGGTCGCCGGCCTCGACATGGGCATCGCGGCCGAGAAGCTGGTGCAGGGTCTCTACCGCTCCTACGTGCTGCTCGCGATTCCGCTGTTCATTTTCGCCGCCGACCTGATGAACGTCGGCAGCCTGAGCGACCGCCTGCTGCATTTCTGCCGTGCCCTGGTCGGCCGCTTCCGCGGCGGGCTCGGCCACGTCAACATCGTCTCGAGCCTGATCTTCTCGGGCATGTCCGGCTCGGCGGTCGCCGACGCCGTGGGCATGGGCCGGATCATCATCAACCTGATGACCCGCGACGGCCGCTACCCGGCGAGCTACGCCGCCGCGATCACCGCGGCCTCGGCGACCATCGGCCCGATCATCCCGCCCTCGATCCCCCTGGTGCTCTACGCGCTCGTCTCGAACGCCTCGATCGGCTACCTCTTTCTGGGCGGCGTCCTGCCCGGCCTGCTGATCGGCGCGGTGCTGATCGGGCTCAACGCCGCGATGGCCCGCACGCACGGCTTCCCGGTGGAGGAGAGGGTGCCGCTGCGCGCCCTGCCGGGCGTCACCTGGCGCGCCCTGCCGGCCCTGCTGATGCCGGTGATCCTGCTGGTCGGCATCTACGGCGGCGTGACCACGCCGACGGAAGCGGCGGCCCTGGCCGCGGCCTACGCCTTCGTCGTGTCGATCGTGCTCTATCGCTCGATCTCGCCGCGCGCGGCCTACGACACCGTCATCCAGAGCGCGCGCTCGACGGCCGCCGTCGGGCTGCTGATCGCCGGCGCGATCGTGTTCAACTACGTCGTCACGGTCGAGAACATCCCGAACGCGATCCGCACCGTCATGGCCGGCTGGGAGCTGACGCCGACGACCTTCCTGATCGCGGTCAACCTGATCCTGCTGCTGCTCGGCTGCATCCTCGAGGGCACGGCGATCCTGCTGGTCGTCGTGCCGATCTTCCTGCCGACCGCCCAGGCGCTCGGCATCGACCCGGTGCACTTCGGCGTGGTCGCGGTGATGAACATCATGATCGGCCTGTCGACGCCGCCCTACGGCCTGCTGCTGTTCGTCGTCGCGAACATCACGCGCACGCCGCTGGCCGCGATCATCCGAGACATCCTGCCGTTCCTCGGCGTGCTGATCGTCGCGCTCGGCCTCGTCACCTTCGTGCCGGAGCTCGTGCTCTGGCTGCCGCGCCTCTACGGCTACAAGGGCTGAGCGCCCCGCCCGCCGCCCCCGGCCAACCCGCCGCCTCCCGGCAAGGAGCCTCCCTCGTGAGCCAACCCGTCTTCGTCCTCAACGGCCCGAACCTCAACCGACTGGGCACCCGCGAGCCGGCGATCTACGGCACCACGACCCTGGCCGAGATCGAGGCGCTGTGCCGCCAGGGCCAGCCCGGCCTGGCCATCGACTTCCGCCAGACCAACCGGGAGGGCGAGCTGGTCGAGTGGGTGCACGAGGCGATCGACGGCGCCGCCGGCATCGTCGTCAACCCGGCCGCGCTGTCCTTCACCTCGATCGCCCTGCTCGACGCCCTGAAGATGTTCCCGCGCCCGATCGTCGAGGTGCATCTGACCAACATCCACCGGCGCGAGGCGCACTACCAGCGCTCCTATGTCTCGCTGGCCGCGACCGGGGTCATCGCCGGGCTCGGCCCCCAGGGCTACCTGCTGGCGCTCGAGGCGATCCGCCGCCGGGTGGGTTAGCCGCGCGCCGCCGCCGGCGCCTCGCCGGCGTGCAGGGCGAGCTGGCTGAGCACCGTCTCCAGGGCCGCCGGACAGACGTCGCGGTAGTCGGCGACGATGCGCTCGATGATGCGCGCGGCGAGCGCCGGGTCGGCGGCGCCGCGCACGCGCGGCGCCGCCTCGGCACCGAGTTCGCAGGCGACCTCCACGCCGAGCTCGACGGCGCGGAACAGGTCGGGCGGCAGGCCGGTGCGGTCGTAGAGACGGTGCAGGCCTTCCGAGCCGCCGTGGTAGACGATGGTCCGGGCGTTCGGGGTGGGAACTCCCGCCAGGCGTGCCAGCGCCGCCTCGAAGAGGTGCAGGTCGCCTTCCAGCAGGGCGCGCAGCACCAGCGTCGTGGTCAGCCGCCCCTCGGCCTGCAGCCGCCAGGTCAGCGCCTCGACCTCCTCGACCCGCCGCTCGCGCCGCGCCAGGCGGGCCAGCGCGCCCTCGCCGCCCTGGCGGACGAAGCGCTCGATCAGGCCCTGGGGCAGGGCGTGACGCTCGACCAGCAGGTCGCAGAGCTCCTGCGACAGCACGCCGACCAGGCGCTGCTGGACGGTCAGCGGCAGGTGCAGCCGGCAGACGATGGCGCGCTGCGTGGCCGGATCCTGCTGGCCCAGGTCGATGATGCGGTGCAGGCCGGCCTCGCCGATCTCGGCGCCCGGGTTCTCCAGAAGGGTGGTCAGCACCGGCGGGCGCCGGGTCTCGATCAGCGCGTCGCTGAGCGGCTCCGGCACGACGCGCCGGCGTGCGATGGCGACCTGCTTGGCCAGGTTGCCGCCACGCACCAGCTCGATCAGCTCGGCCTCGCTGAGCACGCTGGTCGCCTGCAGCAGCGGCAGCGCCACGCTGTCAATGTCCTCGGCCAGCCGCAGGGCGACGCGGTGCGGCAGCAGCGGGCAGTCCTTGAGGCTGCGCGCCACGGCGCGGCGCACCGTCTCCTCCAGGTCGCGCGACAGCCGCTCGACGATGTCGCAGGCCAGCGCCCGCTCGGCGTCGCTGAGCGGCGAGTCGGCGAGCAGCCGGCCGACCTGGCGCGCGACCGCGACCCGGGCGTCGGGATCGCGCTCGCCGAGCAGCCGTTCGAGATCCCCGCTTCCGAGGCTCGGCAGGAGATCGAGTTGGCGCATGATCGGCTGGGGGTTCGCTCGGCTGGGACGGACAGGAGCCTGCAGTCTGCCCGAGCGAGTCTTACCTTAAGGTTTCCGGCGCCCGGCTCCCGTGTCGAGCCTTGCCGTCGCGCGGCCGCGGCCCCAGAATCCTGCGGGCCGCACGGGCGAACCGAAGGGCGTCGGACCGCGTTGGGAGAGCACGACGGGCGCCGCGGCGGCGCCGGCCCGCAGAAGGAGAGTACCCGATGAGATTCCCGCTCCTCGGTCGCGTCAGGCCGCTGGCCCGCGGCCTCGCCGCCGGCGCCGCGCTCGCGCTCGCGCTCGCGCTCGCCGGCTGCACGCAGAACGAGATGCTCGGCCGCGACCAGCTGATGCTGGTCTCGAACGACCAGATGGCGCAGCTCGCCGCCGGCACCTGGCAGCGCACGCTGCAGCAGGAGGGCATCGACAACAGCCGGCGCTACGAGCAGCGCCTGACCGAGGTCGCCGGTCGGGTCGTCACGGCCGCCGGCCTCGGCGACCAGCAGTGGGAGTTCGCGGTCATCGAGGACGACTCGCTGAACGCCTTCGCGCTGCCCGGCAACCGCATCGGCGTGCACAGCGGCATGATGGAGTTCGTCGAGAACGACGACCAGCTGGCGGCGATCATCGGCCACGAGATCGCGCACATCCAGGCCCAGCACTCGGGCGAGCGCTATTCCCAGCAGCTGCTCGGCCAGATCGGCATGAACGCCGCCTCGATCGCCCTGGCCGCCAGCGAGACGCCGGCGGCCAACGAGATCGCCGCGGTGCTCGGCGCCGGCGTCAACTTCGGCGTGCTGCTGCCCTACTCGCGGCGCCACGAGCTGGAGGCCGACAGCCTGGGCGTGCGCTACATGGCCGAGGCCGGCTACGACCCGCGCGCCGCGATCCGCGTCTGGCAGCGCATGATGCAGGAGCAGGGCCGCGCCCAGCAGCCGGAATTCATGTCGACCCACCCGAGCGACCAGACGCGCATCGCCAACCTGGAGCAGACGATCCGCCAGTACGGCCTCTAGCCGCGACGGGCTGCAAGGGGTACGGCCTCTAGCCGCACCCGGTTCGCTCGGCTATCGTCCGCGCCGCCGCCCACGCGGGGCGGCCCACCCCGAGCACGAACCAAGGCGAACAAGGAGACGCGGCATGGCCGGCAAGATCGACGCGAAGCTCAAGGAACTCGGCATCGAGCTGAAGGAGCCGGCGGCGCCGGTCGCCAACTACGTCGGCTACGTGATCTCCGGCAAGCAGGTCTTCGTCTCCGGCCAGGTCACCCTGGAGGACGGCCAGCTCAAGTACCAGGGCAAGGTCGGCGCCGAGATCTCGGTCGCCGATGCGCAGAAGGCGGCGCGGATCTGCGCGATCAACATCATCGCCCAGCTCAAGGCGGCCTGCGGCGGCGACCTCGACCGGGTCACGCGCATCGTGCGCCTGGGCGGCTTCGTCAACTCGACGCCCGACTTCACCGAGCAGCCCGAGGTCGTCAACGGCGCCAGCGACCTGATGGTCGAGGTCTTCGGCGAGGCCGGCAAGCACTGCCGCGCCGCGGTCTCGGCCGGCGCCCTGCCGCGCAACGTCGCCGTCGAGGTCGACTGCATCGCCGAGATCGCCTGAGGGCTTCCAGCCCTCGCGCCTTTCGCCCCGGCAGGACTCCCTCTCCGCCCCGGCCTTTACACCCGGGGGCGGAGAGGGCCGGGGCGAGGTGGGGGGCAAGCCCCCGCCCCCTTGACCCGCCGGCGCGGCGCGGCTCAACTGCGCCATCATGCCTGACAGCGAACCCACCGCTCCCTCCGAGCTGCTGCGCGAGGCCGAGGCCTTCGTCGCGGCGCATCCCGACATCAAGGCCTTCGAGGCCCTCTTCGCCGACCTCTCCGGCGTGGTGCGCGGCAAGCGCTACCCGATCGAGGACCTGCCGAAGCTGGCGCAGAACGGCCTGACCTTCCCGGCCTCGGTGTTCCTGCTCGACACCCAGGGCATGAGCCACGACCCCGGTGGCAAGGGCTTCTCCGACGGCGATCCCGACGTCTTCGCGCGGATGATCCCGCAGACCCTCGACCCGGTGCCCTGGTCGACCATGCCGCTGGCCCAGTGCCTGCTGGAGTTCGACCGCGGCCCCGGCCGGCCGCTCGAGCTCGACCCGCGCTACATCCTCAAGCGCTGCGTCGACCGGCTGCACGAGCTCGGCCTCAAGCCGGTCGTCGCCTTCGAGCTGGAGTTCTACCTGATCGACAAGGAGCGCACCGACGAGCGCGGCCCGCAGCCGCCGCTCAACCCGCTGACCCGGCAGCGCGAGGCCGCGACCCAGGTCTACGGCATGGACGTGGTCGACGCCTACGGCCGCATCCTGCAGGAGATCGTCGACGCCTGCACGATCCAGGGCGTGCCGACCGGCGCGATCACCGCCGAGTACGCGCCCGGCCAGTTCGAGATCAACCTGCGCCACGTCGACGACCCGCTGGGCGCCGCCGACGACTGCATCCTGTTCAAGCGCGCGGTGCGCGGCGTCGCGCGCAAGCACGACCTGCAGGCGACCTTCATGGCCAAGCCCTACCCGGAGCGCGCCGGCTCGGGCCTGCACCTGCACGTCAGCCTGTTCGACGAGGCCGGCCGCAACGTCTTCGACGGCGGCGCCGCCAGCGGCCCGGACATGGCCAGCGAGCGGCTGCGCCACGCCATCGGCGGCGTGCTCGACACCCTGCCGGCGGCGATGGCGATCCTGGCGCCCAACGTCAACTCCTTCCGCCGCTTCGAGCCGAACATCTTCGTGCCGGTCAACCGCTCCTGGGGCTTCGAGAACCGCTCGGTCGCCCTGCGCGTGCCGATCGGCGACGGCCAGTCGCGGCGCATCGAGCACCGCGTCGCCGGCGCCGACGCCAATCCCTACCTGGCGCTGGCGACCGCGCTGGCCGGCATCCACCACGGCATCGTCAACCGCATCGAGCCGCCCGAGCCGACCGAGGGCAACGCCGGCACCGCCTTCGACCCGAGCCTGCCGATGCGCCCGCGCCGGGCGATCCACACCCTGGCCCGCTCCGAGGTCATGGACGACTACCTGGGCGCCGGCTACCCGAAGCTCTACGCCGCCTGCAAGGAGGCCGAGTACGACGAGTTCGAGTGGCTGATCTCGCCGCAGGAGTATGATTGGTATCTGTAGTCTACTGCTTTTACTTCGCGGATATAAATCTTATCTCAGCTTATACATGTAGGATTTGTTTGGGCATGAGAGAAAGAGTCTCAACAAGTGAGCCTTGCGAGACCCCCTTCTTGGCTCGTTTTTCCCCGTAACTCGCAGACTGGTCTGAGCAGCGGGTCGAGCTGCCGAGCCCCAAAAGAAGTTGGCCCGGGCTAGGGGGAGGTACCGGGTCATTGGCGCAGCCCTCTCCTCGTGCGCCGGGCCGTACCCTAAGCTAGCGTGATAAATTCTGATTGTCCTTGCGTTATACGCTACGCGTACTACATGTCCCGTATCGACAACAGCGGGAAGCGCGCGCATGATAAAGACTTGGAAGAACTCCAGGACACGGCAGTTCGCGGAGGACGGCAAGAGCAAGTTTTCAGGAATGGATCCAGATCAGGCGTTGATGGTGCTGAACGTCCTTGATGCGGCATCATCCCTTCAATCGATCAGCCCGCTAAAGAGTATCGGGCTCCACAAGCTGAAAGGAAATAGGAAGGGGCTATGGGCAATGACAATCAACGGACCATGGCGAGTCTGTTTCAGATTTCGCGGCGGCCATGCGTATGATGTAGAGATCACAGATTATCATTGAACCGGTTGTTTTTACGCTCGCTTTTAGCAGAATTTTCCGATCAACATTTATGAGGTGCTACATGCTACGTGTTCACCCCGGTCGCCTACTTGCACGCGAGATGGCGATCCGTGGGCTTTCCGCCAGCGCCTTGGCGTTGGCTCTCCGCGTTCCAGCCAATCGCATGTCTGAGATCATTGCCGGACGGCGTTCGATCTCTCCAGAGACGGCATTGCGGCTAGCCCGCTATCTTGGCACCGACGCGGAGCTGTGGACACGTCTGCAGGCGGATTACGACCTGCAGGAGGCACGCAGTCGTCTTCAGGGCGAGATCGAGCGCGAAGTCGAACCATCAGCGGCTTGAACGCCTGCAAGTCCGCTCTGGGTGTGTCCGTAGGGCGAGCATCGTTCATTGGCTGCCGAGACCGGATCCATCTGCTGTACCACGGGTGCACTTCCGCGACGGCTCCTGCGCGCCCAGCTATCCTGGTCTTGACGGCGGCTCCGGCCGCGTGAAACCAGGAAGAGAGATTGGAGGCAGCCGATGCTGCGCAGGAGCCTTCTGGTCGCCCTGACGGCGCTCACGGCCGGCGGCACGCTCGCGGCCGCGGCCGGGGCGCTGGCCCAGGACGATGCCGCCCGGGACGACGCCCGCCCGCTCGACCCCGTCGCCATCGTCGAGGCGCTCGAGGGGCAGGTCTTCCTGCTGCGCGGCGGCCGACAGGTCCCTCTGGAGGTCCGCCGGGCGGTCGCCGACAGCGACGAGATCCTGACCTTCCCCGACGCGCGGGTGCGCCTGCGCTTCGCCGACGGCACGCTGGTCACGATCGGTCCCAACAGCCGCTGCCTGGTCGCCTTCCACCGCCGCGACGCCGAGCGCGAAGGCGACATCCTGCGGCTGATCGAGGGCATCCTGCGGATCTTCACCGCCGAGGCCGCCTCCGAGGCGATCAAGGTGCGCACCCGCTCGGCGATCGCCAGCCCGCGCGGCACCGAGTGGATCGTCGAGCGGACTCCGGGCTCGACCGCCGTCTTCGTCGTCGACGGCGCGGTCGCGGTGCGCGGCACGGCCGGCGGCGCCGTGCTGCTCGAGCCGGGCTTCGGCACCGACGTGCCGGACGGCGCGCCGCCGGGCGAGCCGAAGCGCTGGGGCCAAGCCCGCGTGGACGACGCCCTTGCGCGCACCAGCTTCCGCTGAGTCGGGCGAGGGCGCCGCGGCCCAAGACGTCCCGGCGGAGAACCCCGGCGAGCGCCGGCGCTGGCGGCGGGCGGTCGTCGGCGGCGTGCTGCTGGTGCTGCTGGTCGCGGTCGGCGGAACCTGGCTGGTCGAGCGTCCGCCGCTCGCCATGCTCGAGGCCCAGACCCTGGACTGGCGTTTCCGCCTGCGCGGGCCGGTCGCGCCGGCCCCCGAGATCGCCGTGGTCACGCTCGACGAGGAGAGCCTGGAGGCGCTGGGCGGCTGGCCGCCTCCGCGCGACCTGCTGGCCGACGCCGTCGAGCGGCTCGACGCCGCGGGCGCCCGGGCGATTTTCTTCGACCTGCTGCTCGAGCAGCCGGAATCGAGCCTGCCCGCCGAGCTCAAGAAGCAGCTGGGCGAGCTGCGCGGCCTGCTCGCCGACGGCTCGGCGCCGGCCGAAGCCGTCGACCGCCTGCTCGCGGTCAGCGAGGGCGACCGGCGCCTGCGCGCGGCGCTGGAGGCGGCCGGCCGGGTGGTGCTGCCCTTCGCGCTGTCGTTCGACGAGCCGGAGCCGGGCGCCGCGCCGGCGAGCGCGCCGCTGGCGCTGCGCCGCTGGGCCGTCGGCCGGCTGAGCGCCGCCGAGGGCGCCCGGCCGGCGAGCCTGGCGCTGCAGCCGACCCGCCTCGCGCTGCCGGACGCGCGCCTCACCGAGGCGGCCGCCGGGCTCGGCCACGCCCTGATCCTGCTGAGCGACGACGGCCGACCGCGCCGCCAGCTCGCGGCCCTGGGCATCGACGGCGACTTCTACCTCTCGGCGGCGCTCGAGGCGGTGCGGGTCTTCGACGGCGGCGGCCCCGCCGAGATCGACTTCGGCCGCGGCATTCGGCTGGAGCGGCGCCTGGTGCCGACCGACCCGGGGCTCGGCGTGATCGTCAACCACACCGGCGCCGCCTACCCGACCCACTCGCTGCTGGCGCTGCTCTCCGGCGAGGTGCCGGCGGCGGCGCTGCGCGACAAGCTGGTCGTGCTCGGCGCCTCGGCGGCGGTCGCCGGGCGCGGCTTCGCCACGCCCTTCGACGCCAACCTCTCCGGCCACCTGCTGCAGGCGACGATCGCCGACAACGCCCTGACCGGCCGCTTCCTGGTGCGCGGGCCGCTGGTCGCCGGGCTCGACCTGCTCTCGGCGCTGGTCGGCGGGCTGCTGGCGCTGGCGATCAGCCTGACCCTGCGGCCGACCCTGGCGCTGCCGGCGATGCTGCTGCTGTTCGCCGCCGGCTTCGCGCTCGCCCACCTCCTGCTGGTCGAGTACCAGCTGTGGCTGAGCGTGCTGGCGCCGACGGCGGCGGCCGTGGCCGGCGGCATCTGGGGCGGCACGGTGCTGACCCTGGCCGAGCTGACGCGTCGGCGCCGGGTCGAGACCGAGCGCGCCAACCTGTCGCGCTACTTCTCGCCCTCGCTGGTCGAGACCCTGGCCGGCCGGCGCTCGGAGCCGGTCGCGCGGCAGCAGGAGGCGGCGGTGCTGTTCGTCGACCTGATCGGCTTCACGGCGCGCGCCGAGCGGCTGCCGCCCGAGCGCTCGCTCGCCCTGCTGCGCCGCTTCCACGCCCTGGTCGAGGAGGCGGTCTTCGCCGAGGAGGGCACGCTCGACAAGTTCCTCGGCGACGGCGCGCTGGCGACCTTCGGCGTGCCCGAGCCGCGCGCCAGCGACGCCGCCGAGGCGCTGGCCGCGGCCAAGCGCATCGCCGCGGCGATCGCCGCCTGGCAGGCCGAGGACGCCG
>JAUILQ010000018.1 GCA_030433005.1 Alphaproteobacteria bacterium
CTCGCCGGCCGAGGCCGAGCGCGAGCTGGCGGCGCTGGCGCGCGGCGGCGCGGCGGCCGTGGCCCTGGTCGAGCCCGACTATCCCGAGCCTCTGGCGGCGATCGACGACCCGCCGCCGCTGCTCTTCGTCAAGGGCCGCCGCGAGCTGTTGTCGGAGCCGGCCGTCGCGCTGGTCGGCGCCCGCAACGCCTCGGCCAACGGCCGCGCCCTGGCGCGCAGCCTCGCCGCCGACCTCGGGGCCGCCGGCCTCGTCGTGGTCTCCGGCCTGGCGCGCGGCATCGACACGGCCGCCCACGAAGGGGCGCTTCCCAGCGGCACGATCGCCGCGGTCGCCGGCGGCCTGGACGTCTGCTATCCGCCCGAGAACCGCCGTCTGCAGGAGGCGATCGCCGAGCGCGGCCTGCTGGTCGGCGAGCAGCCGCCGGGCCTGGAGCCGCAGGCGCGCCACTTCCCGCGCCGCAACCGCATCATCGCCGGCCTGTCGTCGGGCGTGCTGGTGGTCGAGGCGGCGCTGCGCTCGGGCTCCCTGATCACCGCCCGCCTCGCGCTCGAGCAGGGCCGAGAAGTCGCCGCCGTGCCCGGCTCGCCGCTCGATCCTCGGGCGCGCGGCTGCAATCTGCTGCTGCGCCAGGGTGCGCTGCTGGTCGAGGAGGCCGCCGATCTGCTGCGCGAGCTGGAGGCCCAGAGGGGGCCGCGCCGGGCCCAGGCCGAGCGGCTCCGGGACCGCGCGAACAGCCTGCGCAGGGCCAACCGGGCCGCCGCGGCACCGCCGCTGCCGGAGGCCGATACGGAGGCGGAAGACGCGCTCGACGGCGCCCGCGCGGCGGTGGTCGAGTGCCTGGGCCCGGCCGGTGTCGCGGTTGACGAAGTGCTGCGCCGGTGCCAATTCTCTGCCTCCCTGGTCAGCACGATCCTGATGGAGCTGGAGCTGGCCGGTCGTTTGGAGCGTCAGCCGGGCGGCAAGGTCGCCCTGGTCGGCGGCCCGGACTGAGACCGCACTTCGGCAGGGAGCCGACCGCCAGCAGCCCCGCGTCAACCGCGATCCGACCCTCTTCCCGCAACCCCTCGACCAGGCACACGCGCCGCTTCACCGGAACCGCATGCACGTCGTCATCGTCGAATCGCCGGCCAAGGCCAAGACCATCAACAAGTACCTGGGCAAGGACTACCAGGTGCTGGCGAGCTACGGTCACGTCCGCGACCTGCCGTCCAAGGACGGCTCGGTCAAGCCGGACGAGGACTTCGCCATGGACTGGGAGGTCGAGGGCCGCGGCGAGCGCCAGATCAAGGAGATCGCGCAGGCCGTGCGCGGCGCCGACCGGCTCTATCTCGCGACCGACCCCGACCGCGAGGGCGAGGCGATCTCCTGGCACATCGTCGAGGAGCTGAAGCGCCGCCGCGTGCTCAAGGACATTCCGGTGCAGCGCGTGGTGTTCAACGAGATCACCCGCAACGCCGTGGTCCAGGCCTTCAAGCAGCCGCGCGACATCGACGCCCACCTGGTCGACGCCTACCTGGCCCGGCGCGCGCTCGACTACCTGGTCGGCTTCACGCTCTCGCCGGTGCTCTGGCGCAAGCTGCCCGGCAGCCGCTCGGCCGGCCGCGTGCAGTCGGTGGCGCTGCGCCTGATCTGCGAGCGCGAGGCCGAGATCGAGGCTTTCCGCGCCCAGGAGTACTGGAGCGTCGAGGCGCTGCTCGACAGTGTCGACACCGCCGCCTTCAAGGCGCGCCTGACCCACCTCGAGGGCCGCAAGCTGGAGCGCCTGGAGATCGGCGACCAGGGCGCCGCCGACCGCGCCGTCGCGGCGATCCGCGGCGCCGGGCGCTACACCGTCGAGTCGGTCGAGACCCGGCAGACCCGGCGCAACCCGCAGCCGCCCTTCACCACCTCGACCCTGCAGCAGGAGGCCAGCCGCAAGCTCGGCTTCGGCGCCTCGCGCACCATGCGCATCGCGCAGAAGCTCTATGAGGGCGTCGAGGTCGACGGCGAGACGGTCGGCCTCATCACCTACATGCGGACCGACGGCGTCTCGATGTCGAACGACGCCATCTCCGGCGCGCGCGAGACCATCGCCGAGCGCTACGGCGACCGCTACCTGCCGGGCGCGCCGCGCCAGTACAAGACCAAGCAGAAGAACGCCCAGGAGGCCCACGAGGCGATCCGCCCGACCGACTTCGGCCGCACCCCCGACGAGCTGCGCCGCCGGCTCAGCGAGGAGGAGGCCAAGCTCTACAACCTGATCTACGTGCGCGCCCTGGCCAGCCAGATGGAGGCGGCGCAGCTCGAGCAGGTCGCGGTCGAGATCCGCTGCGGCGCGGCATCTCCGGGGGCGGCGACCCTGCGCGCGACCGGCCAGGTCGTGCTGTTCGACGGCTTCCTGAAGCTCTACCAGGAGGGCCGCGACGACGAGGGCGACGAGTCGAGCCAGCGCCTGCCGAAGCTCGCCGAGGGCCAGGACCTGACGCTGCGCGAGGTGACGCCCGAGCAGCACTTCACCCAGCCGCCGCCGCGCTACTCCGAGGCCAGCCTGGTCAAGACGCTGGAGGAGCTCGGCATCGGCCGGCCCTCGACCTACGCCTCTATCCTGCAGGTCCTGCAGGACCGCGAGTACGTGCGCCTCGACAAGCGGCGCTTCCTGCCCGAGGACCGCGGCCGCCTGGTCACCGCCTTCCTCAGCGCCTTCTTCCAGCGCTACGTCGAGTACTCCTTCACCGCCTCGCTGGAGGAGGAGCTCGACGAGATCTCTGGCGGCAAGGTCGACTACAAGACCGTGCTGCGGCGCTTCTGGGAGGCCTTCGCCCAGGCGGTCGACGAGACCAAGGGCCTGCGCATCGCCGACGTCATCGACGCGCTCGACCGCGACCTCGGCCCGCACTTCTTCCCGCTCGACCCCGAGAAGCCGGGCGTCGACCCGCGCGCCTGCCCGGCCTGCTCGAACGGCCGGCTCGGCATCCGCATCGGCAAGACCGGCGGCTTCGTCGGCTGCTCGAACTATCCGGACTGCCGCTACACCCGGCCGCTGATCGCGCCGGGCAGCGAGGAGGCCGAGCAGGCCGCGGCCCTGGGCGGCGACATGCTGGAGCTCGGCACCGACCCCGAGAGCGGCGAGACGGTCAGCCTGCGCAAGGGCCCCTACGGCTTCTACATCCAGCTCGGCGAGGCCAAGGAGAAGGGCGACAAGCCCAAGCGCTCCTCGCTGCCGCCCAACGCGACGCCCGACACCATGTCGCTGGAGCTGGCGCTCAAGCTGCTCGCCCTGCCCCGCCGGCTCGGCGAGCACGAGGGCGAGGAGGTGACCGCCGGCATCGGCCGCTACGGCCCCTACGTGCGCCGCGGCAGCACCTACAAGTCGATCCCCAAGGACGAGGACGTCCTGACCATCGGCATCAACCGCGCCGTCGACCTCTTGAGCCAGAAGGCCGGCGGCGACGCCAAGACCCTGGGCGAGCACCCCGACGACGGCAAGCCGGTGACCGCGCAGAAGGGCCGCTACGGACCCTACGTCAAGCACGGCAAGCTGAACGCGACGCTGCCCAAGGATCTCTCGCTCGACGAGGTGACCCTCGACAAGGCGGTCGAGCTGCTGCGCGCCCAGGCCGAGAAGAAGGGCAAGGCGCCGGCCAAGGGCAAGGCCGCCGCGTCCAAGAGCGGGACCGACAAGAAGGCCCCCGCCAAGAAGAGCGGAACGAAGAAAGCCGCCGCGAGCAAGGCCACGGCTAAGAAGAAGACGGCGGGCACGAAACCGGGGGCCAAAGCAGGCGGCAAGGCCGCGAAAGCCGCCGAGTGAGCGACGACAAGCCCTTTCCGACCAAGGACGAAGTCCTCACCTACGTGCGCGAGAGCCCGACGCCGGTCGGCAAGCGCGAGATCGCCCGCGCCTTCGCCATCAAGGGCGCGGACCGCCAGCGCCTGAAGGCGCTGCTCAGGGAGCTCAAGGAGGAGGGCGCGCTCGACGTGCCCGAGCGCCGCAAGGTCTCGACGCCCGGCGCGCTGCCGGCGGTCGCGGTGCTCACCGTCATGGGGCTCGACGAGGACGGCGAGATGCTGGCGCGGCCGGCCAGCTGGGATGCCGACAGCGAGCCGCCGCGCATCTACCTGGCGCCCGACAAGCACAGCCGCTCGGCGCTGGCCGAGGGCGACCGCGCGCTCTGCCGGCTGACCCGCATCGACGAGGGCCACTACGAGGCGCGGGTGATCCGGCGCCTGGGCGCCGCGCCGCGCCGCGTGCTGGGAATCATCGAGCAGGCGCACGACGGCCTGCGCGTCAAGCCGACCGACAAGCGCGCCAAGAAGGACTACGTGCTGCGCAAGGCCGACGCGGCCGGCGCCGAGGCCGGCGAGCTGGTGCTCTGCGAGCCGAAGCCGCACCACCGCCGGGTCGGCCCGCCCGAGGTCACGGTGATCGAGCGCTTCGGCAGCCTCGACAACCAGCGCGCGCTCAGCCTGATCGCGATCCACGAGCACGGCCTGCCGACCGAGTTCTCCGACGAGGCGGTCGAGGAGGCCGAGAGCGCCGGCCCGGTCGGCCTCGGCCGGCGCGAGGACCTGCGCCAGCTGCCGCTGGTCACGATCGACGGCGCCGACGCCCGCGATTTCGACGACGCCGTCTTCGCCGAGCCCGACGACGACCCGAAGAACCCGGGCGGCTGGCACATCCTGGTCGCCATCGCCGACGTCGCCCACTACGTGCGGCCCGGCGGGCCGCTCGACCGCGACGCCCGCGCGCGCGGCAACTCGGCCTACTTCCCCGACCGCGTCGTGCCGATGCTGCCGGAGGCGCTGTCGAACGGCTGGTGCTCTCTGAAGCCGAAGGAGGAGCGCGGCTGCCTCGCCTGCCACCTCTGGATCGACGCCGAGGGCCGGCCGAAGCGCCACCGCTTCCTGCGCGGACTGATGCGCTCGGCCGCGCGGCTGACCTACGAGCAGGTCCAGGCCGCCGTCGACGGGCGGCCCGACGACCTGACCGGCCCTCTGCGCGAACCGGTCCTGGAGCCGCTCTACGGTGCCTTCCAGGCGCTGCTGACGGCGCGCAAGGCGCGCGGCACCCTCGACCTCGACGTGCCCGAGCGGCGCATCGTCATGGACGACGACGGCGACGTCGCGCGCATCGAGCCGCGCAGCCGCCTCGACAGCCACCGCCTGATCGAGGAGTTCATGATCGCCGCCAACGTCGCGGCGGCCGCCGAGCTGGAGAGCCGCCAGCGGCCCTGCATGTACCGCGTCCACGACGAGCCCGACGAGGCCAAGGTGGCGGCGCTGCGCGACATCCTGGCGACGCTCGGCCTGAAGCTCGCCAAGGGCCAGGTGATCCGCGCCGGCAGCTTCGGTCGGATCCTCGAGATGGCGGCCGGCCAGCCCTACGCGCCGATGGTCTCGGAGCTGATCCTGCGCTGCCAGTCGCAGGCGGTCTACAGCCCGCAGAACATCGGCCACTTCGGCCTGGCGCTGACGCGCTACGCGCACTTCACCTCGCCGATCCGGCGCTATTCCGACCTGCTGGTCCACCGCAGCCTGATCGACGGCCTGGGGCTCAGCGAAAGCGGCGGCGACGACGGCCTGTCGAAGGAGGAGATCGCGCGCTTCGACGAGATCGCCCAGCACATCTCGACGACCGAGCGCCGGGCCGCGGCGGCGGAGCGCGACGCCAACGACCGCCTGACCGCCGCCTTTTTGAAGGACCGGGTCGGCCAGGTCTTCAAGGGCCGGGTCAACGGCGTCACCCGCTTCGGCCTGTTCGTGACGCTCGCCGAGAGCGGCGGCGACGGCCTGGTGCCGATCTCCAGCCTGCCGGCCGACTACTACGAGCACGACGAGCGCGCCCACGCCCTGGTCGGCCGCCGCTGGGGCCGCGTCTACCGGCTCGGCGAGACGGTGCACGCCCGCCTCATGGAGGCCGACCCGCTGACCGGCGGCCTGGTCCTCAACCTGGTCGAGGACGACGAGGACGAGGAGCGCGAGCGCGACACCGGCGAGAACGCCGGGAGCGTCGCGGCCAGGCCCGGCACGAGGAAGACCGGAAAGCCGAGGCCCGGAACGCCGAGGCCGGGAAAGCCGAAAGCGAAAAAGCCGAAGGCCGCCAAATCGAAGTCGGGCAAGGCACGGGCCGCGAAGCCCAAGGCGGGCGGCGCGAAGGGCGGCAAGCCCCGCAGCCGAAGCTGAACGACCGCCGTTAACCCCGTCGCCCCGAGCGGGCGGCCTGCGCCGGCGACGCGGCCCCCGTCCGGGCTAACGATTGATTCAAGGATTCCGCGCTCTAATGAGGCTCGGAAGCGGCAGCTTCGCGCACGTGCCAAGCCCTGGCCGCGTCTCGACATTTACCATGTCTCCGCCATAGTGTGGTGGAGGATGGGCGCGGCGGGGGCGTCCGCCGACGGCCACCAGAGGCGAAGAGGAAAGCGATCGTATGACGGCGTTCAGCCGCTGCCCCGACCGGCGCCGGGGCCCTGCCCGAGGAGGACCTGCCCGAAGGGGACCTGCTCGACTCGGCGCGTTCGCGCTCAGCATCCTGCTGCTCGGCTCCTGCGCCGCCGGCCCCCAGGTCCAGGGCGACGCTGTCGAGGCCTTCGATGAGAACCAGGTGCGCCGGGTCTTCACCGCCGGCTACCAGGACATCACCTCCCGCTACATCCGCGACATTCCGATCGAGACCCTCGCACTGACCGGCCTGCGCGGGCTCGAGGAGCTCGACCCGAGCCTCGCCGTGGTCAGCGACGGCGAGGCCTTCGTGGTCACGGTCGGCGGTTTGCGTGCCGGGCGCTACGAGAAGCCCGAGGCCGATGCCAGCGGTCCCTGGGCCCGGACCACGACCGAGGCGGTGACCGACGCGCGGCGACTCTCGACGGCTCTGGCCGCACAGCCCGTCGAAGAGCTCTACGAGACGATGTTCGACGCGATGCTCGAGGAGATGGACAGCTACTCGCGCTATGCCGGGCGCGACGAGGCGCGCGAGAACCGCGCCGGGCGCGACGGCTTCGGCGGGATCGGCGTCCGGATCCGGGTCGTCGAGGACGGCGTGCGCGTCATGGACGTCATGGAAGGCACGCCGGCCGAGCAGGCCGGGCTGCGCAACGAAGACCTGATCATCGAGATCGACGGCGAGACCGCGGTCGGGCTCGACCAGCGCGATGTCGTCCGGCGCCTGCGCGGCCCGCTCGACAGCGAGGTCGACATGAAGGTGCGCCGCGACGGCGCCGGGACGCCGCTGTCGCTGCAGATCGTGCGCGCGCACATCGTGCCGCAGACGGTGAGCTACCATCCCGAGGGCCGGGAGGCCTACTTCAAGATCACCGGCTTCAACCAGGACACCACGCGCACGCTGCGCGACAAGATCCTGCAGGCGCAGCGCGAGATGGGCGACAACCTGGCCGGCTACATCCTCGACCTGCGCGACAACCCGGGCGGCCTGCTCGACCAGTCGGTGACCGTGGCCGACCTGTTCATCGGACAGGGCCGGATCGTCTCGACCCACGGCCGCCACCCCGAGAGCCATCAGTACTTCGACGCCCAGGAGGACGTGATCACCGGCGGCCGGCCGATCGTCGCCCTGGTCAACGGCAACTCGGCCTCGGCCTCGGAGATCGTCGCGGCGGCGCTGCAGGACAGCGGCCGCGCCGTCATCGTCGGCTCCAACTCCTTCGGCAAGGGCACGGTGCAGACCGTCATGCGCATGCCCAACGAGGGCGAGCTGACGCTGACCTGGGCGCGCTTCCACGCGCCCTCGGGCTATGCCCTGCACCAGCGCGGCGTGATGCCCGACATCTGCACCAGCACCGACGTCGGCGACGCCGAGGAGGTTCTCGACCGCCTGATCGGCGGCCAGCTGCCGATCGCCCCGGCCGTGCGCCAGGCGGAGATCGACAGCGAGGACCAGGCCGCGCTCGCCGAATTGCGCGCGCGCTGCCCGACGCGCGAGACCGAGAGCGAGATCGACCTCAAGGTCGCGCGCCGGCTGATCGAGGATCCGGGCCTGTTCGCCCGTGCGCGCGGCGACGCGCCGAACACCGCCGAGCAGCCGCGCCAGGTCCACGCCCTGCAGGCGGAATGAGCCTCCCGGCGCTGCGCCGGGCCCGGCGGCCGTGAGCGACCCCGCCGAGACCAGACGGGACGACGCCCGGCGCCTCGCGCAGCGATCCGGCGGACCGGCCGTCCGGCCGCGCGACGCGGCCGGCGTGGTGGTGCTGAGGCAGGGGCCGCGCGGTCCCGAGGTGCTGCTCGGCAGGCGCAGCCGGCGCGCGCGATTCATGCCCGGCGTCTACGTCTTCCCGGGCGGCGGCCTCGATCCGGACGACCGCCGCGCCAGCGGCTTCGAGGAGCGCTTCGCGACGCCTCTCGGGGCGGTCGACGCCGCGACCCGGCGGCGCCACGCCGCCCTCGTGCGCTGCGCCGTGCGCGAGGTACTGGAAGAGACCGGCCTGCTGCTGGGCGTGCCCGCCGAATCGGGGCCGGCGCCGCAGGCTCCCCTGCCCCCTTGGCGGCCTTTCGACCGGCAGGGGCTGCGGCCGGCGTTCGAACGGCTGCGCCTGGCCGCCCGGGCGATCACGCCCGCGCGCTCGCCGATCCGCTTCCACACCCGCTTCTTCCTGCTCGACGGCCTGGAACCGACGGCGGCCGGTCCCGGCGACGGCGAGCTCGACGACGTCGGCTTCGTGCCGACCGCCGAGGCGCTGGACCTGCCGATGGCCGGCATCACCGCCCTGGTGCTGGCCGAGGCCATGGCCGGGCGCCGCGACCCGGCCCGGCCGGCCCGCCTGTTCGCCTGGCGGAGCGGCGAGATACCGATCTATCGCTGAGCCGCCATGTCGCGGCCGGAAGCGCGCCTCGAACGCTTGACAAGGCGGCGCGGGACGCTAATGTCCGCGGCTCTGTACGGAACAAGCGAGAGAGGCCGCCTGCCGGTTGACCCGGGGCGGCGGCAAGGAAAAGAGCCATGGCCAAGCCCGTGACGCAGTGGATCAAGCTGGTGAGCACCGCCGACACCGGCTACTTCTACGTGATCAAGAAGAACCCCCGGAACCAGACCGAGAAGATGTCCTTCCGGAAGTACGATCCGAAGGCGCGCAAGCACGTCGAGTTCAAGGAAGCCAAGATGAAGTGACGGCGCCGCGGCCCGCTCGGGCCGCTGGCAAGCCAGTCGCTGCAGCGGCCGCCTCCGGGCGGCCGTTTTGCGTTGGGAAGCTCCGGCGGCCGGCCGCCCGTCGACCGGGAGGGTCGGGAGATCCCCCGCCCGGTCCCGCCGAAGCCTGGACGGAGGACGCCTGCCTTGCCTGCCGTAACCGGCCTCAACCACATCACCCTCGCCGTCGCGGAGCTGCCCCGGTCCGTGAGGTTCTATCGCGACCTGCTCGGCATGACCCTGAGGGCAGAATGGCCCGAGGGCGCCTACCTCGAGGCAGGCGCGCTCTGGCTCTGCCTGTCGAGCGACGCGAAGGCCAGGCGCGAACCGCATCCCGACTGCACGCATCTGGCCTTCGACGTGGCCGCGCACGAGTTCGACGCGCTGGCCGAGCGGATCCGCGAGAACGCTGCGCTGTGGCGGGAGAACCGGAGCGAGGGGGCGTCGCTCTACTTCCTCGACCCGGACGGCCACAAGCTCGAGCTGCACGTCGGGTCGCTCGAGTCCAGGCTGGCGCACTATCGAGCCAACCCGGCGCCGGGCCGGATCCTGCACGACCGCTGAGCCCGCGCCGGCGGGGCGCCGGACCGCGGCGGGCTGTCGGTTGGAAGGGTCTCTAGGAAAGCGCGGCGCCGCCGGCCGCGTAGCGCGGCTCGGCCTCGGCCGCCGGCCCGGCGACCAGCACCTGGTCGCGGCCGCCGCGCTTGGCCCGGTAGAGCGCCTCGTCGGCCCGCTTGAGCAGCTCGTCGCCGGTCTCCATCGGGTCGGTCGCGGTCGCCACGCCCCCGGACAGGGTCACGGTGATGCCTTCGGGCTGGCCGGGCACCGAAAAGCGCTTGTCGCCGACCGTGTGGCGCAGCCGCTCGGCGACCATCAGCGCCGCTTCGGCGTCGGTGTCGGGCATGATCACCACGAACTCCTCGCCGCCGTAGCGGGCAAGCAGGTCGAAGCCGCGCACGCCGCCGCCGACGCGCCGGCAGACCTCCTTGAGCACGACATCGCCGGCATCGTGGCCGAGGTCGTCGTTGACCGACTTGAAGCGGTCGAGGTCGAACAGCAGGATCGAGACCGGCTTGTTGCTGTCGGACATCTCCATGAGCTTGCGCTCGAGATGGGCCTTCAGATAGCGCCGGTTGTAGACGCCGGTCAGCGGGTCCGTGTAGGCCATCGAGACCGAGCGGTCGAGCAGGTTGCGCAGGCGGTGGTAGTAGCGCCGGCGCCGGATCTGGGTGCGCACGCGGGCGCGCAGCTCGTTGCGGTCGATCGGCTCTATCAGGTAGTCGGAGACGCCGAGTTCGAGGCCCTTGGCGAGGCGCGGCAGCTCCGACTCGTCGAGCACCAGCAGCAGCGGCAGCTGGCGGGTCGCCTCCTGGCTGCGCAGCTGGCCGCAGAGCCGCAGGCCGTCCTGGCCGGCGAGGTCGATGTGCACGATCGCCAGGTCCAGGCCGGACTGCTCCTGGCCGCGCTTCAGGGCGGCCGCCGAGTCGGCGACGATCTCGGTCTCGTGGCCGTCCTCGCGCAGCTGGTCGGCGATGCGCTGGGCGCGGCGCTGCTGGCCGTCGACGATCAGCACCTTCGCGCCGCCGATCTCCTCGTCCGCGTCGAAGTCTTCGGACGCGCTGTCGGCGGTCGCCTGGCGCGCGCGCAGCTCGTCGGTCAGCGTCTTCAGGCGGACCAGGGAGCGGACCCGCGCGAACAGCGCCAGGTCGTTGATCGGCTTGGACAGGAAGTCGTCGGCGCCGGTCTCGAGGCCGCGCACGCGGTCGGCGACGTCGGTCAGCGCCGTGACCATGACGATGGGGATGTGCCGGGTCTTTGGGTCGTCGCGCAGGCGCTTGCAGACTTCGAAGCCGTCCATGCCGGGCATCATCACGTCGAGCAGGATGACATCGGGCGAATCGGCATGGGCGCGCTCCAGCGCGCCGGCCCCGTCGAACGCCGTTATGACGTCGAAGTACTCGGCGCTGAGCTTGGCCTCGAGGACCTTGACGTTGGGCAGGATGTCATCGACGACGAGGATGCGCGCTGACAAGGTGCTACTTCTGACCCCTGGGCTCTCAGCTCAGGAAACGCTCGACCGTTTCCAGGAACTTGGTGACGGAGATCGGCTTGGCGATGTAGGCCTCGCAGCCGCCCTCCCGGATCTTCTCCTCGTCGCCCTTCATCGCGAAGGCGGTGACGGCGATGACCGGGATCTGCTTGAGGTTGTCGTCCTCCTTGATCCACTTGGTCACTTCCAGGCCGGAGACTTCCGGCAGCTGGATGTCCATCAGGATCAGGTCGGGGCGGTGCTGACGGGCGATCTTGAGGGCTTCCATCCCGTCCTTGGTCTGCAGGATATTGTAGCCATGGGCTTCCAGCAGATCGTGAAACAGCTTCATGTTGAGGTCGTTGTCCTCAACGACCAGGACGGTTTTCGCGTCCTTGTCGACAACGGCGCCGTTCATTTCGTCGCTCATCGCGCGCTCGCTCCCCTGAAGCACGGCCTGCTCTCCCGATCCAGCCTAGCAGATACTCTACATCGTACGAGTGCCGCTTTTCTAAGGCTTCGAGGGTTAACGGATGGTTAGGGAAATCCGGAAACCGCAGATCTGCCGGACGTCCGCCCGATGAGGATCGGCCTCGACCTGGGCGGCACCAAGATCTCGGGGATCGCGCTCGACGCCGACGGCGCGGTGCTCGCGCGGATCCGGCGCGCGACGCCGCGCGGCGACTATCCGGGCACGCTGGCGGCGCTCGCCGAGGTCGTCGCCGGGCTGGAGACCGAGACCGGACGGCGCGGCTCGGTCGGCGTCGCGATCCCCGGCACGCTGTCGAGCCTCACCGGCCTCGTCAAGAACGCCAACTCCACCTGGCTGATCGGCGAGCCGCTCGACCGCGACCTCGCCGAACGGCTCGGCCGGCCGGTCAGGGTCGAGAACGACGCCAACTGCTTCGCCCTGTCGGAAGCCACCGACGGCGCGGCCGCCGGCGCCGCCAGCGCGTTCGGCGTGATCCTGGGCACCGGCGTCGGCGGCGGCCTGGTGATCGGCGGCCGGGTGCTGTCCGGGCGCGACGGCATCGCCGGCGAGTGGGGCCACAACCCCCTGCCCTGGCCGGCCGACGAGGAGCGCCCGGGTCCGCCCTGCTACTGCGGCCGCCGGGGCTGCATCGAGACCTTCCTCTCGGGTCCCGCCCTGGCCCGCGAGGCCGGCGCCGCCAGCGGCGAGGCGGCCGTGGCCGCGGCCGCAGCCGGCGACGCACGGGCCTGCGCCGCCCTGGAGCGCCACGCGGAGCGGCTCGGCCGCGCCCTCGCCCATGTCGTCAACATCGTCGATCCGCATGTCATCGTGCTCGGCGGCGGTCTGTCCGGACTCGCCCACCTCTACGACGCGCTGCCCGCCGGGCTCGCCGGCTGGGTCTTCTCGGACCGGCCCGACACGCCGGTGGTGGCGCCGCGCCATGGCGCCGACTCGGGCGTGCGCGGCGCCGCCTGGCTGTGGCCCGCCGCGGAGCTGGAGAAGGCGCGCGGCGGATGAGCCTGCTGTGCCGCGACTGCCTCAGCCTGATCGCGCCCGCGTCGCCCGGGCCGCCCCCGGCCGAGCCGCCGGGCCGCTGTCCGGCCTGCCGCGGCCGGCGCCTGGTCGCCCATCCCGAGCTCGCCGAGCTGTCGATCGCGCATCTCGACTGCGACGCCTTCTACGCCTCGGTCGAGAAACGCGACGACCCGAGCCTGCGCGACCGGCCGGTGATCGTCGGCGGCGGCCAGCGCGGCGTCGTCTCGGCGGCCTGCTATGTCGCCCGGCTCTACGGCGTGCGCTCGGCGATGCCGATGTTCAAGGCGCTCGCCGCCTGCCCCGACGCCGTGGTCATCAAGCCGAACATGGCCAAGTACCGCGAGGCCGGCGAGGCGATCCGCGCGCGCATGCGCGCCCTCACCCCGCTGGTCGAGCCGCTTTCGATCGACGAGGCCTTCCTCGACCTGACCGGCACCGAGGCGCTGCACCACGCCCCGCCGGCGGTCACGCTCGCCCGCCTGGCCGCGGAGATCGAGCGCGATCTGTCGCTGACCGTCTCGATCGGGCTCAGCCACAACAAGTTCCTCGCCAAGATCGCCTCCGACCTCGACAAGCCGCGCGGGTTCGCGGTGATCGGCGCAGCCGAGGCCAGGGACTTCCTGGCCGACAAGCCGGTCTCGCTGCTGTGGGGCGTCGGCAAGGCGCTCGACGGTGCGCTGGCCCGCGAGGGCATCCGCCGGGTGCGCGACCTCTGGCCCTACGAGGAGTACGAGCTGGTCGCCCGGCACGGCGCCATGGGCCGCCGCCTCTATCGCATGAGCCGCGGCCTCGACGACCGCCGGGTCGAGCCCGACGCGCCGACCAAGTCGATCTCGGCGGAAACCACCTTCGACAGCAACCACGCCGAATGCGAGGCCCTGCTGGCCGAGCTCTGGCCGCTCTGCGAGAAGGTCGCCCGGCGGCTGCGCCAGGCCGAGCTCGGCGGGCGCACCGTCACCCTGAAGCTGAAGACGGCGCAGTTCCGGAACGTCACGCGAAGCCGCAGCCTGAGCAGCCCGACCCAGCTCGCCGACGTCCTCTACCGCGAGGGCAAGGCGCTGCTGGAGCCGGCCTGCGACGGCACGGCCTTTCGCCTGATTGGCATCGGCGCCTCGGAGCTGAGCCCGGCCAGCGAGGCCGACCAGCCGGACCTGCTGGAGCCGGACCGCGGCCGCCGGGCGCGCGTGGCGGTCGCCGTCGAGAGCGTGCGCGCGAAGCTGGGCGCGACCGCGATCGGCCGCGGCCGAGGCTTCCGCCAGCCCGTCCCGAAACCGCCAGGCGGCAAGCCCCCCGGGCGCGCCTGACGCGGCACGCCGCAGACCGGATCGGCGCGCTGCCGCGGCCCCGACGCTCGTGCTAGGATTGCCTGTCGCTTGCCAGCCGGAAGGGGGCAGCCGTGGCCGAGGAATGCGAGGTGCTGATCGTCGGCGCCGGGCCGGTCGGCCTCTCCGCCGCCCTGGAGCTGCAGCGCCTCGGGCACCGCCTGCGCATCGTCGACCGCAACGAGGGCCGAACCGGGCTCAGCAAGGCGGTTGCGGTCAACGTCAAGACGCTGCAGCTGCTCGAGCCGTCCGGGCTCGCCGAGCGCATGGTCGCCGCCGGCATCCCGATCCGCGCCGCCGCCCTCCACTTCGAGGGCCGCCGCCTGACGACCCTGCACATCGAGCCGCCCGAGGACTGCCGCTACCCGCTGCTGTCGCTGCCGCAGAGCGACACCGAGCGGCTGTTCGAGGAGGCGCTCGGGGAACGCGGCGTGGCGGTCGAGTGGGGCAGCGAGCTGCTGTCCCTCGAGGACGACGGCTCGGGCGTGACGGCGCGCCTGGCGGCGCCCGAGGGCGAGAAGACCCTGCGCGCCGCCTGGCTGCTCGGCGCCGACGGCGGCCGCTCGACGGTGCGCCGGCAGCTCGGGCTGGAGTTCGCCGGCCGGCGCTACGAGGAGCAGTGGAGCCTGGCCGACGTGACGCTCGACTGGCCCTCGGTGGAGCAGGAGATCAACCTCTTCATGCACCGCGACGGCCACATCGAGTTCCTGGTCCGCCTGTTCGGCGACCGCTGGCGCGCGATCTCGACGGCGCCTGGCGTGCTCGACCGGCTGCCCGAGGGGGCTCGTGCCGCCGAGGTCCACTGGCAGTCCGACTTCCACGTCGCGCTGCGTCAGGTCGAGGCCTACCGCAGGGGCCGCTGCTGTCTCGCCGGCGACGCCGCGCACGTCCACTCGCCGGCCGGCGGCCGCGGCATGAACCTGGGGATCTGGGACGCGATCTCTTTCGCCCGGCGGCTCAAGGCCGGCACGCTGGACGGCTACGACGCCGAGCGCCGGCCGATCGGCCGCAAGGTTCTCGACTTCACCGACCGGCTGTTCGCCGTGGCCAAGGCCGAGAACCCGCTGGTCCAGACCCTGCGCAACCGGCTGCTGCCGGTCATGGCGCGGACCGGATTCGCGCGTCGCCGCTTCAGCCGCAACCTGCTCGGCCTCGCCGACGGCTGAGCCCCGGCCCGGACCTCGCTACTCCGCCGCCGCGGTCGCCCGGCGCTGATGGCCGCGCAGGCGCAGCACGGCGAGCAGCACCAGCACCAGCGGCGGCACGACCGCCAGGTTCAGGGCTTCCCAGCCCAGCGTCTCGTGGATCGCGCCGCTGGTGAAGGCCGTCGCCGCGACCGTGGTGAAGACGAAGAGGTCGTTGGTCGCCTGCACCTTGGCCTTTTCCTCGGGCCGATAGGTCCGGGTCAGCAGGGTCGAGCCGCCGACGAAGAGGAAGTTCCAGCCGAGGCCGAGCAGCACCAGGGCGCCGCCGAACTGGGCGGCGGCGACGCCGGTGAGGTTGACGGCCACGCAGCCGAGGATCAGCAGGACGCCGGCGCCGAGGATGCGGTTGATGCCGAAGCGCTGGATCAGGCTGCCGGTGAAGAAGCTGGGCGCATACATGCCCAGCACGTGCAGCTGGATGACCAGCGCCGCGATCTCGAAGGGATGGTCGCAGGCGATCATCGCCGGCGGCGTCGAGACCATGATCAGGTTCATGGCGCCGTAGCCGACCATGCCGCAGAGCACGGCGACCAGGAACACGGGCTGCGCCGCGATCTCGCGCAAGGGGCGGCCGGAGCCGCCCTCGGCCTCGCGCTTCGGCAGCGGGATGTCGATGAAGCGCAGGATCGCCATCGACAGGATCATCAGCACGCCGATCGAGACGTAGGCGCCGGCGAACATCACCGGCGCGAAAAGGTCGCGGGTCTGCTTGGCGAGCTCCGGGCCCAGGATCGCCGCCGCGACGCCGCCGGCCAGGACCAGCGAGATCGCCTTCGGCTTGAAGGCGTCGCTCGCCGTGTCGGCGGCGGCGAAGCGATAGTACATGGCGGTGCCGGAGAAGGTGCCGAAGCAGAAGCCGGCGACGCAGAGCAGCACGAAGTCGGCACGCCAGACCGCCTCGAAGCCGAGCACCGCCCCGAGCAGGCCGATGCAGGCGCCGAGCGTGAAGCCGAAGCGCCGGCCGCGGTGCTTCATGATCAGCGAGGCCGGCACGGTCGCCAGCATCATGCCGAGAAACTGGACGGCGAGCGGCAGGGTCGCCAGGGCCGGGTCGGCCGCCAGGCTGCCGCCGACGATGGCCGAGATCGTCATCAGCAGCGACACGCAGCTCATCGACAGCGCCTGGCAGACGGCGAGCAGCCAGACGTTGCGGATCGTCGGATCGCGCGGCGCCGGCGCGCCGGCGCCGCCGCCGGGCGGGCGGGTGGAGGGATCGGAAGGCCTGCTCATGGCCGCGGAGCATAGGCAAAGCATGGCGCAACAGCTAGGCGCCGGCGCGCGGGTCTGCCTTGAGCCAGATCAGGCCGCAGCTTCCATCGTCGCGTCCGAGGGGAGCCTAGGTTCGAGCCTCGGCACTGGATCTGCGAGCATCGGATCTGCGAGCGTCAGCTCAAGTTTGGAAAGACGGTCTGATTCGCTCGGGCAAGCGTTCCGAACGCCCGGCTGCGAGGCGCTGCCCGCGTCCTTTGCGAGGCCTCGCGGAGAGACCGGCAGCGACGATTCGGCAGAGCAACCGCGAGGACCGGCAAAGCATCAATCGCGGTCGCAGCGGAGTCACTCGCACGCCCCGGAAACCGGAGCAGCCCAGATCGGCACGCCGCTCGGCGACCCGACTCCAGGAATCACACGGGCGCCGGATCCCGGACCTCCCAGGCCGCGTCTGCCGAGACGTGAATCAGCTCTAGCCCCATGCAATGCAAATCCGGTTTAGATTTTTGCAATTGTTCCGGCGGTCGGGGTGCCCTATGGTTCGACCCGAGCGCTCGGCAATAGAAGCGCAACTATACAGGGAGGAATCACCATGGATCGTCGTCAAGTCTTGAAAACCGTGGCCGTCGGCGCCGCCGCCGCCTCGGTCTTTCCCAAGCCCGCGATCAGCCAGGGCACGCGCCAGCTTCGCATGGCGACGACCTGGCCCAAGAACATGCCCGGCCAGGGAACCAGCGCCGAGCGCATGGCCGCGAACATCGGGAAGTGGTCGGAAGGCAAGATCACCATGCGCGTCTACGGCGCCGGTGAGCTGGTGCCCGCCTTCGAGTGCCATGACGCCGCCGGGTCGGGCGTCTGCGACATGTATCACGGCGCCGACTATTACTGGCAGGGCAAGCTGAAGGCGTTGAACTTCTTCTCGACCGTGCCCTTCGGCCTCACCGGCACTGAGACCAACGCCTGGCTCCTGGCGGGCGGCCAGGATCTGTGGGACGAGGTCTCGGCTCAGTTCAACCTCAAGTCGTTCGCGGCGTCGAACACCGGCGTGCAGATGGCCGGTTGGTTCAACACGGAGATCAACGGTCCGGACGACTTCAAGGGCCTCACCATGCGCATGCCGGGCCTCGGCGGCGAGGTCATCAGCCAGTTGGGCGCCACCGCCGTCACCTTGCCGGCCGGCGAGATCTTCCAGGCGCTGCAGTCGGGCACGATCGACGCCACCGAGTTCGTCGGTCCCTGGAACGACCTCACGCTCGGCTTCTTCCAGGTCGCGAAATACTACTACTGGCCGGGTATCCACGAGCCGGCGACCGTGGCCTCCTGCGGCATCAATCTCGATGTCTGGAACGAGATGTCGGACTGGGAGAAGTCGATCATCGAGGCAGCGGCGCGCTACGAGAACGACATGCTCACGGCGGAGTTCGACGTGAACAACGTCCGCGCGCTCGACCAGCTCATCAACGAGCACCAGGTCCAGCTCAAGCGCATGCCGGACGACGTCATTGCGCTCATGCGTGAGGCGGCCCAGGACGTCGTGTCGTCCGCCGGCAACGCCGATCCGCTGACGAAGAAGGTCTACGACCACTGGATCGCCTTCCGCGAGCAGGCGGCGGCGTGGACCGGGATCTCGGTCCAGGGCTATCTCAACGCCCGCTCCCTCTAATCGAACGGCGGGGTCCGGATACGGACCCCGCCCGTTCCTCTCCGGCACGAACGTACCTTGAATACGCTGCTCGCCCTTTCGCGACTGATCGACGTCGCGAGCTACCGGATCGGTCGCGCTGTCGCATGGCTCGCGCTGACGATGGTGCTGCTGCAGTTTCTCGTCGTCGTCCTGCGCTATGTGTTTGGCACCGGCGAGATCTGGCTGCAGGAAGCGATCATCTACCAGCATGCGCTGGTGTTCATGCTGGGTGCGAGCTTCACGCTCCTCAAGGACGGGCACGTCCGGGTGGATATCTTCTATTCGAACGGATCGCCGCGGGCCAAGGCCACCGTGAACCTGCTCGGCGCACTGCTGCTTCTGATTCCGGTGATGACCCTGATCTTGTGGGTGTCCTATCCCTACGTGGCGCGCTCCTGGGCCGTCCTCGAAGGGTCCCGGGAATCCAACGGTATTCCGGCGGTGTTCCTGTTGAAGTCGGTGATTCTCGCCTTCGCACTGATGATGCTGCTGCAGGGGCTGTCGACGATCATCCGATCGGCGGCGCTGCTGCGCGGCCTCGAGCTGCCGCCCCTGCCCTATCGGGACGATGAAGCCGCGGACCGGATAGAGGTCTGAGCGGTGGTGACCCGATGACGGAAGTACTCGCACTGTTGATGTTCGTGGCGCTCTTCGGAGTGCTGCTCTCCGGCTATCCCGTCGCCTTCGCGATCGCCGGCACGGGCTTGAGCTTCGCCCTGCTGGCGACGGCGCTGGGCGCGTTCGACATTTCCTATCTCGCCGGGATGCCCCAGCGCATCTTCGGCACGATGACCAACGAGATCCTGCTCGCCGTGCCGCTCTTCGTCTTCATGGGCGTCATGCTGGAGCGCTCGCGGGTGGCGGAGTCCTTGCTGGAGAGCATGGGCCGCCTGTTCGGCTCCCTTCGGGGCGGGCTGGGCATCTCGGTCACGGTCGTCGGCGCCTTGCTCGCCGCGTCCACGGGTATCGTGGGCGCCACGGTCGTCACGATGGGACTCCTGTCGCTGCCGACACTGCTGCGCCGGGGCTACGATCCCAAGCTCGCGACCGGCACCATCTGCGCGGCCGGCACGCTCGGACAGATCATCCCGCCCTCCATCGTCCTCGTGCTGCTCGGCGACGTCATGGCCTCGGCCTACGCCAAGTCGCAGATGGACCGCGGCATCTTCGCCCCCGATACGGTCTCGGTGGGCGAGCTCTTCGCCGGTGCCCTGCTGCCGGGACTGATGCTGGTCGGTCTGTACATCACCTATCAGGTGGCGATCGCGATCGTCCGTCCAGACGCGTCGCCGCCGGTGCCGATGGCGGAACTGAAGTCCGATGGCGCACCGCCCGCCTGGAAGACGATCCTGAACGCGCTGGTGCCGCCTGTCCTGCTGATGGTGGCCGTGCTCGGATCGATCCTGGCCGGGATCGCGACCCCGACCGAGAGCGCGGCGGTGGGTGCCATCGGTGCCACCATGCTTGCGGGCCTGCGGCTCTCCAAGCGGAGTCCCTGGCCGATCTACGCGGCGACCGCGAGTCTGGCGTGTCTCTTCCTGCTCACGCAGCAGTTCGATCTGCGGGTGGCGCGCGACGTCATCGAGCCCGCCAATCAAGTCGCCATCTACGTCGCCTTCGCCCTGACGCTCGTCATGATCTGGGGCGTCGCGGTCGGGCTGCGTCGGGCTCATAGTGCCGGGGTCCTTGGATCGGTCGTGCGCAGCACGATGGAGATCTCGTCCGTCGTCTTCGCCATCGTCATCGGCGCCCAGCTGTTCTCGCTGGTCTTCATAGGCCTGCACGGCGACGAGATGGTGCACTCGATCCTTGCGGACCTGCCCGGCGGCGTCGTCGGCGCGGTCCTGATCGTCATGCTCGTCATGTTCGTGCTTGGGTTCTTCCTCGAGTTTGTCGAGATCACGCTCATCGTTGTCCCCTTGGTCGCACCGGTCCTGCTGTCGATGGGCCTCGATCCCGTCTGGCTGGGCGTCATGATCGCGATGAACCTGCAGACGAGCTTCCTCACGCCGCCCTTCGGCTTCGCGCTGTTCTATCTGCGCGGCGTCGCGCCCGCGGCCGTGAAGACCATGGAGATCTACCGCGGGATCGTCCCCTTCGTCGCAATCCAGCTCGCGGCCCTGGTGCTGCTCGGCGTCGCTCCCGAAATCGCGACCTGGCTTCCCGCTCAGATTTTCGGCTGAGGCCGCTTGATCCGCGTCCACGGGCGCCCGGCCGATAGGGGATCGAAGGGGCGCAAGGATCGATGCTTCCGCCCCAGGTAGGCTGAGATGACGGCTCGCACCGGACGGGAGCGGTCGATCGCGTGACGTTGCTTCGGTTGGAGGGCCGGCTGCGTCGCGCGATCGGCCTGATCGGGCTCGCCGGCATCGCGGCGCCGCCCGGACGGCTCAGAGACGTCGTCCCGGGCCGACGAGGCCAGCCTCGCCGTCCGGATCCGATGACGGAACGTAGGTCCTGAAACGGGGCGAAGCCCCTCAACCGCGGCGGCGCACCGAACGGGTCTCGATGCCGGTGACCAGGACGCCGGTCACCACCTCCTTGCCGAACAGCGCGTTGCCGGCCTTGATCAGCCGCTTCTTCGTGTAGTCCAGGTTATCGCGGTGCTCCTGGACGTAGCGCAGGGCGTAGAGGCCGTAGAGCTCGGTGATGAAGGCGTCGCGCAGCTCCGGGATGCGCCCCTCCAGCAGGTCGAGCCCCTCGTCGCGGACCTCCAGCTTGACCGCCAGGGTCAGGTGCTCGGTCACCACGCCCTGCCGGATCAGCGGCACGATGAAGGGCTCCAGCGTGACGTAGCGCGGCGCCGGCGGCGGCGCCTCGGCCGCCTCCTTGGCCTTGCGCTCCTCCAGGTAGGGCAGCCCGACCTTCCACACGCCGATGCCGCCGCCGCCGAGCAGCAGAATGACGAAGAAGAGGAGCAGCGCGCGTTTCATGGCCGCGATCCTAGGGCCTCGCCGTTAGGTGTCGGTTAACGACGACGTCTCGACTTGAGCCCGCGCGCCGTCCCCTCAGGCCGTCCGCACCGCTGCCAGGAAGCTCGTGACGTCCCGGCGCAGCGTCTCCGACTGCCGAGACAGCTGGTCCGAGGCACCGAGCACTTCGCTCGCCGCGGCCCCGGTTCGGCCCGCGGCTTCGCTCACCCCGGCAATGCTCGAGGAGATCTCCCGTGTCCCCTTGGCCAGTCCCTGGACACTGCGCGAGATGTCATGGGTCGCCGCCGTCTGCTCCTCGACCGCCCCGGCGATCGCCGTCGCGCTTTCGGAGAGGCGCGAGATCACGCCCCGGATGTCGGCCATTGCCGACACCGTGCCATGCGTCGCCTGCTGCATCGACGCGATCTGCCGGCCGATCTCCTCGGTCGCCCGCGCCGTCTGGTCGGCCAGGCTCTTGACCTCGGTGGCGACCACGGCGAATCCCTTGCCGGCCTCGCCGGCGCGCGCCGCCTCGATCGTCGCGTTGAGCGCCAGCAGGTTGGTCTGGGCGGCGATGGCGTTGATGAGGTCGACGACCTCGCCGATCCGCTCTCCTGCCGAGACCAGATCCTGGACCTTGCCTCCGGCGCGTCCGGCCTCCTCGATCGCGCTCTCGGCCGTCACGCTCGACCCGGCGACCTGGCGGCCGATCTCGTCGACCGAGCTCGATAGCTGCTCCATTGCGGCGGCGACGCTCGCCACGAGCTCGGAAGAGTCGGCCGCAGCGCCCGAGACCAGGCGGGCCTGCCCATCGGCCTGGCCGGCGGCAGCGCTCATCGAGCCGGCGGTCTGACTCATCTGCGACGCCGCCGAGGCGACCGCCTCCAGAACGCCGGCCGCCCCGTCCTCGAAGCGACGACAGAGCTGTGCGATGCGCGCCGCCCGCTCGGCCTCGGCCGTCTGCTGGACAGCCTTCTCCTCGGCGAGCCGCTCGGCCTCGAGCGCGTTCCGGCGGAACACCTCGACGGCCCGGGCCATCGCTCCGATCTCGTCGCCCCGTTCGGCACAGGGCACATGGAGGTCGTGTCGCCCGTCGGCCAGCTCGACCATGGCTCCGGTCATGAGCCGGCAAGGCCGCGTGATGCTGCGCACCACCACGACGACGGCCGCGACGGTGCCGGCCAGCAGCGTCAGCACGAGCGCTCCGGACAACAGCAGGCTCTGCTGCGCCGCGGAGCGGACCTGCGCGATCGTCTCGCTCAGCGCAGCGGCGGCCGCATCCTCCAGCGCCTTCAGACGGTCGATCTTGGCAGTCATGGCGTCGAACCAGTCGCCCGCCGTTACGTCTCCTGTCCCAGCCCCGTAGCCCGCCGCAAGGGCCACCCGGCGCAGCCGCTCGGCCTCCATGAAGGCTGGTTCCGCGCGCAGCCTCTCCAGCTGGCGGCGCAGATCCGGGCCTGCGAGCGCCGAGAAGCGGTCGAGAAAGACCTGCTGGGCGGCGATCAGGCCGAGCATGCGGGTGTGAAGCTGCGGCGCGAAGGCGCCCGCAGCGAAGCCGCTGGCGCCTATCGCCCGCTCGAGGCCGGTGCGCTCCTTGGCCTCGAGCACGGCGGCATAGCCGACCACCGCGTTCGTTGTCGCCGCGTCGCGGCTGAGCGCCGCGGTTTCGGCGATCAGGCCGATGAGCCCGGCGACGGCTTCACGGTAGCTGGAAACAGCGGCTTCGACGGTCGACCCTCCGTCATCGACCCGCCGGCGCAGCGTCGTCAGTGCCGAGAGCCCGCTCATGGCGGCGGACGCCTGCTCGGCGAGCGCCGTCCCGCTCTCTCGCAGCGCGCCGAGCGGTACCGCGGCCTCGCGGACGCGCTCGTCCGTCGCGGCCCGCTGATCGGCCAAGCGCGCCCCGAAGGCCGCATCGCGGTCGGAGCCGAGGAAGCCGGCAGAGAGGCCCCGCTCCTTCTGAAGTTCGTGGACCAGCCGGCCGATGACCGGGGCGGTGCCGGCGAACTCCCCGAGTTCGGTCGCGTTGCGCGCGTTGCGCCAGGCGTCCGCGAGGAAGAGCCCGGCGAAGAGGGTGAGGCCGAGCATCGGCAAGAGGGCGGCGAGCGCGATTCGGCGCCCGACCGGGGCGTCCTTCATGAAGCGTGTCATGGCGAGAGGATCCAATTTCCTACCTGGAAGCCTGGATCTAGCGCCTCCGCGCGGCCGTCGATTTGATGTGGCGCAACTCGTTCGGCCGTCGGTCGCCCGGGCGCTCAGAAATGCGTCCAGCCCCGGCTCTCAAGCGGCAGCGGCCGACCATTGCCATCGACGACATGAACGGCGCCGGCGTCTGTGCCCGGCTGCGCGTCGGCGACCCGGCCGACGCGGGTCAGCGGCAGCCCAAGGCGTGCCGAGAGCGCGTCGACCTCGGCCACGCGGGAAGCGGCGGCCCCGAACAGCAGCTCGTAGTCGTCGCCGCCGGTCAGCACCGAGGTCAGCAGGTCAGGCCGCTCGGCCAGCGCCGCGCGTGCGGCCGGCGAGAGCGGCACGGCGGACGCCTCGATCTCCAGGTCCAGGCGTGATTCCTCGGCCAGATGAGCCGCGTCCGCGACCAGGCCGTCGGAGATGTCGAGACAGCCGCTGGCCAGGCCGAGCAGAGCCGGCCCCAGGACCGTCCGTGGCTGCGGCAGGCGGTAGCGGTCCGCCAGGAAGGCCGAGGCCTCGCCATCGAGGCCCGGCAGCTCGCCCTGCAGCGCCTTCAGGCCGAGTGCGGCGTCGCCGATCGTGCCCGAGACGTAGAGCAGATCGCCGGGCGCCAGGGTGGCGCGCTCCAGCGCGCGGCCGGCGGGCACCGCGCCGAACGCCGTCAGGCTGAGCGAGGTCGGGCCGGGCGTCCGGGTCGTGTCGCCGCCGAGCAGCGTCACGCCGTAGGTCCGCTGTTCCTCGGCGAGGCCCGCCACGAAGCCCTCCAGCCAGGCGTCGTCGATGTCCGGCCCGAAGCAGGCCGCCAGCAGGTAGCCGCGCGGCGCGGCGCCCATGGCCGCCAGGTCCGAGAGATTCACCCGCAGCAGCTTGCGCGCCACGCTCTCGGGCGGGTCGCCGGCCAAGTAGTGCACGCCCTCGACCATGGCGTCGACCGTGACGACGCTCTCCTCGCCGGGCGCCAGCACGACTCGCGCGCCGTCGTTGCGCAGGGAATAGGTGCCCGGCGCGTCCCCGGCCAGCGGCCGGAACAGCTCGGCGATCAGGGTGAACTCACCGCGCATGGACAAGGCTCCGCGCGCTCTGGACGGACCGACCAGCGGCCGGGCTGCCGTTTGCTGACCGGGGTTCGGCTACTGTCCGAACTCCTCTTCGCGCAGCGAGCGGGCCAGGCGATCGAGCATGCCGTTGGCCATCGCCGGCTCCTTGCCGAAGAAGAAGTCGTGGGCGATGGCGACGTACTCGGCGATGATCGCGCGCGCCGGCACCTCTAGCTTGTAGCTCAGCTCGTAGAGCCCGGCGCGCAGCAGCACCTTGAGCAGGGTGTCGAGCCGCTCGACGCTCCATTCCTCGTCGACCACGGCGGAGAGCATGTCGTCGAGCTCGCCGCGGCGGGCGTGGGTCTCGCGCACCAGCTCGGCGAACAGCGCCTGGTCGAGCTCGCCGAGCCGCTGGCCATCGATCTCCTCCGCGACGCGGTGCTGCAAGAACTCCATGACCACGGCGTCGGGCGCGATGCCGGCGATCTCGATCTGGTAGAGCGCTTGCACGGCAGCGAGGCGCGAAGCCCGGCGCTTGCCGCCGCCCGGCTTCGCCTTGCCCTTGCGCCTCGGCTTGCCGGCGGCGGGGGCCGCAGGCATGCCTTCTTCGCCTGCGGCATCCTTGTCGTTCGCGGGATCGGCCATGGCTCAGCGCGGGAACAGGTGGAAGTGGCGCTTCAGCTCGATCATGTCGAGGCAGGCCTGGGCGGCGTCGCCGCCCTTGTTCTTGCGGTCGGTGGCGGCCCGGGCCCAGGCCTGCTCGGCGTTCTCCACCGTCAGGATGCCGTAGCCGAGCGCCAGGGCGTACTGGGTCGAGAGGTCGGCCAGCTTGCGCGCGCTCTCGCCGCAGACGTAGTCGTAATGCGTGGTCTCGCCGCGGATCACGCAGCCGAGCGCGATGTAGCCGTCGAAGCGGCGGCGGCCGGCGTAGAAGTCCATCGAGCGCACGGCGTAGGTGATCGCCGCCGGAATCTCGAAGGCGCCGGGCACCGCGAAGCGCTCGAAGCTGGCACCGGCAGCCTCGAGCGCGCCGGTCGCGCCCTTCACCAGTTCGTCGGCGATGTCCTCGTAGAAGCGGGCCTCGACGATCATCACGTGCGGGGCATCGGTCATCAAAGGTCTTCCTGGGGTGTGAGCGGGCGCTGGCCGACGACGCGCAGGCCGTAGCCGTCGACGCCGACGATGGTGTGGCGGGTGTTGTGCAGCAGGACCATGTCGCGCACGCCGAGGTCGAGCAGGATCTGCGCGCCCTCGCCGTAGTCGCGCAAGGGGCTCGAGGCGTGGGCGCCCACGGCCTGCACGCCCTCGTCCGCCTCGCCGTCCTCGGGCTCGCCGCGCCGCTGGCGCAGGGCCTCGGCCAGCGACTGCGGGCTGGGGTCGCGGATCAGCACGACGACGCCGCGGCCCTCATCGCCGACCACGCGCAGCGCTTCCTGCAGCTCGCCGCCCCGGCCGAGCGCGCGGTCGCCCAGCACGTCGTCGAGCACCGAGAGGGCGTGGACGCGCACCGGCACCGGCTGGCCGTCGTCGATCGGTCCCTTGGACAGGGCGACGTGCTCGGCGCCGGTCACGACGTTGCGGTAGAGGGTCATGCGGAAGCGGCCGCCGTGGCGCGAGTCGAGCTCGCCCTCCTCGATCCGCTCGACGATCTTGTCGTAGCGCCGCCGGTAGGCGATCAGGTCGGCGATGGTCGCCAGCTTCAGGCCGTGGCGCTGGGCGAAGGCGATCAGGTCGTCGCGCCGCGCCATTGTGCCGTCGTCGTTCATGATCTCGCAGATCACGGCCGAAGGATTGAGCCCGGCCAGGCGCGCCAGGTCGACGCCGGCCTCGGTATGGCCGGTGCGCACCAGCACGCCGCCCTCGCGCGCCATCAGCGGGAAGACGTGGCCGGGAATCGCGATGTCGTCGGGCCCGCTCTCGGGGTCGATGGCCACGGCGACGGTGCGCGCCCGGTCCGGCGCGGAGATGCCCGTGGTGACGCCCTCCTTGGCCTCGATGGAGACCGTGAAGGCGGTCGAGTGGCGGCTCTCGTTCTTGCGCGCCATCATCGGCAGGCCGAGCTGCTCGATGCGCTGGCGGGTCATCGCCAGGCAGATCAGGCCGCGGCCGTGCATCGCCATGAAGTTGATCGCCGCCGGCGTGCACATCTGCGCCGGGATCACGAGATCGCCCTCGTTCTCGCGGTCCTCGTCGTCGACCAGCACGAACATGCGGCCGTTGCGCGCCTCCTCGATGACCTCCTCGATCGGCGAGACGAGCTCGCGGAAGGTCAGGCGCCAGGGCTCGTCGGAGCGCTCGTCGGCGACGCCCGCGGCCGCCCCGGCGGCGCTGCCCTGATCGGATCCGGCCATGGCTCAGGCCCCCGCCTGGAGCTGGGCGGGCAGCAGCCGGGCGACGTAGCGCGCGATCAGGTCGATCTCGAAGTTCACCCGCTGGCCCGGCCGGTAGCTGCCGAAGGTCGTGACCTCGGCGGTGTGCGGGATGACGTTGCAGCCGAAGACGACGCGGCCGCCGTCCTGCTCGAGCTCGTTGACGGTCAGCGAGACGCCGTCGAGCGCGACCGAGCCCTTGGGCGCGAGGTAGCGGCCGATCGCCGCCGGCACGGCGAAGCGGTAGCGCAGGGAGTCGCCCTCGGGGCCGATGTCCAGCACCTGCGCCAGGCCGTCGACGTGGCCGGAGACCAGATGGCCGCCGAGCTCGTCGCCGAGCCGGAGCGAGCGCTCAAGGTTGACCGGCGTGCCGACCTGCCAGTCGCCGATCGCGGTCTTCGAGCGGGTCTCCGCCGAGGCGTCGACGGCGAACCAGCCACCGCGGCCGGCTCCCGATTCCCCATCGGCCCCTTTGTCGACGACGGTCAGGCAGCAGCCGTTGCAGGCGACCGAGGCGCCGAGCTCGAGCGACGCCGTGTCGTAGGCGGTCTCGATTTCGATGCGCAGGTCGCCGCGCTGATCCAGCGCGCGCACCCGGCCGCGGTCTGTGACGATCCCTGTGAACATGCCGGTTAGCTAGGACGTTCGGCGCTTTGTGTCCAGCGGACTGTCGCCGCGGACTGCCCGGTGGCGGTGCGGCTCAGGTCTGCAGGAAGCGCTGCCCGGCGCCTTCGAGCACCAGCGCGGTCAGGCGGCCGCTCATGTAGGCGCCGGTGTCGACGCCGATCCGCGTGCCGGTCGCCTCCGGCCGCCTGGCCGGCGTATGGCCGTGCACCACGACCTGCTCCGCACCGATCGTGTCGGACAGGAAGGGCTCGCGGATGTTCATCATCTCCTCGGGATCCTGCTCGGCGAGCGGCACCCCCGGGCGCAGCCCGGCGTGGACGAAGAGGTAGTCGCCGGCGCGGTGGTGGACCTTGGTGGAGTCGAGGAAGCGGCGGTGGCTGTCGGGCAGCGCCTGCTCCAGGCGCGCGGCCAGTCCGGCCCAGTCGTCGCCGGCCTCGGCGGCGGCCCGGCGCCGCGCCCGCTTGCCGGCCGGCGGCGCCTCGGCCGCGCTCGCCTCGTCCCCCCTGGCCGCTGCCTGGCCGAAACCGACGCCGTAGCTGAACAGCGTCGCCGCCCCGCCCAGGTCGAACCACATCCGCCCGCTCTCGGGCAGAGTCAGGAAGCGGCGCATCATCTCGTCGTGGTTGCCGCGCAGGTAGACCTTCCCGGCTTCCGGCCAGGGGTCGCCGGCGAGCAGCTCGATGACCTCGCGCGACTGCATGCCGCGATCGACGTAGTCGCCGAGGAATAGCAGCGTGAAGGCGGTGCCGGCCGGCGCCTTCTCGGCGTCCTCGCGGATCTGGGCGAGCAGGTCCTGGAGCAGGTCGAAGCGGCCGTGGACGTCGCCGATCGCGTAGAGCCGCTCGCCGTCCGGCAGGCGCGGCTCGTCCGGCCGGTCCGGGCGCGGCGTGCCGGCGAAGAGCCGGGAGAGAATCCGTCTGACCATCCGTGCCGTCCCCAAGTCGGCGTCCCGGGCACAACCGTCGGGCGGGCGAGAACGCACGCAAGGCGCGCAACGCCGACGCCTGGCTCGCGCCGCGGCGGCGGCATCTTCGGCCCCAGGGCCGAGCGATGCAATGGGCGATGCGCGGGCGGGGCAGCGGAGCGCCGCGATCGTTAACGTTTTGGCAAGCGCCGCGGCCCGAAACTGCAGGCATCCACGACCAGGTATGTCCAGGACCACGCCATGCACGACCGCAGCCTGCACGCTCCCCGACCCGACGGCCTTCAGGCTCCCGCCCGCGGCGACTGGAGCCCGGCGCGCCGCCTGGCGGTCGTCGCGGGCCTGGCGGCGGCGAGTTGGGCCGGCGTTGCCGGCCTGGTGCTCGGCGCGTTCGAGCTGGCCGAGGTCGAGGCCCGCTACGGCCTGCTGCAGCGCATCCCCTTCGTCTGAGACCCCAGGGCGCCCGCCCGCGCCCCTCAGCCCTCGTCGAGAAGCCGCTCGACTATGCGGTTCGCCGCGTCCTCGGCGCTTTCGCGCGCGGTCTCGACGTGCAGTTCGGCGGCCTCGGGCGGCTCGTAGGGGCTGTCGACGCCGGTGAAGTTGGCGAGCTGGCCGGCGTAGGCCTTCTTGTAAAGCCCCTTGGGGTCGCGCTGCCGGCAGACTTCGAGCGGCGTGTCGACCCAGACCTCCAGGAAGTCGTCGCCCATCAGCTCGCGCGCCATGCGCCGCTCGGCGCGGAACGGCGAGATGAAGGAGACCAGCACGATCAGCCCGGCATCGGCCATCAGCCGCGCCACCTCGGCGACGCGGCGGATATTCTCGACGCGGTCGGCGTCGGTGAAGCCGAGATCGCGGTTGAGGCCGTGGCGCACGTTGTCGCCGTCGAGCAGGAAGGTGTGGCGGCCCTCGGCGTGCAGCCGCTTCTCGACCAGGTTGGCGATGGTCGACTTGCCGGAGCCCGACAGGCCGGTGAACCAGAGCACCCGCGGGTGCTGGCCGAGCGACGCGGCGCGCGCCGCCTTGTCGACCTCGACCGCCTGCCAATGCACGTTTGTGGCGCGGCGCAGGCCGTGGCGGATCACGCCGGCGCCCAGGGTCGCGTTGGAGAAGCGGTCGATAAGCAGGAAGGCGCCGGTGCGCGCGTTGGCCTCGTAGGGGTCGAAGGCGAGCGGCTGGCCGGTCGACAGCTTGACGAAGCCGATGTCGTTGAGCGCCAGGGTCTTGGCCGCCAGGTGCTCGCCGCTCTCGACGTCCATCCGGTGCGAGATCTCGGTGATCCAGACCGGCAGCGTGCGGGTGCCGCACTTGATCAGGTACTCGCGGCCGGACAGCAGCTCGGCGTCGGCCATCCAGATCAGGTGCGCGGCGAACTGGTCGGCGACCTCCGGCCGGTCGTCGGCGGCGGCCAGCACCTCGCCGCGCGAGATGTCGATCTCGTCCTCCAGCGTCAGGGTCACGGCCTCGCCGGCCTCGGCGCTGTCGCGGTCGCCCTCGGGCGCGGCGATGCGGGCGATCCGGCTGCTCCGGCCCGAGAGCGCCGCGACCACCGGGTCGCCGGGCCGGACGCGGCCGCCGGCGATCGTGCCCTGGTAGCCGCGGAACGCGGAGTCCGGCCGGCAGACCAGCTGCACGGCCATGCGGAACGGCCGCTCGGCCTCGCGGTGCGGCACCTCGAGCGTCTCCAGCAGCTCGAGCAGGCTCGGCCCCTCGAACCAGGCGAGGCGCTCGCCGCGCGCCGCGACGTTGTCGCCGAGCAGCGCCGAGACCGGGATCGCCCGGCAGGACTCGAAGCCGGCGGCGTGGCGCGCCAAGTCCGCCTCGATCTCGCGAAAGCGCTCTTCGGAGAAGTCGACCAGGTCGATCTTGTTGACCGCCAGCACGGCGTGGCGCACGCCCAGCAACTGGGCGACCGTCAGGTGGCGCCGGGTCTGCTCCGAGACGCCCTTGCGCGCGTCGACGACCAGCACCGCCAGCTCCGAGACCGAGGCGGCAACCGCCATGTTGCGGGTGTACTGGGCGTGGCCCGGGGCGTCGGCAACGATGAACTTGCGCCGCGGCGTCGCGAAGTAGCGGTAGGCGACGTCGATGGTGATGCCCTGCTCGCGCTCGGCCTCCAGGCCGTCGAGCAGCAACGCCAGGTCTGGCAGCTCGCCGGTCGTGCCGAACTTCCTCGAATCGCGCACCACGGCGGCCATCTGGTCGTCGAACACCGAGCCGGAATCGAGCAGCAGCCGGCCGATCAGCGACGACTTGCCGTCGTCGACGCTGCCGCAGGTCAGGAAGCGCAGGATCGACTTCTCCGGCGCCGCCTCGGAAGCCGGCACCTCCGGACCCTCCCGAGTCTCCGCGCCCCCGCCCTGCTCGAGGCTCTCGTCCTGGGTCATCAGAAGTAGCCCTCGCGCTTCTTGCGCTCCATCGAGGCGGCCTGGTCGTGGTCGATCAGGCGGCCGACCCGCTCCGACTGCTTGGAGGTCAGGGTCTCCTCGACGACCTCCTCGAGCGTGGTGGCGCGCGACTCCGAGGCGGCGGTCAGGGGGTAGCAGCCGAGCGTACGGAAGCGCACCCAGCGCTCCTCAGGGCTTTCGCCGGGCTGCAGCCGAAGCCGCTCGTCGTCGGCCATGATCCACTGCTCGCCGCGGCGCACGACCGGCCGGGGGGCCGCGAAGTAGAGCGGCACGATCTCGATGGCCTCGGCCCGGATGTAGGCCCAGACGTCGTGCTCGGTCCAGTTCGACAGCGGGAAGACGCGGAAGGATTCGCCGGGCGCGAGGCGCGTATTATAGAGACGCCAGAGTTCGGGGCGCTGGGCCTTGGGCTCCCAGGCGTGGCCGGCGGTGCGGTGCGAGAAGACCCGCTCCTTGGCGCGGCTGCGCTCCTCGTCGCGCCGGGCGCCGCCGATCGCGGCGTCGAAGCGGTGCGCCTCCAGCGCCTGGCGCAGCGCCAGGGTCTTCATGACGTGGGTGTAGCGGTCGCTGGGGTGGTCGAAGGGGTTCATGCCCTCGGCCAGCCCCTCGGGGTTGCTGTGGACGATCAGCTCCAGGCCGTGGGCCGCCGCGACCCGGTCGCGGAAGGCGATCATCTCCCGGAACTTCCAGGTCGTGTCGATGTGCAGCAGCGGGAACGGCGGACGCGCCGGCCAGAAGGCCTTGAGCGCCAGGTGCAGCAGCACCGAGGAATCCTTGCCGATCGAGTACATCAGCACCGGCCGCTCGAAGGCGGCGGCGGTCTCGCGGAGGATCTCGATGGCCTCGGACTCGAGGGCGCGGAGGTGGGTGGAGAGGGGCATGGGGGCGGCAGGAAATCGCTCTAGTCGGAACCGGGCCGCACCTTCCCAGGGGCGCCGGGCAAACACAATAGTCGCCATGCCACAGAAGCAAAGCCGCCGGCCTTGGGGCCGCGTCTACCGAAACCGGTTCGCGCCGATGACGGGCTTGGCCGTCCGGCGGACGCGGCACGCTAGTAGGCGTGGGGATCGCGCAGCGTGCGGACGATGGTCAGGAGAATGACCCGCAGGTCGAACAGCAGCGACCAGTTCTCGATGTAGTAGAGGTCGTGCTCGACGCGCGCCTGGGCCTTCTCGAGCGTATCGATCTCGCCGCGCAGGCCGTTGACCTGTGCCCAGCCGGTGATGCCGGGCCGAACCTGATGGCGCGTCAGATAGTCCTGCACCGCCTCCTGGTAGAGCCGGCCGGCGGCCTGCATGGCGACCGGATGGGCGCGCGGCCCGACCACGGACATCGAGCCGCCGAGGACATTGAGGAACTGCGGCAGCTCGTCGAGGCTGAGCTTGCGCAGCCAGCGGCCGAGCGGCGTCACGCGGGGGTCGTCGCGCACCGTCCGGCGGGCGCCGCTGGCGTCGCCCCGGTCCGGATACATCGTGCGGAACTTCCAGACCACGATCGGCTCGTTGTTGAAGCCGAAGCGGGTCTGGCGGAACAGCACGGGGCCGGGGCTCTCCAGCCGGATGGCGAGCGCGATGACGAGCATCAAGGGGCCGAAGGCCAGCAGGGCGACGCCGGCGACCAGCTTGTCCTCCAGCCACTTGGCGAAGAGATGCCAGTCCTTCAGCGGCCGCTCGCTGACCCGCAGCATGGGAATGCCGGAGAGGCTGGTGACGTCGCTGCGCGGGCGCTGCAGCGTCGGTGCGACTAGGTGCAGGTCGATGTCGACGGCGAGGCCGTCGAAACGCCTCAGCAGCGCAGCGATGCGCTCTTCCGCGCTGGCCGGCAGGGCGATCACGACGCGGTCGACGCCGCCGTCGCGGACCCGCTCGAGCAGGTCGTCGACGCGCCCCTGGAGCCGCCAGTTGCCCAAGGCGCCGGCGACGCGCGAAACGCGATCGTCGAAGAATCCGACCACGGCGATCTCGTCGTCGAGCCCACGCCGGCGCAGCCGCTCGGCGAAGTCGAGGCCGCTGACCCCGGCACCGAGCACGGCGACGCGTTCGCGCAGATTGCCGCGGTCGACCGAGCGCCGGATGTGCGTGGCGACCAGCGAGCGGGCCGCAACGAGACCGACCAGCCCGCCCGCGTACCAGAGCACGAGCCAGCCGCGCGAGTAGTCCTCGGAGATCTTGGCCAGAAAGGCCAGCAGGACCAGGCACAGCAGCGTGATGGTCCAGGCCAGGAAGATCCGGGGGATCGGGTTCCAGCGCTGATGGAGCCGCCGGAAATCGTAGAGGCCGAGGCGCGAGAAGACGGCCTGCGCGATGAACAGGCCGACGAGCGTCGCCGCGGCGAAGCGCTCCCACTCGGCGGCCAGCTTCAGATGGACGACGGGATAGACCCAGAAAACCGCTGCCGCGATGGCCACGATGACCAGGGCGTCGACCAGTCGCACGACGTCCTCGAGGACCTTGCGCGACAGACCGCGCGGCGCCGCGGTACGCGTCGCCACCAGCGCGCGGGTCGTGTCACCCGCCTCCAACCGGTCGCTGGCCATGGACTGCCCCCTGAGAAAGTCCGAACACGACACCCGATCGGTGCCCGCTGTCAGCCGCTGATCCGGAAACGGCGCTCCCCGAGCGCGCCATTTCCCCGCTCATAGCAGAGCCTTTATGCGATCACAGATCGTATTGCATGTGCGAAGAAACCACCTAAGCTGATTAAGTGAACGGGATGTAAAATCGATCCGGGCGCTTTGGGCGATGATCTATGGAAATAGCGCGCTGCGCGATGCCGGCCGAGCCGGGTTGCGAACGGCGCGCGTCGCCATTGCGGCTGCTCCGACGGGCTCCGCAGCGACGGCCGGCGGTGGGTCGAGGGAGCCTGCCGCCGATGGAACGGCTGATCGGCAGCCCGGAAAGCCGATTGCGTCAGGGCGAGTGACCCACTGAACCGACGGAAGACTGAAGCGGGGGATCGATGTTCGGGGACCTGAAATACCATTACCGCGTCCAGGTCAAGTACGCGCGCAAGCCGCGACGCTACGGCCAGATCCTGAAGGCGATCGCTGCGCGCCGGCCGCGGACCATCGTGGAGGTGGGCGTCCACACCGCCGCCCGGGCGAAGGAGATGATCGAGACGGCGGCGCGCTGGCACCCCGCTTCCGAAATCACCTACTTCGGCTTCGACCTGTTCGACCTGATGACGGGGGAACTGCTCGAGCAGGAGCTGTCGAAGAAGCCGCTCACCGAGGCGCAGGTACGCGACATCCTGGCGCCGACGGGCGCTCGGATCGAGCTGTTCCGCGGCTTCTCTCAGGAAACGCTGCCTCTGCTGGTCGAGAAGCGGCGCCGCGAGCCCGTCGACTTCATCTTCATCGACGGCGGTCACGCGATCGCGACGATCCAGTCCGACTGGGACAACCTTGCCGCTGTGACGGGCCCCGAGACCCTGGTGCTGTTCGACGACTATTACGTCGACTGCCCGCACCTCACGGACCGCTTCGGATGCAACCGGGTTCTGGACGGCCTGGATCCGGCCGTCTTCTCCTCCCGGGTGCTGCCGCTGGTCGACAGCTTCGGCAAGGACGAGAGCCGGCTGGCCGTGGCACTGGCGGAGGTCGCACGCAAGAGCGGCTGATCCCGCTGCGCCCGCCGGAGGGCGCGGGACGGATCGCGCAACGCCGCGCGCCTCGGGCTTTCCCGGCTAGCCTCGAAGCAGGTGGCGCAGCAAGGGCTTGATGCCGCCCGCCGCCCAGCTCGAGATGCCGAGCGTCCGGCGCAGGACGATCGCCAGCACCAGTGCTTGCAGCACGATGCTCAGACTGGTCGCCAGAGCTGCCCCCTCGATGGCGAGGCGCGGGATCAGCAGCAGGTTCAAGACGAGATTGGCGACGGCCCCGACCGTCAGCGCAATCGCGGTCGTGCGGGCATAAGCCGTCATGGCGAGCACGCCGGCTGCGGGCCCGATGAGCGCCTCGACCAGTCGCCCGCCGGCCAGAATCGCCATAGCCAGGTAGCCCTTCTCGTAGTCCGCGCCGCCCCATTGCATGAGCAGGGGCGCGATCGCCAGCAGCCCGGCGACGATCGCCGCCGTGCCGACGGCCCCGGCGGCCGCGCCCAGCTTGACCTTGCGCTCCAGCTCCGAGAGGTCGCCCCGGGCATAGCAGTCGGCGAACGCCGGTCCGAGAGGAACCAGCAGGGCGCTGACGGCGAAGGTGACGATGAGCGCCAGGCGCGCGGCGAAGGCGTAGACGCCGGTCGCCTCCGGCCCGAGGTGATAGCCCACCATCAGTACGTCCAGGTGCCCGTTCAGGCTGGTGGTGCCGATGATGACCAGGAACGGCAGCGCGTTGCGCAGCCAGATCAGATCGACGCGCGAGCGCGCCCTCCGGACCGCCGTCGGCAGCGCGCGGGCCAGCAGCAGCGTTCCGGTCAGGAACGCCACGGCCGCCGCGATGCCGTAGCAGTAGACGACGCTATGCGCCACCAGGGGCCCGTCCGAGAGGACCAGGAGGCCGACGACCAGCAGCAGCAGGACGAGAGGCTGGACCACCAGGTCCGGCAGCAGAAAGGAGGCGAGCTTGCGCATGCCGCGCAGGACGGCCTGGCGGATCTGCGTGAGAACCAGGACCGGCGTCGCCAGCAGGGCCAGGGAGACGGTCTGCGCGAGCAGCGGGTCGTCCTGCGGCAGGAAGAGCTCGCCGAACGCGATCAGCACTGCAAGGCCAACCGACACCACCAACAGGCAAACGACGTTGGCCGTCAGCAGCATCGACCGGACATCGTCGTAGGATTCGGTCGCGAACGCCTTCGAGATGTCCCGAACGAGCGAGTTGCGGAAACCGCAGTTGAAGACGCCGGACACGACGGCGAGCCAGCCGATGGCGAAGGCATAGGCTCCGAACTGCTCGCTGCCCATCGCCCGGGCGAGCAGCAGCGTCGTCAGGAGCGTCACCGCCATCTGACCGACGCGCAGCCCGAAGGAAAGCAGCGACCCCGAGGAGATGCTGCCGCCCTGGAGCCGGTCGATCAGCCTGCGCACTGCCATTCGCACCCCTTCCCGGCACGGCAGGAACGCCCCGGCGCCCGTCGCCGCAAGCCGCCGCCGTGCCCGGAGCGCTCTCGCGCCTCGCCGGTCGTCCGCCTGCCGTCAGCCGAGGTCGACGCCAGGATCCGTCCTCCTCAGGTGCGCGAAGACCTGCTCTGCCATCCGCTGCCAGGTGAGGTGGCTGACCGTGGCACGCACGTCTGCGGTCATGCTGCGCGCCCGGCGGATCAGCCCGGCGATCTGGTCCGTCGACGCGTCGACGTCGAAGAGCAGCCCGTTCCTGCCGTGCTCGATCAGGTCGGGCGCGAAACCGGTCCTGCTGGCGACCGGCAGGGCATTCGCCATCATCGCCTCGATCAAGGGAATCGGCCCTCCTTCCAGCCGCGACGGCGACACGAACACGTCCATCTGGGCATAGTACCCGGGATAGTCGGCATAGACCGCCGCGACGTTCCGGAAGTTCGGCAGCGCCGTCAGTTCGTCGAAATGCGGATAGGCCTCCCAGCCGCGCCCGAGCAGAAGGAACTGCTGGTCCGGCATCGCCCGGACGAGGTGATGGATTCTGTCCGGTTCCTTGCGGGCATAGTACGCGGAGCAGAAGCCGACGGCCCCGCCGCCGCGCTCATGGGGACGGAACAGGTCAGGATCGGCACCCGGTAGCGCCACCTCGACCTTTGCAGGCTCGAGCCCCTCGTCGATCAGTCGCTGCCGGTCGGCGCTGTTCATGCAGAAGACCATTGTCGCCATCCCGAGGACGCGCCTGAGCTCCACGTCGGAGAAGGTGAGTTCGCGCCGATGGGTGAAGTAGACGAAAACGTCGCTGCGCCGGGCCTGCGGATAGCGCAGAAAAAGTTGCGGCAGCATCGAGTAGTGCGCCACCCAGTAAACGGACGCCGCCGGCAGGTCGTCGAGGCCGAACTGCAGCCGCCAGCTGCCCGGGAAGTAGGCCGCGATCTCCCGGCAGATCGCGTCGAGCACCCAGCCCTGCCCGCCGTCGGGCACGACGAAGAGCAGGTCGAGCGGCCGCGGCTCGGAAGGCCTGCCGCCGTAGCCCACCAGATCGTGGGCGAGCGAAGTCAGGTGGTACGGAAGTCCGGACAGCCAGGGCAGGCTCGCGTGGAGCCGCTGATGGCGTCGCAGCCGCCGCGCCGCCGCCCAGAGGCCAGCCTTCATGGCGCCGGGCTGCTGCCGTTGCCCGCGCGCAGGTCCGTCAGGAGTTCCTCGATCGCCTGGCGGACCGTGAACTGCGGGGCGCGGCCCGTGAGCGCGACGAGGTGGGAGATATCCGGCTGCAACCGCTGACGTTCGACCTGGCGCCGTCGCTCCGGGACGGATACGGCGGCGATCGGCCGCTCGACGGCCTGCCCGAAGAGATCGACGACCTGCTCGACATCCAGTTCGTCGCGCGTCCCGACGTTGGCGACCGCGCTGCCGACGAGCGGCAGCTCGAGACAGGCGGCGACGTAGGCGGAGACGTCACGGCGATGCACGTAGTTGCGTTTCGGCGAGAGGTTGCCCAACTCGATCCTCTCGGCCCCCGCCAGCACCTGGCGGGCGATCGCGGGGAAGAGATGATCGTTGGTCTCACCCGGCCCGACGACGTTTGAGAGCCTCAGGCGCATGCTGGCCACGCCGGTGCGAAGGGAGAACAGCTCCACCAGATCCTCGCCCAGCGCCTTGGTGCGCCCGTAGATGTCGAGCGGCCTGACCGCCAGCGATTCCTCGATCGGCTCGTCGGTGATCGGATAGACCGCCATGGTCGAGGCGAAGACCAGGCGCTTCAGGCCCGAGCCCGCCTCCACTGCCCGCTCCGCCTCCGCCAGTTCGTCGAGCAGGTTCTTTGTACCCGCGACGTTGATCTCGTAGGCCTCTTCCGGGTGCGCATTGCAATAGGGAATGAAGTGTACGGCGGCCAGATGAACCACGAACTGAGGCCTTGCGGCCGCGACAGCCTTTGATACCGCCGGGCGATCGCGCAGGTCACCCGTGACCACCGTCATGTTGGTGCGCTGCGGCAGGCGATCCGCGCCCCCGAAAGAGAAGTTGTCGAACACCGTCACATGGTTGGTCGGCTCCGCCGTGAGGTCTTCGACGACCTGCTGTCCGACGAAGCCGGAACCGCCGGTGACCAGGATTCTACGCATCTCAGACACCGCCAGAACACCTCCTGCCATCAGGACGCTCTACGTTGCCGGAAGCCCGGCGCTCGGGTCGGCCGGCTAGCGGGAACTCCAGGCCGTCGTCACCGGCCTGTAGAGCCCCAGCCTCTGCCGCAGCAGCAGCAGCGCGACGGGAACGTCGCGCAGCAGGTAGCGCCGCCACAGCCGCCGCGGCTCCGAGAGCAGGCGGAACAGCCACTCCGCGCAGAGACGCTGCATCCAGCGTGGTGCGCGCGGCTTGGTGCCGGCATTGAAGTCGATCGCCGAGCCGACCGCGAACCAGAGCTTCACGCTCGGTAGCCGGTCGCGCACGGCGTCGATCCACTTCTCCTGTTTCGGCGCCCCGAGCCCCACCGCAACGACCGTTGCGCCGCTGGCCGCTATCGCCTCGAGGACGCGCGTCTCCTCCGTGCCGTCGGCCGGGAAGCCCATCGCCGGCGAGATGCCGCCGACAACGAAGTCGCGGCCGACGCGGGCGTTGATCGCCTCGACCGCCTTGCGCGCGGTGTCGCCGATGCCGCCGACGATGAACAGACGCTCGGGACCCGTCGGACCGTGGCGGGCGACATAGGCCTCGAACAGGTCGGTGCCGGTGAAGCGGCCCCTGAAGGATTCGCGCGAGATGCCGAGCCCGAACAGCCACCCGAGCAGGCGCACGATGCTGCCGTCGCAGATCGGGTACTCGACGCGCCGGTAGGCGGCCACGAAGTCCGCATCCTGCTGCAGCTGCGCCAGATGATCCATGTTCGGCGTGAAGACCGCCCCCCTCTCGAGCCGGTCCAGGGCCTCTTCCATGCCCAGGTCATCGACTTCGATGTTGAGCAGGCGCACCGGTCGCAGGAATGCGATCTCGCGGTGCAGCAGAGCCGGTTCACTCACGCTGTTCTTGCCCCCGCCGACCAGCCGACCCCGCCTTCGGCCCCCAATTGCGAGCGATACTGCCGGACAGCCGCGAGAAGGGTCAAGGTTGCCCGGCGCGGCGCGCATGCGGCAGCGCGGCAACCGGCAGAGCACCCTCCGGTTCATCTCCGTGAGGCCATCCAGTAGACTGGGGCGCATGGCACCCAGCGGTTGCGGCGCGCTTTGAGGCAGACTCTCGTCACCGTCAGCACGCCCTGGCTGATGCTGCTGGCCGGCGCCCTGGCATGCCAGGAGCGCGCCCGCCCGGTCCGGGCGCTGCTGCTGCCCAAAGGCGACAACCCCGATCTGGCGGAAACCTACCGCCGGATCATGCCGCCCGGCCTGTTCGCCGGCCTCGGCTCTGTGCCGCTCGCCCACCTCGACAAGACCATCACCCAGTACCTTTCCGGGCGCGACTGGTTGCTGCCGGCGGTCGCCCGACGCCGCAGCGCCGGAGACCGGGCCGCGCTGGTCCAGGCGCTGACGGATCGCCCGGTGGAGCAGCTCCTCGTCGGCAACCGCCACCATGCTCCGGAGCGGGTCCTGCTGGCCGCCGCCGGAGCGCGTGGGCTGCCGACGGGCCTGATCGAGGAGGGCCTGTCGCTCTACCAGACACGCGAGTACTGGGAGCCGGGCGCTGCGGCCGGCGCGTTGCGCCGCCTCGCCTACGCGTACCAGGGCGTCCCGGCTTACTACGGCCGGCCGCGAACGCGCTTCGACGTCGCCTGGCTGAGCTGTCCCGACGCCTACCCGCACGCCGACGTGGCGGAGCGCCGCCCCCTGGCGTCGCTGGCGGAGGCCCTGCGCGAGGCCGCAGCCGAGATGGCCCGCTTCGCGGGCTTGCGGCGTCTGGCGCGCGACCTGCCGGAGGGCGCCGCGCTGCTGCTCTCGCAGCGCCTGTCCGAGGACGGCCTGGTGACCCGGGAGACCGAGATCGCGGTGCTCGCCGAGGCCGCAGAACTGTTGTCGGAAGGCGGCCGGCCAGTCCTCTTCAAGGCCCATCCGCGCGACTCCTTCGACAAGGCCGGAGCGATCGAGAGCCGGCTCGGCTCGCGGCCCGCGGCATGCCTGCGACCGCTGCCCCTGAGCGGCCTGCCGGTCGAACTGCTGTTCGCCGACTGGCGGCCCTCGATCGTCGTCGGGCTGCTGTCCGCGACCCTGGTCTACGCGCCGGCCCTGTTCGGCATTCCGGCCTATACGCTCGCCGGTCGACTGACCGCGGCAGGGCCGGGCCTCGAGCGTTTCCGCACGGTCATCGAGCGCTGCGGCATCGCGCCGTTCGAGGCCGAGGGCGCCCGGTGACCCGGGCCGTCACCCGTTCCAGTAGGCGCGCCGGCGCAGCAGGTCGAAGGCGAGCCCCTTGCCGTGCCAGACCGCCTCGCAGAGCGCCGCACGGCCCGCGTCGTAGAGCTCGGTGGCGAGAGCGTTGGCAGGCCGACCCTCCAGACGGGCCAGGGCCCTCTGCAGGTTGCTCCAGGACAGCCGGCCCAGTTCGTGCTGCCGGCGGATCGTCGCCGCATCGATGCTTCCCGCCTCGATCTCCTCCAGCAGGGCGTTCAGCCACAGGCGGCCGGTCGGTGTATAGTGCGAATAGAGCCAGGGCTGCGTGTTGATCGCCGTGAAGTGCACCAGCCTGGTGTCGGCGTCGAGCTGGTCGAGCGAGTTCCAGCGGGGATCAAGGTCGGCGATCGTCAGGCCGACAGCCTCGCGGAACAGCGGTCCCAGCCAGATCAGGTCCATGTAGGGAAGACCGCCGCCGACCAGCTCGGCCAGCCGCTCGGGCCCGTAGTCGCAGCGCGCGGTGTCCATGACCAGCACGCTGGCGAGGTAGTAGTCGCGCAGCTTCCGCTTCGGCGCGATGCGACGCAGCACGTTGCGGCGGAAGTGCACCGAGCCGCAGATCGTGTCGGCGACGTTGACCGCCGCCGTCGCGGTCCCCTCGGGCAGCGCGTCGGCGAGCTTCGCGATGTCGTCGAAGACGATCTGGTCGCTGTCGAGATAGACCGCCGCCCCCTGCCGCCCGCAGAGATCCGGGATCGCGAAGCGCATCGCCGTGAAGCGCGTGACGTACTGGTCGTTGAGCGTCTTCGGCACCGGCACCTCGCGCTCGAAGTCCGGGCCGGTGACGAGGCCGCTGTCGCCGTTGAGCAGGTAGATGTCGACCGGCCGAGAAGCGTGCCGACGGATGCTCGAGATCAGCACCTGCTGCTCCAGGCGGTTGGCATCGCTCGTACCGATGAAGACGCGGATCGTCGGATCCCCCATGATCCCTCCGAAGTCCTTTGCGCACGGCCCTTTCGGTCTCGTCCCGAATCGGGATTCGGGACCGTGCTGCATCGCAAAAAGCCGCTTGGTCGATCCTACACCCTGGAATAGGGTGACGCGCGGATTTTTCGCCCTTTCCGGGGGCGGGCGAACAGCCGGCGACCGCTTCGGGCGGAGGGCGCGGCGTCGCGGGCCGGAGCGCTCGGCGCCCGGTCGAGGGGCCTTGGTTCTGCTTGGGGGGCAGCCGAAAGTCCGATGAAGATCCTGATGGTCAACCGCTACTTCCTGCCTTTCCTGGGCGGGGTCGAGTTGCACATCCTGGGCCTGTCGCGCTGCCTGGCCGCTCTCGGCTGCGAGGTCACCGTTGTCGCGCAGAACGCTGAGGCGGCGGACGACATCGACGGCATCCGCGTGCGGCGCGTCGACGGACCGAGAGACTTGAAGGCGATCTGCGCCGAGGGCTTCGACGTGGTCCACGCGCACATGCCACGCAACGCCTTCGCCTTTGCCGGCCTGTGGTACGGCAAGCGGAGCGGCGCGGCGACCGCCTTCACGCCCCATGCCTTCTATCCTGGGGGCGGCCGGGCCAAGCGCCTGGCCAAGGCGGTCGTCGACAGGGCAATGATGCCGGCGCTCTTCTCGCTCGCCAACGTCACCATCAGCCTGACGCAGGTCGACCAGCGCGACGCCTTCAAGGCCGGCCTGCCCGAGCGCAAGAGCCGGATCGTTCCGAACTCCGTGGCCCTCGACAAGCTGGACCAGGTCGAGCGGCGGGATTTCGCCGAGGCCTACGGCATCGAGGGACCCTACGTGGTGCACGTCGGCCGCTTCCACATCTACAAGAACTTGCCGTTCCTGGTGCGCCACCATCGCCCCTTCGCCGACCGCCTGCGCCTCGTGCTGATCGGCCAGGACGACGGCGAACTGGCGGCCGTGCGCCGCGAGATCGCCGCCCAGGGCCTGGAGAAGAGCGTGCGGATCGTCGAGCGAGCGCCCTTCCCGGACCTCTGCAGCGCCTATGCGGGCGCCGAGGCGCTGGTCTTGCCGACGCTCTGGGAGGGTCTGCCGACGGTGGTGCTGGAGGCGATGCACTTCGGCTGCCCCGTGGTTGCCAACGCCGTCGGCGGCATCCCGACCGTGATCGACGACGGCGAGACCGGCTTCCTGTTCGACGCCGAGCGGCCGGGCGACTACGAGGCCGCCCTGGAGCGTGCCCTGGCCTGCGGACCCGAGCTGCGCGAGAGGGCCCGCCGCCTGGTCGCCGAGCGCTACAGCTGGACGGCAAGCGCCCGGCGCATCCATGAGATCTACCGCTCGCTCGGTGCCGGCCGGTGATCGCAACCGGAAAGGCGCGAACCCGGCCGCGCATGGCCATCGTACGGCCACACGCGCCGAACTTCGCGGAGCTCGCGCTCTATGCGCCGCTCAGCGATGACTACGACATGACCTATTTCTACGCCGGCGCGCCCGAAGCGGTGGCCCGGCACGAGCTCGACGCGCTCGGCTGCCGCGAGATCGCGGTGCGCCGCTACAAGGCGATGGGCGAGCTGGTCCCGACCGCGCCGCTGCGCCGCGCCTTCGACTACAAGCTCGGCTTCGCCTCGGGGCTGCTCGACCGGCTCGACGAGATCCTCGCCCACGACATCGTCAATCTCGTCGACCCCACCTATTTCCATGCCCGCCAGATCGTCGACCGGCTGCGACCGGACCAGCGCCTGGTGGTCGTCCGCTTCGAGATGATCCCCGAGCGCTACCACTCGGCGCTGCTCGCCGGGGAGGCCGCAGCGCGCGTGCTCGCGCGTGCCGATGCCGTGCTCTGCGCCACCGAGGCGGCGCGCCGCAGCCTGCTGCTGCCGGAATCGGCGGCGCCGCGCGTCGAGACCCTCTATCCGGCCGTCGCCGTCTCCAACCCGGAGGCCACGCCGGCGGCGCCGTCCGTCGAAGGCGCCCCCGTGGTGACCATGGTGGCGCGCCTGCAGTGGCAGAAGGGCGTGCAGGACTTCATCGCCGCCCTGGCGGTGCTCCGGCGCGCGCACGGGCTGAACGTGGTCGGCCAGCTGATCGGCGGCGGCCGCCCCGAGCCCTGGCGCCGGCTGGCCGGGCGCCTGGGCGTCGCCGACGGCTTGCGCCTTGAAGGCCGGCTGGACAACGCTGCCGTGCGCGCGGCGCTGCGCGCCAGCCACGCCTACTGCCAGCCGAGCCTGGCCAGCCGCACCTGGTGCGAGCAGCTCGGCTATGCCGTCCTGGAGGCGATGGGCGAGGGCGTGCCGGTGGTCGCCTACCGCAGCGGCGCGCTGGAGGAAGTGATCGGCCCCGACGGCCGCTTCGCCGCCGCGCGCAACGTCGGCGAACTGGCCGACCGGCTGGCCGAGGCCGTGGCCCTGCCCGAGGCCGAGCGCGCCGCCGAAGGGCAGCGGCTCGCGGCGCGGGTCAGGTCGTGCTTTGATCCGGCGCGCCAAGCTGAGACACTGCGCGGCATCCTGGCGAGCCTCCGATGACCTCGAGCGAGCAACCACAGGCCCCGACGTCCGCACGCAGCTGGTTGCCGGTGCCCTGCCGGCTGGAGGTGGTCGCCTGCCCGCTCTGCGGCAGCGATGCACACGAGCAGCTGCTTCGGCACGACGCCTTCGGCTTTCCGACCGGGCTCAGGGCCTGCCGGGACTGCCACCTGCTTTACGTCGCCCCGCGGCCGACGTTCGACTTCATGGACCGCTTCTATCGTCGCGACTACCGGCGCTTCTACGACGGCATCAGTGCCGTCTCGGAGGACTACGTGCGCCGCCGAGGCTGGCACGAGACCGCGCGCACGCGCCTCGAGCGCTACGAGCGCTTCCTGCCGCGTGGCGGGCGCCTGCTCGACGTCGGCTGCGGCGCCGGGCTCTTCGCCGCGCTCGCCCGCGATGATCGCGGTCTCGCTGCGATCGGGCTTGAGCCGGACCCCGCCATGCGGGACTGGGCGGGCCGGGAGCTGGGCCTTGAGGTTTGCGCCGGCAGCTTCGGGGACGGCAGCGTCGAGGGCCGCTTCGACGTCGTCTCGGCTTTCCATGTCGTCGAGCACCTCCACGACCAGGCCGCCTTCTTCGGATTTGTGCGCCGGCATCTGGAACCCGGGGGCGTCCTCTTGGTCGAGGTGCCCGATGTCGAGGGGCCGTGGCGCGACATCGGCATGTTCCATATCGCCCATCTCTTTGCCTTCTCACCTTCGACGCTGAGAGCGATGGCGGCGCGCCACGGCTTCGAGGCCGTCGAGCTCGGCAGCCGGGTGGACCCGAACGGGGCCCAGTGCGTCAGCGCGGTCTTTCGCGACACGGGCGCAGCCGCTCCCCTGATCGGCGATCCGCTGGACCAGGAGGTGCGCCGGCGCATCGGGGCCCTGCCTCGCGACCGCGGCTACCGGGTCTTGCGCAACCTCGCCAAGCAGGGCCTGACGCTCGCGCGCGGCGGCGTCACGAGACGGAGCTGACGCCATGGCCGGCGCGCTCCTTCTCGGCGTCTGGGCGATCTTCAGCTTTCTCGTGGGCGCCTACCGCTTCCAGGCGATGTTTCTCGTCGTGCTCGCCGTCACCTGCCTGCAGGGCCTCGTCCTGCCTGCCCTCTACTCGGCCGGCGCACCCGCCGGCATCGTCTCGGCGATGCTGCTGTTCAAGGACGTCGGGCTGGCGATGCTGTTCCTGGTCGCCCTGCTCAGCGGCGCGGTCCTGCGCCTGCTGAGCCAGAGTGCGGCGGCCCAGCTCCTGGCCATGTTCACGGCCTACAGCCTGGCACGCGGCTTCCTGGATTTCGCGTTCGCAGGCGTCGATCTGGTGAGCTACGGCTCGGTCGGCCGCCAGATCCTCTTCCCTTTCCTGGCGGTCTGCGTCGGCGGCGCCCTGATCCACCGTCACCAGGACTCCGGCAAACGCACGATCGAGCGCGGCCTCGCCTTCGTCACCTGGCTGGTGATCGGCGCCCTCGTGCTGCATGCGCTCACCGGACCGGAATGGTGGGCGCACAACGCCAACATCGCGCGCTTCAATCTCGACATCCGGGGCCATACCGAGCTCGCCCAGCTCTACGACCTCGGCTTGGCGGCAAACGCCGAGATGCGCGATTCCGTGTGGTCTCCCTTCGCGTTCCGGATCTTCGGCAGTTTCGGCGACTCGCTCGCCTTCGGCCAGGTCGCGGCCGTCGTCTTCGCCTACCAGCTGGCGCGCAATCAGGAGCGCCGTCGCACGGCGCTGACCGTGCTGCTGGTCGGTGCGGCGGTGCTGTTCAGCTTCTCGCGCTCGGCCTGGCTCGCGGCCTGGGCCATGGCCCTGGTCGTCATGACCGGCATGCGCCAATGGGGCCGCATCCTGTTCGCCGCGAGCGGCGTGTTCATCCTTGTCAGCCTGACCCCCGGCATCGTCGGCTTCGTCGATTCGACCCTCGCCCAGTTCGGCAACTGGCGCGCCGGCTACGAGCACGCCGAGGGCGTGGTCCGCTTCTACAGCGAGGGACTGTGGCAGGCGGAGAACCTGCTCGGCCGCGGCATCGGCAACCGGACCATCCCGGAGAGCGGCTACGCTTGGCTCCTGGAGCAGTTCGGCATGCCCGCCCTTCTGCTGCTCGTAGCCTTCTTCCTCGTCGCGGTGCGCGAGATCCGCAGCGGCGGACCGCACAATCACGTCCCGACGGTCGCCCGCGGCCTGTGCCTCGCTTCGCTGCTGACTCTGAACTTCGCGGAGTATCCCTTCGCCTTCACCACCTACCTGCTGGGCTGGAGCCTGATCGGCTTCGCCCTGATGCAGCGTCAGCCGGCCACGGCGCGGCACCGAAAGGCGCCGTCGACGGCCGCGCTGCGCGCGTAAACGGTCTGTTAACCTAGGCAGCGCCCTCGATCGGCGCTATACGGCGGGCCAGTGGTACCGCCTGGAGTCGAGGGGCCGCGCCGTCCGATGCCCGAACGCCTGCTGTTCTGGGGCCTCACCGCCCTCGTGATGCTTTCCCCCCTGCCGTTCGGCAGCAACCGGCCCTGGTCATGGCACCTGCTGGCGCTGCTGGTCGGCCTGGCGGCCCTGGGCTGGTCGGCGGTCGCGCTGCGCCGCGGCCAGGTCCCGGTGCCGCCGCTGCGCGTGCTGCCGGTCGCCCTGCCGTTCGCGCTGGCGCTCGCCTGGGCCGCGCTGCAGGCCTCCGGCTGGACCCCGGTGACCCTCGACCATCCGGCCTGGACCGTGCTCGCCGAGAGCCTCGGACGACCCGTCGAGGGCCGTCTTTCGGTAATGCCTGCGGCCGCCTGGGACGGGCTCGCCCGGCTGCTCTGCTATGGACTGGTGTTCTGGCTGGCGCTGCAGCTCTGCCGCGACCGCCGGCGCGCCCGGCTGGCGCTCCGGGCCGTCGTCGTCGCCGCAACGCTCTTCGCCCTCTACGGCCTGGTGGCGCATCTGAGCGGCAGCAACAGCATCCTGTGGTTCCAGAAGTGGTCCTACGAGGACTACGCCACCGGCCCGTTCGTCAATCGCAACTCCTTCGCGACCTACCTCGGCATCGGCCTCGTCGGCGGCCTCGCCCTGCTGATCGAGGCCTGGCTCGGGGCGGTCGAGTTCACGGTCACGCGGCGCCATCGCCTGCATCGCACGATCGAGCTCGCCGGCCGCCAAGCCGTGCCCATTCTGGGCCTCATCGTGATGGCCAGCGCCCTGCTGCTGACCGGCTCGCGTGCGGGCCTTGCCGCCACCCTGGCCGGGCTCGCGGTACTGGTCGCCCAGTTCGCCTGGGCGCGCCGCGACGGGCCGCTGCTGCGCGGTCTGGTGATGGTGCTGCTACTGGGCATGGTCGGGCTGTTGCTGGTCAGCGGCGAGGCGACCACGCAGCGTCTCGGCGACACCGGGGCTTCCCTGGAGGCGCGCGGCCGGGTTTACGAGGCGACGCTCCAGGCCATCGGCACGGCACCGCTGATCGGCACCGGCCTCGGGTCCTTCGACCTGGTGTTCCAGCAGTTCCAGCCGAGCTCCGTGCACGGCAACTGGGACAAGGCGCACAACACCTACCTGGAGAACGCCCTGGAGCTCGGCGTTCCCGCCGCCGCCCTGCTGGCGCTGGGGCCGCTGCTGGCCGCCCTGCACTGCCTGCGCGGCACCTGGCGCCGCCGCCGCGACGGCGTCTTCCCGGCCGTCGGACTGGCCGCGTCGGTGCTCGTCGCCGCGCATGCCCTGGTCGACTTCAGCCTGCAGATTCCGGCGGTCGCCGTGACCTGGTGCTTCCTGCTCGGCATGGGCAGCGCCCAGGCCTGGCGGCGAGACGACCTGAGGCGCTCAGCCCCTGCCGGCGGCGGGCCGCAGGAGGCGCGATCCTAGGCCGCGGGCCGGCTCAGGCCGGATCGTGGCGGCGCAGCCAGGCCGCCGCGTCGGGAACCGCGGCCAGGGCGTCGAGCAGCCGTCCGCGATAGTCGGTTCTGGCCTCGAGGCCGGCGAGCACGCGCTTGGTGGTGGTCACGTCGTGGCGCCAGGCCAGGCGGACCTGCTGGGCCCAGAGATCCCGGCCGTCGGCCGAAAGCGCGTCCCAGAGCTGCAGCCCGAGGACGATCCTCGAGGCGAACTGGTCGGGCTGGAACGGCGCCGTCTGGATCGCGCCGAGAAGGGCGGTGGCCGCCGCCTGCAGCCGGCCCAGAACCGCCTCGTTGTAGGCGAGCCGCAGCCAAGCGTGGCTGTCGAGGGGCTGCTGCCGGAGCGCCTGCCAGAAGGCGGCGCGCGACGCGAGCAGATCGGCGAGGCGGTCGGGTCCCTCGGCGTCGGGCAGGCCTTGCGCCCGGTACAGCAGCGCGAGCGCCAGCTCGTGCCAATGCTCGCCGCTTTCGGCCCGGGCCAGGGCTTGGCGCCGGCTCTCGACCAGAGCCTGGAGAACCGGCCGCTCGATGGCCTCGCCTTCGTAGAGGCGCTCGACCGCCGGATCGCCGGGCAGCGCCGCGACCGCCGCGAGGAAGCGCGGCAGCGCCAGGCCGATCGCCGCCAGCGCGACCAGCGCACAGCCCGCTGCAGCGAGCCACGCGGCACCCCGCGCCGGTCGCCCCCCCGAGGCGCTGCGCGCCGAGCTATTCCTGATAGTATTCGCGGTAGCGGCCATAGTAGTAGCCGTGGTCGCCGTAGCCGTACTTGACGTGTCGCCGCAGGTTGACCTGGGACAGCACGACCCCGGCGATGCGCGCCTTCGACTGGCTGAGCTGCTGCATCGAGCTGACCGCGACCTTCCGCGGGGTCTTCTCCCACTGCGTGACGAAGAGCGTGCGGTCGGCGAGCGCGCCGAGGTTGAGCGCGTCGGCGACCGCCATGACCGGCGCCGAGTCGAGTACGACCAGGTCGTAGGCCTGGGCCAGCTCGTCGAGCATGCGTCCGAAGGTCTTGGACTGCAGCAGGTCCTGGGGGTTCGGCACGCGACTGCCCGAGAGCAGGACGTGCAGGCCGGTCGCCTCGTCGCGGAAGATCGCGGTCTCCAGCTTGCCCGGCTCGGTCAGCACGTCGGTCAGGCCGGTCGGCATCTCCTGGGCGTCGTAGCCCTCCGGCCGGATCAGGCGATGCAGCGCCGGCCGGCGCACGTCGCAGTCGATCAGCAACGTGCGCTTGCCGCCCATTGCCGCAACGCGGGCCAGCGACAGCGAGGTCACGGTCTTGCCCTCGCCCGGCACCGAGGAGGTCACCAGCACGGTGCGCGGCGGCTCGTCGATGTCGGACAGCAGCACGCCGGCGAGCAAGGTGCGCATCGATTCGGCGAACTGCGAGGCCGGCTTCTCGATCAGCACGCGGTCGGGCCGCGGCCGCCGTCCGAGACCGCCCTGCATCGGCACCAGCGCCAGGGTCGGCAGGCCGGTCGCCGAGCGGATCTGCTCGCCGGTGCGGAAGCCGTTGTCGAGCCGCTCGACCAGCACAACGAGGCCGACGCCGAGCAGCAGCGAGCCGGCCAGCGCCATGCCGGCGATCAGCTTCTTGTTCGGGAAGGACGGCGAGAGCGGCACGTCGGCGCGCGAGATGATCCGCGCGTCGGGCTGCTCGATCTCCTGCTGGCCGGTGGTCTCCTTGAAGCGGCCGAGGAAGGTCTCGTAGAGCGTGCGGTTGGCCTGGGCGTCACGTTCCAGCTCGGCGAGGCCGATCTCGGCCGAGCGGTTCTGGTTGGACTCCGACTTCAGGGCCTCGAGGTCGGCGTTGAGCGTCGCCTCGCGCGCCTTGGCGACCTGGACCTCGTTCTCCAGGTTCTGGACGATCTTCTGGACCTCGCGGCCGATCGAGGCGCGCAGGTCGCCGATCTCGGCGCGGGCGTTGACGATGCGCGGGTGGCGCTCGCCGTAGCGGGTCAGCAGCTCCGAGAGCTTGCGCTGCAGCTCGGCCTCCTGCTCGCGCAGCGTCTGGATCAGCTGCGACTGCAGCACCTGCGCCGCCGACTCGGCGCCGCCGCGGTTGACCAGGCTGCGCACCTGCGACAGCCGGGCCTCGGCCGCCGCGCGCTCGGCGCGCGCCAGGGTCAGCTGGGTGTTGAGCTCGGTCAGCTGCTGGGTCGAGACGTTGCTTTCCTCGGTGTCGGCGATGTCGAAGCGCTGGCGGTAAGCGACGATCGCGCGCTCCGACTCCTCGACCTGCGCGCGCAGCCCGGCCAAGCGGTCGCTCAGCCAGGCGTTGGCCCGTGCCGTCGCCTCGAACTTCGCCTCAAGCTGGCTGACCAGGTAGAGGTCGGCGACCTTGTTGGCGATGCGCGCCGCCTTGAACGGCGATTCCGAGGTGAAGTAGATGCCGATGACCAGAGAACGGCCGATCGGCCTCACCGACAGCCGCGCCAGGAAGTTGTCGACGACCTTGGCGGTTTCCAGGCGTGCCAGCTCCTCGGGGTCCGGCTCCGCGAGCGGCTGGTCCGGGCCGAGCACGGCCAGCCAGGACTCCGGGATCCAGGACAGCGGATTAAGCGACGGCAGCAAGCCGGTGTCCTGGCGCAGGGCGGGATTGAACTCCGGGTCATCCGCGAGGCCGAGTTCCTCGATCGCCCGTTCTGCCAGAGCGCGCGAGGTCAGAACCTCGACCTCGCTTTCGACCGTCGTGGCATCCGGATTGGCGCCGGTCAGCACGCTCTCGATGTCGACGACCCGCTGCTGGCGGGTATCGAGCATGACCCGCGTCTCGGCGGTGAACAGCGGCGTCAGCTGAAAGGCGATCAGGATCGCCAGGCCGGTCAGCAGCACGGCGGTGCCGATGACGATCCAGCGCCGGCGCCAGAGCGTGCGGACGAGTTCGGCGACGTCGATCTCGGCCGACCTCTCCGAGAAACCGTCATCGCGCCGTTCCGTCAGATCCTCGCGTCGCCTCAGAGGAGTGGCCGCGTCCATCGCATCCTTGTCTCGCTGCTGCCCCGGCTGGCCGGCCAGCGCCGCCACCGCGTAAGCCCCTTGATCCGGCCTCGTGGGCCGGAGCCTCAGAAGAAGCGCTCGTCGACGGTGATGATGTCGCCCGGCAGCACGGCGGCCCGCTCGCCGACTACGGCGGCCTCGCTCTTGTCCGCCCCGTTGCGCTGCACGAGGATCCGCTCCTTGCGCGCCCGGTAGGTGTAGCCGCCGGCCAGGGCGACCGCGTTGAGCACCGTCATCCCGGCCACGTAGGGATAGCTGCCCGGCTCGTTGACCTCGCCGAGAATGTAGAAGGGCCGGTAGTTCAGGACCTCGATGCTGACCCGCGGGTTGCGGATGTAGCCGTCCAGCAGCTTGGCCTCGATCGCGTCCTCGAGCTCCGAGAGCGTCCGCCCCTGGGCCGCGACCTCGCCGATCAGCGGCAGCGACACGACCCCGCTCGGATTGACGTCGAACTCGCCGGAGAGGTCCTCCTCGTCGAAGACCGTGATGCGCAGCTCGTCGCCCGTGTCCAGCCGGTAGATCGGCTGCTGCCCCTCGGCGTTGCCGGACTGCGCGGCAGCCGGACCGGAGGCGAGTACCAGGGAGGCGACCAGCAGGAGGAGAAAGCGACGAAGCCGTGACATCACACCAGAACCCTACCGTCTCGGCTCAACACACCAGCGCTCAGAACTGTACCCCGCCGCGGACCATCACGATGCTGCGCGTGTAGTCCGACCCGTCGATGTTGGTCTCGCGCATCCGGAACTCGTAGCCGGCCCCGACATAGAAGTTGCGGTCGATCAGGTAACGGGCGTCGACAGAGGCATCGAACAGGTAGTCGGTGCGGTCGATGCCCTGTTAGTCGTTGCTTGCCGCGCCCAGGCCACCGGACAGGATGATGTTGCGGCGCAGCTCGTGGGCGACGTCGACGCGCAGGCTCGAGTTCAGGTAGCCGGCCGCCCCGACGATCGTCGTCTCTTCGATGGTCCGCGCGCCGACGAAGTCCACGGTCGTCAGCTCCGACGCGAACCAGGTGACGCCGAGCTGGAAGGAGAAGCCGCTGATGTCGTCGAGCGCGGCGTCCTCGTAGAACTGCTGCTGCCAGCCGACCGAGACCTCGCCGCGGGTGATGCCGCTCAGGCGGAACTGCGTGCCGACCGACAGGTCGTAGCCCTGCGAATCGCGGTTGAGGCCGCTGTCGTCGACGTCGTCCGTGTAGTCCCGGTTGTTGTACTGGCCGCTCACGAAGGCGAGGTAGTTCGGGATGATCTCGTAGCCGACCCGGGTGCCGGCCGTCGCGACGCCGCGGTCGCGGTCGTCGTTGTTGATCGTGGCGCCCGTAGAGGTGTCGACGTCGTCGTAGTCGAGGTACTGGTAGTTGGCGTCGCCGAACAGCGCGATGCGCGAAACCTGGTAGGCCGCGTTCACGCCCGCGTCGTAGCTGTAGTAGACCGTCGGAGTCTCGCCGTTGACGTCGTCCGGCGAGCCGCGGTCCTCGTGGAGCCGGGCGAAGTTGACGTTGCCGAACACCGTGGTCGAGCGCAGGACGTCGAGGCGGCCGTCGGCGCCGACGAAGAAGTCCTCGTAGTTCTCGCTGTCGAACTCGACGAAACGCCCCACATCGGCGCCAGCCGTCGCGTTCAGCGCGTGGCGCGACCAATCGGACTCGATCGAGACGCTCGGGCTGAAGATGCCGATGAAGTCGTCCTCGGTGTCGCTCTCGGTCGCGAAGATGTTGGTGTCGTAGCGGGTCTCGAGCTGGGCGTCGGGATAGATGAAGAAGCTGCCGACGCGGCCGCCGACCGGATCGTACTCCGGCTTCGGCCGCTCGAGCACGTGCACCGCATCCTGCGCCTGCACGGCCGGCACCGCGACGAACCCGGCCCACGCCAGGGCGGTGCCCAAGAACAGTGCGCTCTTTCGGACCATGGTGAAATCAGCCCCTCGATCCCGTTCTCACCGAAAATGCTTATCCCAGGCGCGCCGAGAGACGGCGCGGCCAGCAGGTCAGGACGGGCTGACCTGGTTCGGGTTTTCCTGGAACACCGTCTGCCCGAGGTTCTGGTTCGTGTTCTGCGGCACGATCGGCAGGACCTGCTGCTGCTGCTGGCCGGCCGCCGGCTGAACCTGCGAGATCACGATCGCCGTCGCGCCGACCTGGGAAGGGGTCGGGTTGGCTCGCGAGCTTGCGACCTGCTGCTGGACCTGCCCGCGCGCCTGCGGCGGCAGCGTGTTGGTAACCTGGGTGGTGACCGCGTTTGCGGAGCCGGAGCGACCGATCGAGTCGAGCGTCACCGAGACGACCGAGAGCGTCTGGGCGGCGACGTTCGCGATGGCGTCGGTCTGCGCCTGAGAGCCGGCGGTGCCAGCCGCCGCGCCGCGCGCTGCGACCACCGTGCTGACGGCCGCCGCGATCTGGTCGTCGGTCGCCGTCTCCAGCGTGACCCCCGGCGGAAGCGCGGCCAGCACCTCGCTGAGCAGCTGGGCGTCGTCGACAGCGGCGACGTCACCGGGCGCCGCCTGGACGACCTGAGTGGTTTCGCCGCCCACGACTCCGAGTTGCTGTGCGGCTGCCGGGGCCGCGGCAAAGGCGCCGACGGCACCGAACGCCAGGATCAACTTGGTCGAACTGGCCATGATCTTGCCCCCACACGTTCCCAACGAACCGGGTCGCCCCTGTTCTTTTCTCTGTATAACAGACGAGACCTTCGCAGTTGCACTAAAAATTTCGGCCCCGGACATATCTTCGGCGGCGAATGAAAGCCGACCGCCGCAACCGGATTCCGCAAGCAGGCCCCGGGGCTGCGCGGTCAGAGCGAGACCGCCCGCGTCTCGTAGACCGCCTCGCCGATCAGCAGGTCGATGGTCGCCGTCAGCCAGATGCCGTGGATGCTCTCGACCACGTTGTAGGCGTGCGAGGGCACCCAGAGCGCGACGTCGGACAGCGCCTTGAGCGGGTTGTCCTCGTCGCGGCCGGTGAAGCTGACCACCGGCAGGCCGGCGCCGCGGGCGTGGCGAGCGGCGTTGACCACCGAGGGCGAGGTGCCGCTGACGCTGATCAGCACGACCGCGTCCCCGGCCTGGGCGTGATGCTCGATCGCCTTGGCCATCCAGTGGTCGTAGCCGAAGTCGTTGGCGAAGCAGGTGATCAGGTTGGGGTCGTGGAAGGTGATCGAACGCACGCCACCCTGCTTGGTGAAGTCGACCGCCCCGTGCTCGGACAGCGAGGCGCTGGCGCCGTTGCCGGCAAACATCATCTTGCCGCCGCGGTCGCGCACCGCCGCGGCCAGGTCGCGGAAGCGCTCGATCTCGGCATAGATGCGCGGCTCGAACGCAAGCTGCCGGTACTGATCGAAGTAATCGTCCAGGAAAGCCTTTGACACCGTTCGCCCCTCGCCCGCGGTTCGTCCGCCGCTCCTATCGCCTCGGCGCCGGCTTGGCAACGGAAACCCGCCGACGGCGGCGAGAGCGCGACCGCCCGGGCCGCGCTCAGTCGCCGGCGCCGCTCAGGCTGTCGTCGAGCTCGCCGAGGTCGCCGATGATCTTCTCGAAGTCCTCGACCTCGTGGAAGTCCTTGTAGACCGAGGCGAAGCGCACGAAGGCGACCTTGTCGATGTCGCGCAGCGTGTCCATGACCATCTCGCCGATCACCTTGCTGCGGATCTCGCTCTCGCCCGAGCTCTCGAGGCGCCGGGTGATCTGGTTGACGATCTGCTCGAGCCGGTCGCGCTCCACCGGGCGCTTTCTCAGCGCGATCGACATCGAGCGGAACAGCTTCTCGCGGTCGAAGGGGTCGCGCGTCCCGTCGGACTTGACGATGGTCAGCTCGCGCAGCTGGACCCGCTCGAAGGTCGTGAAGCGCGCCGCGCAGCGCGGGCACTGGCGGCGCCGGCGGATCGCCGAGTTGTCCTCGGTCGGCCGCGAATCCTTCACCTGGGTATCGGCATAGCCGCAGAACGGGCAACGCATCGCTCGACTCTCCCCTGCACCCGCCGCGCCGCGGCCGGACCACTTCCCCTTCTACCGCCCCGCCCCCGGAGCGGCGGCACGGCGCGGGACCGCTTCTCACGGGCCCGCGCCGCGGCTCGCGTCAGCCCTCCAGGTCCGGGTAGATCGGGAAGCGCTTGCACAGCGCCTGGACCCGCTCGCGCACCCGCCGCTCGACCGCGCCGTTGTCTTCCGGATTGGCGGACAGGCCGTCGAGCACCTCGATGATCAGACGGCCGACCTCGCGGAACTCCTCGGTGCCGAAGCCGCGCGTCGTACCGGCCGGCGTGCCGAGGCGCACGCCGGAGGTGACCGCCGGCTTCTCGGGATCGAAGGGCACACCGTTCTTGTTGCAGGTGATGCCGGCCCGGTCGAGGCTCTTCTCGGCGACGTTGCCGGTCAGCCCCTTGGGCCGGAGGTCGACCAGCACGACGTGGGTGTCGGTGCCGTCGGAGACGATGTCGACGCCGCCGGTCTTGAGGGTCTCGGCCACTACCTCGGCGTTGGCGACGATCTGGCGGGCGTAGTCCTTGAACTCCGGCTTCAGCGCCTCGCCGAAGGCCGCCGCCTTGCCGGCGATCGCGTGCATCAGCGGGCCGCCCTGCAGGCCGGGGAAGGCGGCCGAGTTGATCTTCTTGGCGATCGTCTCGTCGTTGGTCAGCACCATGCCGCCGCGCGCGCCGCGCAGCGTCTTGTGGGTCGTGGTGGTGACGACGTGGGCGTGCGGCAGCGGGCTGGGATGGACGCCGCCGGCGACCAGGCCGGCGAAGTGCGCCATGTCGACCATGAACAGCGCGCCGATCTCGTCGGCGATCTTGCGGAAGGCCGCGAAGTCGATGGTCCGCGGATAGGCCGAGCCGCCGGTGATCAGCAGCTTCGGCTTGTGCTCGCGGGCCAGGGCCGCGATCTCCTCCATGTCCATGCGGCCGTCCTGGCGGCGCACGCCGTACTGGACGGCGTTGAACCACTTGCCCGACAGATTCGGGCCGGCGCCGTGGGTCAGGTGGCCGCCCGCCGAGAGGGACAGCCCCATGATGGTGTCGCCCGGCTGCAGCAGCGCGAGCATCACCGTCTGGTTCGCCTGGGCGCCGGAGTGCGGCTGCACGTTGGCGTAGCCGCAGTCGAACAGCTGCTTGGCGCGGTCGATGGCCAACTGCTCGACGACGTCGACGTGCTCGCAGCCGCCGTAGTAGCGGCGCCCGGGATAGCCCTCGGCGTACTTGTTGGTCAGCACCGAGCCCTGGGCCTCGAGCACGGCGCGCGAGACGATGTTCTCGGAGGCGATCAGCTCGATCTGGTCCTGCTGGCGGTGCAGCTCGCCGCGGATCGCCTCGTCGAGGGCCGGATCGCTCTTGGCCAGCGGCGCGGTGAAGAAGCCCTCGACGGGGCGCGTGGCGGTTGCGGACTCTGCGGTCATGGTGACGCTTTTCCTCTTTCTTGCGGTGCCCCCGGTTGAGCGGCCCGCGCGACGGAGGCGCGGCGGGCCAGGGGACGGGACGGTTGGACGGCGACCTAGGCGCCCGGCGTCAGCTTGTCGACCCGGCGCTGGTGACGGCCGCCCGCGAAAGCCGTGGACAGGAAGACGCGCAGGCAGTCCCGCGCGACCTCCTCGCCGACGAGCCTGGCGCCGAGCGCCAGGACGTTCGCATCGTTGTGCTCACGGCAGAGTCTCGCCGAGGTTGTATCGTGGCAGAGCGCGGCGCGCACCGCCGGGTTCCGGTTCGCGGCGATCGAGATGCCGATGCCCGTGCCGCAGACGACCACGCCCCGGCTCGCCCGCCCGCCGGCGATCGCCTCGCCCAGCGCCATGCCGAAGTCGGGATAGTCGACCGAGTCCTCCGAGTCCGTGCCGAGGTCCAGAACCCGGTAGCCCAATACTTCGAGCTCCGCGCACAACAGGCGCTTGAGTGCGAAGCCGGCGTGGTCGGACGCCACGGCAACGAGGGTGTCGCTCATCGAATGATCGGAACCGATGCTGTCTCGTAAGTCGGCGACGCTACCATATGTCGTCGCCGGGCAAAAGCCGGGCACCAGCGATCGTCAGGCTCGCCGGCCACAACCAGCGCTTGTTGTTTCGGGGTACCCTTGTCAAGGCGTGCGTTCTTCAAGTCCTGCCCGCCCTCACGAGCAACCAATCAAATCTCTGACAAGTCAAACGCACCGTTTTTTTGTTTCATTTCGCCGATGCTTCGCTTATCGTTGCCACTGCTTTCTCGAATTTGAACACTGCGGGCAGGGATTTTATGGACGAAAGACCAGACGACGCGCAGAACGACGATGGTCTCCTGGCGCTCACGACCCAGGTCGTCGTGGCTTACCTTGAGAACAATCCGGTGCCGAGCGCGGACGTCCCGACGATCATCGCCTCGGTACATGGCGCCCTGAAGAGCCTGGACGGCTCTACTTCGGAAGCGCCAGAAGAGAAGCCGACGCCGGCCGTGCCTGTGCGGCGTTCCATTACGCCCGACTACCTGATCTGTCTGGAGGACGGGCGGAAGCTGAAGACGCTGAAGCGCCACCTGCGCGCCGCCTACAACATGACGCCGGAGGAGTACCGGGCGAAATGGGGCCTGGCGGCCGACTATCCGATGGTCGCGCCGAACTACGCCAAGCAGCGCTCCGAGTTCGCCCGCAAGATCGGCCTGGGCACCGCCAACGCCGGCGCGGCCAAGAAGGGCGGGCGCCGCCGCAAGGCGACCTGACGAGGCGCGGATCCTGCCGCAGGGTCCCGGGGACCGGCGGGCGCGAACAGATGGAGGCCCGGTGTCTTGACGCCGGGCCTCTTCACTTTCCGGGAATTGCTGTCGACGGCAGGCCCCGACGTCCGCGAGGCCGCCCGGCCCTCAGGCCAGCAGGCCGCTGCGCGGCCGCGTCGGCGGCACCGGCTTGCGCCGGGCCAGCACGTACTCGAGCTTGCGCATCACCGCGCGCTCCAGCGCCGCCTCGCCGGCTGCCGGGTCGCCGACGATCGAGACCTCGACCAGCGTCGCGCTGTCGATCGCCGAGACCTTCACGAAGGCGCCGACGCTGTGGAACTCGATGATGACGGACCGCTTGTCCATGCCCGCCAGCATGGCCGCCTTCGCCTAAGGCTTGGTTAAGGCTCGGGCGCCAGAACGCGCTGGCTGTCCGCCAGGCCGCGCAGTGCGTGGTGACCGAGATCGCGCCAGCCGGCGTCGGGAACCCGCTCGGCGAAGGCGGCGCTGGCCAGGAGCGGCTCCCCGAGCGGCTTGCAGAGCGCCTCGAGCCGCGCCGCGAGGTTGATCGCCGGGCCGACCGCGGTGAACTGCAGGCGATCCGGCACGCCGATGTTGCCGAACAGGAAGCGGCCGATGTGAAGCGCCAGCCCGCAGGCCACCGGCGGCTCGCCGGGCCGTGCCGCGTTGACCGCCTGGAGACGGCGCATCGCCTCCCCGGCGGCGTCGAGCGCCGCCCGGCAGGCGCGCCGCTCGCCCTCCTCGGGCCCGGCCGCACGCTCATCGACGCCCGGGCGGCGCTCGATGGGAAAGACCGCCAGTACGGCATCGCCGATCAGCAGCAGGATCTGGCCGCCGGCCTCGGCGACCGGGCCGGCGACCGCCTCGAAGTAGCGGTCGAGCAGCGACAGGTAGCCGCCCGGTCCGAGGCGCTCGGCATGGCGGCTCGAATCGCGCAGGTCGGCGTACCAGATGACCGCCTCGATCTCCTCGGCGTCGCCGCGCTTGATCTGGCCGGAGAGCACCCGGCGGCCGGCGTCGCCGCCCAGGTAGGTGTCGACCAGCGCGCGCGCGATCTCGGTCTTCAGCGCGCCCTTCATCAGCACCGCGAGCTGGCTTTCGACCTCGGCAAGCAGCGTCAGCTCCGTCGCCCCGAAACCGTCGGGTGCGCGCGTCGCCCAGGAGCCGACGACGCCCTCGTCGTCGCCGCGCCCGAAGCGGGCGACGAAGCCGCGGTAGTCCCGGAATCCCTGCCCTGCGAGTTCCTCGAGGATCGGAAAGTCGAGCTCCGCCTCGGCGCCGGCAAGCCGCCGCCGGAGACTGCGCTGCCCGCTCGTCAGCAGGAAGAACTGCGGGCTGGAGCGGAAGACGCTGCCGGGATCGTGCGAGCCGAGGACGTGGCGCTCCTCGGCCAGACGGCCGCCGGCGTCCCAGACGAAGCTCTTGGCGCGATAGAGGGGATGCAGCTGCCGAAAGCCGAGGTAGGCGCGCTCGACCCCGACGCCGCTCGCCCGCAGCGATTCGCAGCAGGTCCGGAACAGCGCTTCCGGATCGGCATCGTCGAGCACGGCGGCGCGCAGGTCCGCGTTGACCCGCCCCAGCGCCTCGCTGTCGTCGTTGTCGGATCGCCGACCGACCACCCCTCGCCCTCTCGCGCTCCGTAACTCCGTCTCAGGTAGCGCGGCCGGCCGACGGCATCAATGCGCCGTCGGCGAGCGGGCTCCTGTGGTCAGGCGGCGAGCGGGGCCTCGCGCAGACCGCTCTGCCGGAAACTCAGCATCACCCGTCGGCCGCCATGGCTCTGGTCGAGCGTGACGCTGGCGCCCTGCAGCCGGGCGAGCGAGCAGATCACGGCCAGGCGCACCGCGGTCGGCGAGACCGAGTCGATCCCGCCGCTGTTCGGCGCGCCGGCGGCGCTGGCCGCGGCTCCGCGCAGCTCGGGCGGCAGGTCGTCCGGCCCCCAGGCGCGGCCGCCGTCGGCGACGGTGACCACGGCCCGGTCGGCCTCGCGCTGCAGGGAGATGCCGACCAACCCACCCGCCGGAGCGTTCTCGATCGCCAATCCGAGCAGCCCGACCAGCATCTGCTTGACCGCCCGCGGATCCGCCTGCACGCCGAGCTCGACCGGGGCGCCCTGGCTGAGCTCGACGCCGGCGCCCTGGGCGTGCATGTGCTGCAGGTGCACCGCCTGGTCCACGGCGGCGCGCAGCGAGACCTGCTCGTGCACCGCCTCCACCTTGCCGGCCTCGATCTCGCTCAGTTCGAGCACCGACTGCAGCACGCCGAGCAGCTGGCCGCCGCTGCTGCCGATGTCGTTGGCGTAGCCGCGATACATCTCCTGGCCGAGCGGGCCGAGGGTCTCGTTCGACATGATCTCGGCGAAGCCGATGATGTGGTTGAGCGGCGTGCGCAGCTCGTGGCTCATGCCGGAGAGCATCTCGAAGGCCTGCTGCTTCTCGCGGTTGGCCTCGTCGCGCTGGGCCCGCGCCGCGTCGAGCGCCGTGTCGAGACGGGTCACGCCCTCCTGGACGTTGGCCATCAGCACGCCGGCCTCGTCGCGCATCCTGGTCGGCAGCGCCGGCACCCTGCGGTCGCTGAGATAATGGTTGATCGCCTTGGCGGCGGCGCGCACGGGGGCGAGCAGGGCGAAGATGCTGGCCATCGTCGCGCCGGTGCCGAGCAGGGTCGCGACGAGCAGGGCGATCAGGATGCCCTGGACCTCGACCAGCGGCAGCTCGGAGGCCAGCACGGTGTAGAGCACGGCGCCGATCATCGGCACGTGGACGCCCAGGAAGCTGACCAGCAGGATCTTGCCCAGGTAGCTGCCGGGCCAGCCCAGCCCGTTCATGAATCGGTAGAAGCGCATCCGGAAACCTCTCGCGTCTGGTCGACCGCCCCGGTCAATGCCCGGGGGCCATATTTCTACGGAGCATGCTGCGCTAATTGCGTTAATTTCCAGCTAAGCTACCTGCCGTCAGCGGTTTGTACGCAGCGTGCGACCGGGCGGATGCACCGCCCGCGAGAGGGCGCCGGCTTGACCCCCGTCCCGGCGCGTGCCAGTCGTCGCCGGAGTAGGCTGCCGCGGAGGAAGGCCTTGGACAGACTGCCGACGCTCGACGAGATCGAGGCTGCGGCCTCGCTGGTGTATCGCCACCTGGCGCCGACCCCGCAGTACGCTTGGCCGCTGCTCGCCGAGTTGGCCGGCTGCGAGCTCTGGGTAAAGCACGAGAACCACACGCCTACCGGCGCCTTCAAGGTGCGCGGCGGGCTCGTCTACATGAGCCGCCAGCGTGAGCGCGATCCGGAGCTGCGCGGCGTCGCAACGGCGACGCGCGGCAATCACGGCCAGTCGGTCGCCTTCGCCGCTGCGCTGCACGGCCTGGAGGCGCGGATCTACGTGCCGCACGGCAACTCGGTCGAGAAGAACGCGGCGATGCGCGCCTTCGGCGGCACCCTGGTCGAGCAGGGCGCGGACTTCCAGGAGGCGCGCGAGATCGCCCTCGCCGAGGCGGAGCGCGACGGCCTGCACATGCTGCCCTCGTTCCATCCGGATCTCGTCGCCGGCGTGGCGAGCTACCCGGCCGAGCTGTTCCGCCAGGTCTCCGGTCTCGACTGCGTCTACGTGCCGGTCGGCCTGGGATCGGGAATCTGCGCGACCCTGGCAGCGCGCGACGCCCTGAGCCCGGACACCGAGGTCGTCGGCGTGGTCTCGACCGAGGCGCAGGCCTACCGCCTGTCGTTCGAGGCCGGCCGCCCGGTCTCCACCAACAGCGCGATGACGCGGCTGGGCGACGGCATGGCCTGCCGCATCCCCGAACCGGACGCCGTCGCGTTGATCAACCGCGGAGCGGCGCGCATCGTCGCCGTGAGCGACGCCGAACTCGCCGAAGCGATGCGCTGCCTCTACCGCTGCACGCACAACCTGGCGGAGGGCGCCGGGGCGGCCGCACTGGCCGCAGCCCTGCAGGAGCGCGACCGCCTGCGCGGCAGGCGGGTCGCCGTGATGCTCACCGGCGGCAACGTCGATGCCGGGCTGTTCGGCGAGGTCCTGGCCGGCACCGCCTGAGCCGCCGCGGGTCCGACACGCCGGCGGGAGTGCAACCCGGGACGGCGGACGCTCGTTTCACCGGCACCGTCCCTTCCCAGGAGAGCAGCGTGTTCGAGTGGATGACCGGCCTGGTCGAGAGCAGCGGCTATCTCGGCATCGCCCTGCTGATGTTCGCCGAGAACCTGTTTCCGCCGATCCCGTCGGAGCTGATCATGCCGCTGGCCGGCTTCAACGCTGCCCGGGGCCCGCAGGAGATCCTTTGGGTCATCGTCTCCGGCAGCATCGGCTCGCTGGCCGGCGCCTTCTTCTGGTACGGCATCGGACGCTGGATCGGCTGCCCCCGGCTCAAGCGCTGGTCCGAGCGGCACGGCCGCCTGCTGACGCTCGCCCCGGAGGAGGTCGAGCGCTCCTACGACTGGTTCAACCGGCACGGCGGCATTGCTGTCTTCATCGGCCGGCTGCTCCCGGCCATGCGCACCCTCATCTCCGTGCCGGCCGGCATGGCGCGCATGAACCTTGTGCCCTTCCTGCTCTACTCGACCGCCGGCACCGTCCTCTGGACGAGCTTCCTCGCGCTCGCCGGCTATTGGCTGGAGAGCGGCTACACGGCCGTGGCCGAGTACCTGGATCCGGTCTCCACCGCTGTCGTGGTCGTGCTGCTGGCGGTCTACCTCTGGCGGGTCGCGACCTTCGGGCGACGCCAGAGCGCCTAGCCCCGGCGGCAGCGAACCACTTACCAGCCCCCGGTCTCGAGCCAGCGCTCGGCGGCGTCCAGACGGTCGTGGCCCCAGAAGGGCTCGCCGTCGACGACGACGAACGGCGAGCCGAAGACGCCGGCGGCGATCGCCGCGTCGACCTCGTGGCGCAGCCGCTCCTTGACCGCCGGGTCGCCGAGGGCTGCCCCCAGCGCCGCCGGGTCGACGCCGATCGCCTCGGCGGCGGCGACGACCGCCTCCGGCTTCGAGATGTCCTCGCCGTCGCCGAAGGCGCGCCGGTAGAGCGCCTGCGCCAGGTCGCGGGCCTTCTCCGCATCGCTGTCCGCGAGCCAGTAGAAGGCCCGGCAGGCGGCGACCGAGAGGAACGGGAAGCTGGCCGGCCAGGTCAGCGGCACGCCGAGACCGCGCGCCGCCCGCTCGATGTCGCGCCGCGCGTAGTCGCCCTTCATCGGGATCGTCAGCAGCGGCTCCGAACCGGTGGTCTTGAAGACCGCGCCGAGCAGGAACGGCCGCCAGGCGACGCGACGGCCCTGCCGCGCGGCCAGCGCGTCGATGCGCTCCGAGGCCAGATAGCCGTAGGGGCTCGAGAAGTCGAAGTAGAAGTCGATCGCCGCCGTCGTCATGCGCTGCCTCCCGGTCCGCCTGCGCCACACCCGTCCACGAGCGGCAAGGCTGCCGATCGGCGGCGACAGGTCAAGGCCGTGCGCAGGACGATGGTGCCACTTATTTCTTTTCAACGAATCGGTCAGGCCTCACTATAGCTTTGCTACCCGTCTCGGGAGTGTGGGGCTCGCGGCCAAAGACGGCAGGCAGGAAGCGATCGGAGGCACGGCTCGCTGCATGCGGGGGACAAACAGCGAACTGGTGGCAGCGCTGCCGGAAGCCCCCTCGAACGAGCGGCCGGACGAGGAGCGCCTGGAGCCGCTCGGCGCGCTCCGCGACGAGGCGCTGCGCAGCGTCGCCGACTGGCACTGGCAGACCGACCGGGAGGGAGTCCTGCGCGAGGCCGGCCCGACGATCGCGCGCAGCCTCGGATGGCCGGCCCAGCTGCTCGCCGGACGCCCCTTCCACGACCTCTTCGCCGATGCGAAAGGCCAGCTGGCCCGGCAGATCGAGGGCTTGCTTTCCGAGCAGCAGCCGTTTCGCGACCGCAGCATCGCCTTGCAGACAAGGGACGGCGGCACGGTCGCGGTACGACTGAGCGGCGTTCCGCAATACGACCGACGCGGCCGCTTCGCGGGCTACGTGGGCACCGGTACGGAGGTCGCCCGTCCCGACCGTCACGGCCGGGACGATCCGGACGGCACGGCGGCGGTCCTGGCCGCCGAGGTCGAGAAGCTGGTCATGGAGAACGTGCGCCTGCGCATCGCCCTCGGCGAGGGCGGCAGGCGAGCCACGGTGACCGCCTTGCCGCAGACGCCAGCCGGAACCGCCGCCGAGCCGGCGGACCATGCCCGCCTCGCCCATGAGTTGCGAACTCCTCTCAATGCTATCATAGGTTACGCGGAGTTCGCCGAGGGCCGGGTCACCGGCGGCGAGGACAAGGTCCGCGAGTGCCTGCAGCGCATCCTGACGGCGGCGCGCCACATGGACGCCTTCATCGGCAACGGCTTCGAGCCGGCGGAGAAGCCGAAGCTCGAGATCGCCGCCCTGCCGCTGGACGGCCTGGTGCGCGACGTCGCGGCGATCGTCGAGCCGCAGGCCAGGGCGCACGCCATCGACATCTCGGCGCTTTCGGTCGAAGGCACCTACCTCGTGCTCGCCGACCGGGGGGCGCTCACCCAGGTGCTGGTCAACCTCGCCGTCAACGCCATCAAGTACAATCGGCGCGGCGGCGCCGTCGGCGTCACCGTCCGGCTGGAGGGCACCGACCGCGTTGCGCTGTCGATCTGGGACACCGGCCAGGGCATCGCGGCCGAGGAGCTGCCGCACATCTTCGAGCCGGGGTTCCGCGGCAAGGGACGGGCCGAGGCCGAATCCGACAGCGAGGCCGCCGGCCGCGGGCTGGGGCTGGCAATCTCCTCCGACCTGACGCGCGCCATGGGCGGGACCATCGAGGCGACCAGCGAGCTCGGCCAGGGCACCCAGGTCACGCTGCGCCTGCGCCGCGCGCCGAACCGAAAGAAGCGCTGAGCCGCGCGAGCCGTCCCTGGCCAGCGCTGGCACGCGCGTACGCACGCAGGTACACACGGCGGTCCCGGGCGGTCCCGGGCGGTCGCGCCGGCGAGAAGGCGATTGAAGCCGCGCCAAGCCTGCCTCTACCCTGTTACCGCTCTGCGGAGCCCGGCGGACGGTCCGCGCGAGACCCGCTTGGGGCGGAGAAAGCGATGCTCGGCAAGCTTCTTGAACTGAAATCCAGGCTGAACAGCGTCTTCCGGGTCACCGAGGAGATGTTCGACATGGCCCTGGAGACGCACCAGCAGGACCGGCAGGATCGCGCCCCCAATCCCTTCAACCGCTACGGTCGCAAGGGCTTCAGCCAGGGCGACGAGGACGGGCTGACGCTCGAGATCTGCCGGCGTCTCGAGCTCGAGACCGGGACCTTCTGCGAGTTCGGGGTCGGGGACGGGCTGGAGTGCAATACGATCAGCCTGGCAGCCCTAGGCTGGAGGGGCTTCTGGATCTCCGGGCGGCCGATCGCCTTCGACCTGGAGGGAGTGTCGCCGCAGGCCTTCCGCTTCTACGAATCCTGGGTCACCTCCGCCAACATTCTCTCCCTGTACAGGCAGGGCTGTTCGGATCTCGGGATCGCCGGGCCGGACGTCCTCTCCTTCGACCTCGACGGCAACGATCTCTACTTCGTCGAGCAACTGCTGGAAGCCGGCGTCCGGCCCAAGCTCTTCATCGTGGAGTACAACGGCCGCTTCATCCCGCCGGCGCGCTGGAGCATCCGGCAGGACGACACGCACAGCTGGGCGCAGTCGGATTACTTCGGCGCCAGCCTGCAGTCCTTCGTCGATCTCTTCGCCCGGCACCGCTACCGGCTGATCTGCTGCAACGCCTGGGCCGGCGCCAATGCCTTCTTCGTGGAGGAGGGCTTCGCCGATCGCTTTCCCGAGGTGCCGGACGACCTGCTCGACATCTTCCAGCCGCCCAACTACCGGATTCCGCGCTGGTACGGCCATCGCAAGGACCCGCGCACGGTCCGCGAGGTCTTCAGGCGGGTCCCCGTCGCGACGGGCGGGGACGGCCGCGACCGGCGGGACGCCTGAGCTCGGACCTGACGCATTTGGAGAGGGTGGCCGCTCGGCGGTTTTGCGCTGTTGGCTCAGGCGACACGCTCCAACCGACCCGGTAGGGCGAGACAGACGACGGTGCCCGGCAGTCGGCGCGCCAGGTCGGCGATTTCCGCGCGCGGCATCAGGCTGAAGGCGGTCGACCAGCCGTCGGCCGAGACGGCGTCGGGCGCGCCGACCGTGACTCCGCGCAGCGCCGCCGCGGTGCGGCCGCTGCGCGGATCGATGATGTGCGTGAAGCGCGCCGCCCCGTCGAAGGCGGTCCCGTAGCCGCCCGAGCTTGCGACGGCCCGTCCCGAGACCTCGAGGCCGCCCAGCGAGCGCGCCGGCGCCGACGGATCGGCGATGCCGGCGCGCCAGGGGCGCCCGTCCGGCCGGCTGCCCTCGCCGCGCACCTCGCCGAGGTCTAGCAGCAGGTCGTCGAAGCCCTCGCGGCGCAGGCGCTCGGCGACGCGGTCGGTGACATAGCCCTGGGCGATGCCGTTGAGCGAGAGCGCCATCCCCGGCCGCTCGAAGGCGATCCGTCCGGGCTCGACCCTGATCGCGCGCCAGTCGACGAGCGGCAGCAGATCGTCGACGCCGGGCGGCTCGCCGTCCGGATGCGCCGCGAAGTGGTCGCGGTAGCGCTGCCAGAGCGGCTGGATGGTGACGTCGAAGGCGCCGTCGCTGGCCGCGCTGATCGCACGCGCCCGGCCCAGCAGCTCGACCAGCTCGAGCGGCGGCGCCTCGAGCCGACCGGCGGCGTTGAGCCGGGTCACCGCGGAATCCGGCCGGTAGAGACTGAAGATGCGCTCCAGGCGCTCGATCTCGGCGACCGCCCCGGCGAGCGCCCGCCGCGCCGCCGCGGCCTCGGGATGGAGCAACCGGATCGAGGCGCGGGCGCCGAGCGCCACGCCCTGCCAGACCTCGAGCGTCGCTTCCCGCTTCACCTCGGCGCGCAGGCCCGCCGGCGCCACGGCCAGCCCCGCCGCCGCGCCAGCGACGGCGATGAAGCGCCGCCGTGCGAACTGCGAGCCCCCCTCAGTGCGCGCTGTCGTGGCCATCGTGACCTCCTCCAGGCTGTTCGGCCGCGGTATCGGGACCCAGAACCGCGGATTCTGGAACATTTTCGAACGAGAAGAGGCGGCCGCCGTGCTCCTCCTGGAAGCGCTCGGCGGCAGCCCGGTCCGAGAAGGGCACGGTCTCGAGGGCCCCCATGCCGCCGCGACGCTCGCTGCCGACCACGAAGACCGCCTCTCGCGCCTCGACCCAGCTGCCCGCCTCGGGCTGCTCCCAATCGCGGGCGACCGCCATGTCGGTCACGTAGATCGCGGCGATCGCCTTGGACTCCTCCGGCAGGCGGGTGAAGGCCAGGGCGTCGCGCGCCGAGGAGAACCACAGCGGCTCCTCCCGGCCCTCCAGTAAGATCTGGCCCTTCGGCCCCGCGTGGTCGGCGACCGTCATGCCGCAGTAGTAGCCGACGGCCTCGGGGCCGGGCTCCCGGGGCGACGGCACAGCCGCCCGCTTGGCTGCGTCGTCGCAGGCCGCCAGCCCGATCGCCGCTCCCGTCGCGAGGATCAGCAGGGCGAGGCCTCGGGCAAGGCGAGTCATGGTTCCCTCCTGGCGAAGAAGACGGCGGCGAGCCCCAGCGGCAGGAGTATCCAGGCGGCCAGCGCGCCGTAGAGCAGCGGCAGCGGCAAGGCACCGGCTTCGCCGGGCGCGCTCATGCCCGAGAGCAGGGCCGCGGCGCCCGAACCGGTCAGATTGATCAGGCGGTAGACGTCGGTCGGATTGAGCAGCAGCAGCGCGTCGAACAGCGCGCCGGAGACGAGGCGGCCCTCGTCGACGACGAGCAGCCCGAGCAGCGCCGCGTCGTAGACCAGGACGAAGACGAGCCAGAGCGCGACCGCCAGGCCGGCAGCGGTGGCGCGCTCGCGCACCATGACGCTGGCCAGGCCGCCGAGCGCGGCGAAGGCGGCGCCGAGCAGGATCGAGGTGCCGATTAGGCCGGCGAAGGCCTGCCAGTCGGCCGCGCTCGGGCCCGTCGCGCCCTGCCCGGCCGTCGCGACCAGCAGGACGGCGGCCGAGCCGTAGCCGACGACCGTCGCCAGGGCCAGGATCGCCGTATGCCCCAGGAACTTGCCGAGCACGATCTGCCAGCGCGCCAGCGGGTAGGCGAGCAGCAGCAGCAGTGTGCCGCGCTCGGCCTCCCCGACCACCGCGTCGAACGACAGCAGAAGCGCGAGCAGCGGCACCAGGAAGATCGACAGGCTGGCCAGGCTGACCACCACCACGGCGGCCGGCGAGGCCCCGGTGGTGCCTCCCGGCGTGCTGCCGAGCAGCACCAGGCTGAGCGCCAGCGCGGCCAGGATCAGCGTCGTCGCCAGGGCCCAGCGGTTGCGGATGCCGGCCCGGACCTCCTGGCCGGCGATGGTTAGAAGCGCGTTCACGGCGTCTCTCCTGCGGTCGCTTGCTCCAGGGGCGCCGGGTCGCCGGTGAGCCGGCAGTAGAGGGCGTCCAGGCCGGGCGCGAGGATCTCGACCTCCTCGACGATCTCGCGCAGCCGGTCGAGGTCGTGGATCAGCGCCGCCCGGTCAGCGGGGTCGACCGCCAGCTCCAGGCGATCGGCGCCGCGCCACAGGGTCTCGGCGTAGCCCGCGAGCTGGTCGATCGCCCGGCCGGTAGTGCAGTGGCGCACCCGCAGGCGGACCCGGAGCGGCAGCGGCAGGCGGTCGCGCAGCTCCGCGACCGTGCCGGCCGCGAGCAGGCGCCCGCGATGCATCAGGGCGACCCGGTCGACGTGCGGCTCGACCTCGGCCAGGGCGTGGGTCGAGATCAGGATCGAGGCGCCCCGGTCGCGCAGCCGGTCGATCGTCTCATAGACCTCGGCGCGCGACTCGGGGTCCAACCCCGAGGTCGGCTCGTCGAGCAGCAGCAGCTCGGGGGCGCCGATCAGGGCCTGGGCCAGGGCGAGGCGCTGGCGCATGCCCTTCGAGTAGGTCGCGACCTTGCGGCCCGCTGCTTCGGCCAGTCCGACGCGCTGCAGCAGGCCGGGATTGTCGGCTGCCGGCGCCCGCTTCAGGCGGGCGTAGAAGCCGAGCAGCTCGGCGCCGGTCATCGCGCCGTTGAAGGCGACGCTCTCGGGCAGGAAGCCGAGGCGCCGGCGGACCTGGGCGCCGCGCCGGCCGGCCGGGTCGGTACCGGCGATGCGCACCTGCCCGCCGCTGGGCCGGATCACGCCGAGCATAAGCTTCATCAGCGTGGTCTTGCCGGCCCCGTTGTGGCCGACGAGGGCGACCGTTTCTCCGGCCACCAGGGTCAGGCTGGTCGGGTGCAGGGCGGTCAGCGCGCCGTAGCGCTTGCCGGCCGCTGCGAGCGTCACGAGTTCGCTGGCAGTCGAGGTCATGAGTCCGGTCCTCCTACGGCCGGCGGCGCCATCAGCGGTGCGCTGTCGACGACGCCGCCGGGCAGCAGCGCCGGCAGCCGCGACTGGGCGAAGCGCAGGACGTCGATTGCCGGGCTGTTGAACAGCAGCTTGGCCTGCGGATAGCGCCACAGCAGCTCGTCGGCGAGGTCGTTCGGCCGGTAGGCGCGGTCGGCAACGCCGTCGCCGTCGAGATCGAAGGCGGCGTTGTCGCTCCAGTAGTTGCCGCGCCCCTCGGCGCTCCATTCGACCGTGCGGGTGCCGACGTACTTCACCTGGGTGCGGTTGCCGACGAAGGCGTTGCCGGTGACCGCGTTGCGCTCGGAGCCGGCGGTGAAGTGGATGCCGATCGGGCAGCCCTCGAAGCGGTTGGCCGCGATCCGGTTCTTGTGGGCGTTGTAGATGAACAGGCACTTGCCGGCGCTGTCGCGCACCAGGTTGCCGGTGATCGCGGAGCTGTTGACGTAGTTCATCAGCAGCCCGTGGTCGCGGTCGTCGAGGCTGACGTTGTCGCGCACCTCGAGCCGGTCCGAGTACATCAGGGCGAAGCCGACGTGGTTGCCGCGCGAGCGGTTGCCGAGGACCCGGCTGTCGTGGGTGTACATGTAGTGGATGGCGAAGCGCAGCCCGGCGAAGTCGTTGTCCCGGAAGACGTTGCGCTTGCTGGTGTTGACGAAGATGCCGTCGCGGCCGTGGCGGATCCGGTTGCCGGAGACCTCGGCGCCCGGCGCGTTCCAGATCGACACGCCGTTGCCGGCCTCGGCCAGACGCAGGTCCTGCCGCCCCAGGATGACGTTGTCCGCGACCAGCGAATCGGCGGCGCCGTGCAGGTAGACGCCGAACAGGTTGTTCTCCAGGCGGTTGCCGCGGATCACCGCGCCGCTCGCCTGCTGCGATACGAAGATCGCCGAGTCCATTCCCGGCACGTCGATGCCGGAGCCGACGACGGTCAGGCCGCTGACGGTCACCCCAGGTGCCGTGACGGTGATGACGCTGCCCTCGCCGTCGCCCTCCAGGCGGGCGCCCGGCTCGCCGGCCAGCGTCAGCGGCCGGTCGATGGTGACCGGGCCTCGATACCGGCCGGACGCCAGGCGCAGGAGGTCTCCCGGCACGGCGGCCCCGATGGCCGCCTGCAGGTCGGCACCCGGCTCCAGCCGCCGCTCGCCGGCGGCCGCCGGAGCCGCCGCGGCCGAAGCCGCGGCGGCGACCAGCAGCACGCCGAGCAGGCGGCCGCGCAGCCATTCACCGAGTCGGGTGCAAGGCCGCCTCATGGCGTCACGCGCCCCTCGGCTCGACGAGCATGCGGCCCTTCATCTCCATGTGAAGGGCATGGCAGAACCACTGGCAATAGTACCAGTGGACGCCGGGCCGGTCGGCGACGAAGGTGATCGAGGCGGTCGCCTGGGGCGGCACCTCCATCGCCACGCCGTGGTTGACCAGCGTGAAGCCGTGGGTCAGGTCCTCGACGTCGTCCATGTTGGTGACGTAGACGGTGACCTCGTCGCCCTGCTTGACGGTGAAGCTCTCCAGGCTGAAGGCCGGCGCTACCGAGAACATGTAGACGCGAACCTTGTTGCCGTCGCGGATCACGTCGGCACCGTAGTCGAGGTCGACGCCGTCGGCCGCCGCCTGCCGCTTGGCATCGTCGAACAGCGGGTCGTTGCGGTCCCAGACCTGGACCGGGTTGACCTTGGAGCGATGGACGATGGTGGCGTCGTGCGGCTCGGCGAAGCTCGGCCCGTCGTGGACCAGCTTCATCTCATCGCCGGAGATGTCGATAAGCTGGTCGCACTCCGGCTTCAGCGGGCCCACGTTCAGGAAGCGGTCCTTGGAGAACTTGTTCAAGGACAGCAGCCACTTGCCGTCCGCCTCCTTGGTCTGACCCATGGAGGTGTGGTTGTGGCCCGGCTGGTAGTGGACGTCGAGCTTCTGCAGGATCGGGTCGACGTCCTCGCCGTTGAACCGGCGGATCGCGTCGGCAATGGACCACTTGCAGACCTGGCTGTCGATGAACAGCGTCGTATAGGCGTTGCCGCGGCCGTCGAAGGCGGTGTGCAGCGGGCCCAGGCCCAGCTCCGGCTCGGCGACCACGACGCCGCGCGGCTCGATCTTGTCGTCGAACAGGTCGTCGAAGCGGCGCACGTCGAAGACCGTGACCGTCGGCGACAGCTTGCCGTTGGCCACGACATGGATGCCGTCGGGCGCGGTGTTGATGCCGTGCGGGCTGTTCGGGATCGGCACGTAGCGGGTGTAGGGCGAGCCGTGGCGGCCGTCGATCACAGGCACGCCCTTGCGCTCGGTATAGTCGCCCTTGCGCACCGCCTCCTCGATGCGCTCGATGTTGAAGATGACCACCCAGTCCTGCTCGGCCGCGGTCATCTCGGCGAGCGTCACGCCGCCTTCCGAGTTGTAGCAGGTCGAGAAGCAGTACTTCCCCTGGTAGTCGGCGTCGACGTTGTCGAGATTGCCGTCGACCATGACCTGCCAGGCGATCTCCATGGTGTCGCCGTCGATCGCAGTGAAGATCGCGTGGTACTTGTCCGGCTCGTCCAGGATCGAGCCGTCGTTGGGCAGCGGCAGGCGATCCTCGCCGTTGGCGAAGACGTAGCCGGTGCGCGGGAACTTCTGGACCCGAAGGCCGTGCACCGCCTCCATGTTCGGGATCTCGATGATCTTGTCGCACTTCATGACGTCGCCGCGCACCCGGGCGACGCGCGAGTTGGCCTTGTCGTTCATGAAGATGTAGCGCCCGTCGTAGGTGCCGTCGGTGAACGACATGTGCGGGTGGTGCAGGTCGCCGTTCAGGTAGACGCCGCCGCGGCTCGCCAGGAACTCCTTCGTCTCGGGCAGCAGGCCCTCGGTCAGGATCTTGCGGCTCTCGTTGGTGTCGCCCCAGCCGGTCGCGCTGCAGCGGTTGAACACCGGCACGCGCATCAGCTCGCGCATCGACGGCAGCCCGACGATGCGCAGCTCGCCGGACTGGCCGCTCGAGAAGAAGACGTAGTACTCGTCGAGCTCGCCGGGCCCGACCGCCGCCTCGCCGGCGGCATGGCCGGCGCGCGGCGCCAGCACCGCGCCTCCGGCGAGTCCGCCGCTGCCGGCGATGCCGGCCAGCATGGCGGCCTTGGCGGTGCCGCCGAGCAGGCCGCGGCGGCTGACGCCGGTCTCTTCAGTGTTATCGGTCATCGTCAGTGCTCCTTCTGGGTGCGGCGGCCCGGGCCGGGCCCCACGGTTTCCGGCGCCGGTTGCTCCGGCGTCCGCTCTTGTCGATCGGACAGGCGCGGCGGGGGCGGCAGCTCGCCGCCGGCGAGGCCGGGCGCGTCCCCCGCCCCGGCGCCGCTTCCTCGGCCGGCCGTGCCGGCGCGCCGCTCGCGCTTCAATCGCTTCTGGATCACCACCGGGCACTTGCGGTCGTGCCGGTAGAGCACCTGGCAGTGCAGGCAGGAGATGCACTCGTTGGGATTGATGTGGCCCTCGGGGTGGATCGCCCCGACCGGGCACTCGTGGTAGCAGCGCAGGCAGGGGCTGCCGCACTCGCGGTAGCGCTTCAGCCAGTCGAACATGCGCAGCCGCCCCGGGATCGCCAGCGCGGCGCCGAGCGGACAGAGGTAGCGGCAGAAGAAGCGCTCGATGAACAGCCCCGCGCCGATCAGCAGCAGCGCGAAGGCGACGAACCACCAGTCGCGCATGAAGCGCAGCACGATCGCCGTCTTGAAGGGCTCGATCTCGGCCAGCTGCTCGGCCAGGGCGAGCGAGGTCAGCGAGATCCCGAAGAGCGCCAGGAAGATGATGTACTTCAGCGGCCAGAGTCGCTCGTGCAGGCCCCAGGGCACCTTGACCTGCGGCACCCTGAGACGCCGCGCCAGGCGGTTGGTCAGTTACTGCAGGGCACCGAAGGGACAGAGCCAGCCGCAGAAGGGCCCGCGCCCCCAGAACAGCAGCGAGGCGGCGACCGCGAACCACAGGATGAAGATCAGCGGGTCGACCAGGAAGTGCGACCACTGGAAGTCGGTCCTGAGCGCGTTCGCGAAGGCCAGCACGTTGACCACCGAGAGCTGCGCCTGCGCGACCCAGCCGAGCCAGAACAGCGTGACCAGCAGGTAGCCGAGCCGGATCCGGTCGAACAGCTTCTCGCGCTTCACCAGGACGTCCTGGAAGAAGAAGATCGCGGTCAGGGCCAGCAGCATCGCGCCGAGCAGCGAGATCGAGGCGATCTTGCTGCGCCAGATCCGCTGCCACAGCGGCGTCTCGGACGCCGGCGGGGTCACCGCTGCCGGCGCTCGCTCCGGCGCGACCTCGCCCGCGGAGGCCCGCTCCGCCGAGGCCGCCGTTCGGGATCCCGCCGCCTCGGGTCCCGCAGCGGCGGGAGCCGGCTTCACGGTCTTCGCGTAGGGATCCGGCAGACGGTAGTCGAGGGCGAAGCTGACGAAGGCCTTGTCGAGCGCCCCGACCGCGCGCTGCACCAGCAGCTGGAGCGTCCAGGGCTCGGCCGGCGCGAACAGGGCGTCTTCGGGCACGGTGAAGAGGGCGATCTCCTTGAACGAGGGCGCGCCCTCGGCGGCCAGGTCGGCGATCCGCTGGTGCTGCCGGTCGCGGAAGCGCAGCGTCTCCGTACCTTGGGTGACCTCGATGCGATCGAAGACGCCGCCCCGGACGTAGCCGGAGCCCTTAAAGGAGTAGCGGCCGCCGCCCATCACCAGGATCGCCTCCTGGCCCGGCGCCAGGCTCTCGCCGAGGCGCTCGAAGGCGGCCTCGCCGAGCAGAGAGCGGCCGATCGCCGGCTGCGAGACCAGGGCCACGTAGAGCTCGACGAAGGCGTCGTCCGGCGCGCCTTTCTCGGGTCGCCGCGCCGCCTTGGCGTTGCCGCTCCGCTCGAACGCGCGATTGACCTCGGCGACGCTGATGGCCAGGCGGCGCACGGCGCCGTTGCCGAGCAGAGTCTGCCAGTCGGCGACGCTGCCCCCCTCCGGATCGACGACACGGTCGGGCGCGGCAGCGTCGGGGCCGCTCGGCTGGCCCGCGAGACGGGCCGCCATCCGCCCCGCCGAGCGCACGACGCCGTCGCCGATCACCAGGACCGTGACGGTGGCGCCGGAGACGATGTCGACCTCCGGGGCCGACTCGCCTCGGGCGGCCGCCTGCAGCGGATTGAACCCGAGGAAGCCGTCCAGGTAGCCCTCGATGCGCGATTCCGGGATGCCGATCAGCACGATGGGTTCGTGATGCTCGACCAGCTCGGTCCCGACGATGGTGCCGTCGGGATCGAGGCCGACCAGCGTGCGGATCGGCTTGCCCGAGTAGCCGGTGGTGTTGACCACGTCCGAGGTCAGGTAGACGTAGCCGAGAACCTCGCCGTCGCCAAGCGCCGGAACCATCGGGGGCGAGCCTTCCGGCGTGCCGTAGCGCTCGGCGCCCGGAACCAGCGCGCCCGGCGCGACCTGCTCGAGGAACCTGGTCAGCTGCGCCTCGCCGGTGCCGCCCTGAGCGGCGACCCCGCCCGACGCGCCCGCCAGCACCGCCACCAAGACCAGCGCCAGCAGCGCAAGCCCGAGGGTCATGGCGCGCGCGGCCTCGGCGAGGCGGCGGCCGGTCCTTGGCGCCAGGGTGGGCTCGAAACGCATCGCGTCATCCGCTCCGGAGGAAAGGGCCCCCGCGTCGGGGCAGGACGACCCTGCACCGCCGCCGCTGCCTGCCATTTGCGCAGGCACAAATGCCGGCGAGTTCGATCATGGGAGGCTCTTGCGGTCGGCCGGCACTCGCGGCGACGGCTTTCAGGAGCGCCCCTACCATGGCTGCCGAGAGAAGATTGCTTCACCGCGACCCGGCGAGGCCGGTCGAGCGCCTGGCGGAGCTGGTCGGCATCGCCGACGCGGTCGAGCGCGAGGCGATCCGCCGCTATCGCTGGCTCGCCGACGAGATGCGCCGACGCGGCGAGGACCGCACCGCCGAGGCCTTCGAGATCATGGCGGCCGAGGAGGCCAGCCACGTCGCCGCCGTCGCCGCCTGGGCCGAGCAGCTCGGCGAGACGGCGATGCCCGAGCGCGAGATCGCCTGGCGCCTGCCGGCGGAGCTGGGAGAGAGCTGGGAGGAGGCAGTCGGCAGCACCCTGCTGACGCCCTACCGTGCCTACGCCATCGCGGTGCAGAACGAAGAGCGGGCCTTCGCCTTCTACAGCTACCTGGCCGCCTCGAGCCCCGATCCCGGCATCGCGCGCGAGGCCGAGCACCTGGCCCAGGAGGAGCTGCGGCATGCGGCGAGGCTGCGGATCTCGCGCCGCGCCGCCTGGCGGCGCGAGAGCGCCGGGCGGGAGGCGGCCTGGACCGGGCGCTGGCATCCCCGGGACACCGGGGAGCTGGCCGCCCTGCTGGCCGCCGCGGAGGCCGACATGGCCGGCTGCCACCGCCTGCTCGCCGATCGCCTGAAAGCGGCCGGCGACGCGGAGAGCGCAGGGCTGCTGGAGGAGCTGGCTGCCGAGGCCGCGGCCCGCGCCTCGGCCGGCGTGGCCGAGCCGTCCTGCAGCCTCGCGGCCTGCCGCAGCGAGCGGCCGGCCGACCTGCTGCGTGCGGCACAGCGGCCGCTGGAGCGGCTCTGCGAGCAGCTCGAGCTGCTGCACCTCACGGCCGCAACCGAGGCGCAGCAGTCCATGGCCGAGGCCTTCCTCGCCGACGCCGTCGCCCGCATCGCGCGGATCGGGCGGCGGCTGGAGGCTGTCGAGTCGGGGGGCTAAAGCCGTCTCGGGCCGTCTGACTCCCCCCGGCTCGACGCAGCCGGACGGCGCCGGTCAGCGGCGTCGCGGCCGCTGGCGATGCGGCCGCCGCGGCGCTACCATCCCGGATCGGATTCAGCCGGGGGCGAGACAGCCGTGACGCAAGCGCTGGTGCCGGGCCGGACGCACTGGCCGGAGATTCCCTTCGAGGACTGGAGGGAGAGCTGTCGGCACCTGCACCTGATGACGCAGGTCGCTGGCAAGTACCGCCTCGCCCGCGAGCCCTGGATCAACCACTCCTGGCACGCGACCTTCTACGTTACCGCGCGAGGCCTCGGCAGCGGCCCGGTGCCCGACGGCGCGCGGACGCTCGAGCTCGAGTTCGACTTCCTGGAGCATCGGCTCGAGCTGCGCGCCGACGACGGCGGCGTCCGACGGCTGCCGCTCGGCCCCGGTTCGATCGCTCGGTTCCACGAGGCGTTCCGCCAGGCCCTGGCCGAGCTCGGCGCGACGCCGCGCTTCGACGGGCGGCCGAACGAGCTGCCCGACCCGGTGCCCTTCGCGCAGGACCGGCAGGAGCGACCCTACGACCGCGAGGCGGTCGAGCGCTTCTGGCGCGCGCTGCTCGCGATCGACCGGGTGTTCCGACGCTTCCGCACCGGCTTCCTCGGCAAGGTCTCGCCGGTCCACCTCTTCTGGGGCTCCTTCGACCTCGCCGTGACCCGCTTCTCCGGCCGGACGGCGCCGCCCCATCCCGGCGGCATCCCGGCGCTGCCGGACGCGGTCACCCGCGAGGCCTATTCCCACGAGGTCGCCTCCGCGGGCTTCTGGCCCGGCGGCGGCGGGCTCGACGAGCCGGCTTTCTACGCCTACGCCTACCCGACGCCCCCCGGCTTCGCCGAGGCCGCCGTCGGGCCGGCCGAGGCCTTCTTCCACACGGACCTGGGCGAGTTCGTCCTGCCCTACGAGGCTGTGCGGCGGGCCGCCGATCCCGAGACCGCGATCCTGGCTTTCCTGCAGTCGACCTACGCGGCCGCCGCCGACCTCGCCGGCTGGGATCGCGCCGCCCTGGACTGCGAGCTCGGGGAGCCGGGGCGGCCGAGGCCGGAGGCCTGACGCGCGCTCACGCCGCCAGCTGGCGCGCCAGGATCAGGCGCTGGATCTCGCTGGTGCCCTCGTAGATCTGGCAGACGCGGACGTCGCGGTAGATGCGCTCCACGGGGTAGTCCTCCAGGTAGCCGTAGCCGCCGTGCACCTGGATCGCCGCCGAGCAGACCTGCTCGGCCATCTCGCTGGCGAACAGCTTGGCCATCGAGGCCTCCTTCAGGCAGGGCTGGCCGGCGTCGCGCAGGGCGGCGGCGTGCAGGGTCATCAGCTCGGCGGCGTGCAGCTTGGTCGCGCAGTCGGCCAGCGAGAAGCCGACCGCCTGGTGCTCGACGATGCGGCTGCCCATGGCCTCGCGCTCGCGCGCGTAGGCGACGGCGTGCTCGAAGGCGGCGCGCGCCATGCCGACCGACTGGGCGGCGATGCCGATGCGCCCGCCCTCCAGGTTCGACAGCGCGATGCGGTAACCCTGCCCCTCCTCGCCGAGCAGCAGGTCGGGCGTCAGCTCCATCTCCTCGAAGACGATCTGGCAGGTGTCGGAAGCGCGCTGGCCGAGCTTCTTCTCCTTGCGCGCGACGCCGTAGCCCGCGGTGTCGGTCGGCACGACGAAGGCCGAGATGCCCTTCTTGCCGGCCTCCGGGTCGGTGACCGCGAAGACGATCGCGACGTCGGCGTTCTCGCCGGAGGTGATGAACTGCTTGGTGCCGCTCAGCACCCACTTGTTGCCGACCTTGCGCGCCCGGGTCTTGATCGCCGAGGCGTCGGAGCCGGCGCCCGGCTCGGTCAGGCAGAAGGCGCCGAGCTGCTCGCCGCGCGCCATCGGCTTGAGGAAGCGCTGCTTCTGCTCCTCGGTGCCGAACTTCAGGATCGGCATGCAGCCGACCGAGTTGTGCACCGACATGATCGTCGAGCAGGAGCCGTCGCCGGCCGCGACCTCGATCAGCGCCAGGGCGTAGGACACCGCGTCGGCGCCGGCGCCGTCCCACTCCTCGGGCACCAGCATGCCGAGGAAGCCGAGCTCGGCCAGGCCCTCGACGCCCTCCTTCGGGAAGCGCGACTCGGCGTCCCAGGCCGCGGCCAGCGGCGCCAGCCGCTCCCGGGCGAACTGCCGGGCGGTGTCCCGGATCAGGCCCTGCTCCTCGTTCAACAGCATCGCGTGCGCTCCCTCGCCTGGTTCGCCAGGAGCATTGTGCCGACACGGCAGGGAATCAAGCGGCTCGCCCGGCAGCTTTTGCCGGGGACGCGCGGCAAGTCCTGCCCCGCTCGGCGCCGGGCGCCCCGCCGGCGCAAGCATAGACGCGGCCCGGCCCGGGCGGCACGGCTCTTGCTATCCTTTTGGCGGAACCAACCGTCCGCCAGGGAGAGATTAGGTGCCCGACGGAGCTGCAATGCCCCTGACCGCCTTCGACCTCGGCCTCGAGCTGGGGCGCGAGCACGGCGGCGCCAACCTGCTGGAGCTCGACAACACGGCGCTGCGCCTGCGCCGGCTCGCCGAGCGCATGGCCGGCCAGCTCGATCCGGCCGGCCGCACGCTGGCCGAGGAGCTGATCGCCGCCACCGAGGAGGCCGAGCGCGCCCTGGTCGAGCGCGGCCGGCGCATCCGCCAGCTCGAGAATCTCTCGATCACCGACGAGCTGACCGGCCTGCTCAACCGGCGCGGCTTCCAGGAGCTGCTGCGCCGCTCGCTCGCCGACGCCGAGCGCCACGGCGAGCGCGGCCTGCTGCTGCTCTGCGACCTCGACCACTTCAAGGCGACCAACGACACCTACGGCCACCTGGCCGGCGATTCCGTGCTCAGCGCCGTCGCCGAGACGCTGCGCCGGACGACGCGCCGCAACGACGCCGTCGCCCGCCTGGGCGGCGACGAGTTCGCGGTGCTGATGCCCAAGACCCCGGTCGAGCGCGCCGAGCGCCTGGCCGGCAAGCTGTCGCACGCGGTCAACCACCTGCTGGTGCCCTGGGGCCGCAAGGCCATCCCGGTCGCCGCCTCCTTCGGCTGGGAGGCCTATGGGCCGACCAGCCGGCCCGACCGCCTGTTCTTCCTGGCCGACCGCAAGCTCTACCGCTGCAAGCGGCCCGAGGCCCCGGACATCGTCGGCCATTGAGACGACCTTGCGACGAGCGGGAGAACCGAATCGGGGTACCCGCGTTGGCCCGTGCGAAAGGAGGTGCACGGTGTCCAATCCGATCAAGACTCTCGTCCAGGACTACGGCTGGATCCATCTGTCGCTCGGGCTGTTCGGCAACTTGGCCTTCTTCGTCGGCAGCATCCTCTTCCTGCCCTCCCTCGAGCCCTGGAAGACGCTGGGCGTCTGGCTGTTCATCGTCGGCGCCTTCTTCATGCTGATCGGCTCGCTCGGCCGCCTGCTGGTGGACGTCTGGGAGGACTAGGCGCGGCGGCGCACGGAGGCCGTTGCGCGCACAGGGCCAGCCCCTAGACTGGCCGCCATGAAGCTGCCGCGCGTGATCCGCCTCGACCAGTCCGACGTCTACGCCTTCGAGCGGGCCGCCGAGGCCGGCGAGCTGGCCGTCCCCGGCGGCTTCGCCTTCGCCGAGGCCGACCTGCCCGCGCTCGAGGGCAAGCGGCAGCTCGCCTTCCGCAACGGCTGGCTCGGGCTGGACAGCTTCGGCCATGCCTCGCTGGTCGAGGTCGCCGAGGTCTCTGAGGCCGACTTCTTCGCGGCCGTCGAGCGGCTGGCCCGCCACTTCGTCGAGCGCTACGGCGCCCCGGAGCTCGGCGCGGCCCTGCCGGTCGCCCGCCAGGAGCTCGACGAGGCGAGCGGCCTCTGCGGCCACCCGGTCAACACCCTGCTGTCGGTCGAGCGCGACGTCACCGAGGCCGGCGAGATCGTCGAGCGCTTCCGCGTGATCCAGCCGGAACGGGCCCAGGATCACGCGCCGATCTGGCGCATCGTCGAGGATCCCGACTGACGCCCCTCGGGGCCCCTTCCGCTCGCCGCCTCGCCTGCGGCCGTAACGCCCCTGTCATGTCCCGGTGACCCAAGCGTCACCGCAGCGTCATCACGACGCTACGCAACGCCGCCACACTCTGGCCCGTCGGACCGGAGGGCAGCCTTCCGGCCTGCCGGACGAATGGCTGGAGAACGCATGGCGGCGATCGAGATCTCGGGCCTGACCAAGAGCTTCGGCCGCAACCGCGCCCTCGACCGCATCGAGCTGACCGTCGAGCGGGGGGAGATGGTGGCGCTGATCGGCGCCTCGGGCTCCGGCAAGTCGACCCTGATCCGCCACATCGCCGGCCTGCTGGCCGCCGACCGCGCCGGCGGCGAGGTCCGGGTGCTCGGCCGCGCCGTTCAGGGAGACGGTCGCGTGGCCCGCGGCGTACGGGCGCTGCGCAGCGAGATCGGCGTGGTCTTCCAGCAGTTCAACCTCGTCGGGCGGCTGTCGCTGCTCAAGAACGTGCTGCTCGGCAATCTCGGCCGGGTGCCGCGCTGGCGCGGCACGCTCGGCGTGTTCACCGAGGAGGAAAAGCTGCAGGCCATGGCGGCGCTGCAGCGCGTCGGCATGGACCGGCAGGCCGGCCAGCGGGCCTCGACCCTCTCGGGCGGCCAGCAGCAGCGCGGCGCCATCGCGCGCTGCCTGGTCCAGCGCGCGCGCCTGGTGCTCGCCGACGAGCCGATCGCCTCGCTCGACCCGGCCTCGGCCAAGCGAGTCATGGAGATGCTGGCCGACATCAACCGGCGCGACCGCATCACCGTCGTCGTCTCGCTGCACCAGGTCGACTACGCGATCCGCTACTGCCGACGCGTCGTCGCGCTGCGCGACGGGCGGATCATCTACGACGGCGCGACCAGCCGGCTGACGCGCGGCTTCCTGCGCGAGCTCTACGGCGACAGCAGCGAGGAACTGATCCTGACCGGCGCCTTCGAGGACGACGAGCCCGAGGCGGCCGTGGACGAGCATCCGGAGGCCTTCGTCGCCCGCGCCGCGGGCTGAGCGACGGCACCGGTCCCGCGCGGCCCGGCGGACCGCCGGGCGGCTTCCCACGCGAAACCAAGGAGGGACGAGATGTTTCGCACGCTTATGGCTTCCGCGGCGCTCGCCGCGACGGCCCTGGTCGGCACGGCTCTGACCGGCCCGGGCCTGGCCATTCCGGGTCTGGCCGGCCAGACCGCCGCCGCCCAGGAGATGGAGCAGATCAACTTCGGCATCATCTCCACCGAGTCCTCGCAGAACCTGAAGAGCAGCTTCGGCCCGTTCCTCGAGGACATGGAGAAGGAGCTCGGCCTGCCGGTGAAGGCCTTCTTCGCGCCGGACTACGCCGGCGTCATCGAGGGCATGCGCTTCGGCAAGGTCGACGTCGCCTGGTTCGGCAACAAGTCGGCCATGGAGGCCGTCGACCGCGCCGGCGGCGAGATCTTCGCCCAGACCATCAAGGACGACGGCTCCGAGGGCTACTACTCGCTGCTGATCGTCAACAAGGACAGCGAGCTGTCGAGCCTCGAGGACCTGCTGGCCAAGTGCGGCTCGGGTCTCAACTTCGGCAACGGCGATCCGAACTCGACCTCGGGCTTCCTGGTCCCGTCCTACTACGTCTGGGCCAAGAACGGCGTCGATCCGAAGGAGTGCTTCGGCCGCGTCGTCAACGCCAACCACGAGACCAACGCCCTGGCGGTCGCCAACGGCCAGGTCGACGTCGCCACCAACAACACCGAGTCGATCTACGCGCGTCTCGCCAAGACCAACCCCGAGGCCGCGTCGAAGATCAAGGAGATCTGGCGCTCGCCGCTGATCCCCTCCGATCCGATGGTCTGGCGCAAGGACCTCTCCGCCGAGACGAAGGAGAAGCTCTACTACTTCTTCATGACCTACGGCCGCTTCGGCGACCTGGAGGAGGTCAAGCGCGAGCGCCAGGTGCTGGCCGAGATGTCCGACGGCTGGGGCCCCTTCCTGGCGTCCTCGAACGCCCAGCTGATCCCGATCCGCCAGCTCGAGCTGTTCCGCAACAAGCTGCGCATCGAGAACGACGAGACGCTGTCCGCCGAGGAGAAGCAGCAGCAGGTCGCCGAGATCGAGCAGCAGCTGACCGAGCTCGGCGAGTGGGAGGCCGCGGTCACGCCGGCCGCCGCCACGAACTGAGCCGGACAAGGCTTGCGGGGACGGCCGCCGAACGCGGCGGCCGTCCCATCCTTTTTCCAGCCGAGCCCGCGGAAGCGCCGATCATGACCGAAGCCTCGACCTCGCCTGCCGGCCTGAACCGCCTCGACGAGCGGCAGCGCGCGGCCTTGCGCCAGGGCCTGCCGCGCCGCGACCTCCGCTCTAGCGTCATCGGCTTGGTCGGCTGGGCCGCCGTCTGCGGCATCCTGGTCTGGTCCTGGGAGGGCGCGGAGATGCGCCCCGGCGACCTGGTCACCTTCGCCGGCAACATGGCGGAGTTCGCCGCCGGCTTCACCGACCCCGACTTCCGTCACTGGCGGATGTTCCTCGAGGAGATGCTGGTCACCATCCAGATCGCCATCTGGGGCACGCTGCTGGCCGTCGTCTGCGCCGTCCCGCTGGGCATCCTCTGCTCGGAGAACGTCGTGCCCTGGTGGGTCTACCAGCCGGTGCGCCGGGTGATGGACGCCTGCCGCGCGATCAACGAGATGGTCTTCGCCATGCTGTTCGTGGTCGCCGTCGGTCTCGGCCCCTTCGCCGGCGTGCTGGCGCTCTTCGTGCACACCACCGGCATCCTGGCGAAGCTGTTCTCCGAGGCCGTCGAGGCGATCGACCCGCGGCCGGTCGAGGGCATCCGCGCGACCGGCGCGACGCCCGTCCAGGAGGTCGTCTTCGGCATCATCCCGCAGGTCCTGCCGCTGTGGATCAGCTACACGCTCTACCGCTTCGAATCGAACGTCCGCTCGGCGACCGTGGTCGGCCTGGTCGGCGCCGGCGGCATCGGCGTGCTGCTGTGGGAGTACATCCGCGGCTTCTACTACTCGGAGACCGCGGCGGTGATGATCTTCATCATCGTCACCGTGACCCTGCTCGACCTCGCCTCCCAACAGATCCGGCGCCGTTTCACGTAGCGTGAAAGGCGCCCGGGCGCTCTCGGAACCGGCGACGGCGGAGCCGGCGCTCGCGAGCGAGTCTCCCCTACCCTTCCCCGTGGGTGCGAATCTTCAGGGTGCGGCCGCAGTGCTTGCAGTGCACGGCGTCGGGCTCGTGGCGGTCGAGGCCGCAGTCCGGGCAGGTGAAGCGCACCTTGGTCGGGCTGAAGATGGCCTGGGCGAGGCGCAGGAATAGCGCCACGCCGACGACCATGATCAGCACCGCCAGCAGCCGCCCGGTGGTGCCGTGCAGCACGATGTCGCCGAAGCCTGTCGTGGTCAGGGTCGAGACGGTGAAGTAGAGCGCCGCCAGGTAGTTGTCGATATCGTCGTTGCGCCCGAAGGCGTGGTTGAAGACGACGCCGGTGACGATGAAGATGAACACCAGCAGGTTCACGCTGCGCACGATGACGTCCTCGTGGCGGCGGAAGAAGGCCGCGCCCTGGCGCAGGTCGCGCAGCATCGCGAAGGAATGCAGCAGCCTGAGCGCCCGCAGGACGCGCAGGAAGGCCAGGTTCTGGTCGATGATCGGCGCCGCCAGCAGCGAGGCGATGACCAGCAGGTCGGCCAGGGTGTGGACCTGCCGCAGCATCCTGAGCTTGCTCGGCGCGATCCAGAGCCGCGCCAGGAAATCCAGCAGGATGATCGCGCCGACGACCAGGTCGGCGATCAGGATCTCGGGGGTCAACTCGACCGGCGCGGTCAGGATGAAGAAGGCGATGGTCAGGAAGTCGAAGGCGAGCAGGCTGTAGCGGAAGCGCGACGCCGTCGGGCTGTCGCCGTTGTAGAGATGGTCGATGCGCCTGCGCAGGCCGCCCAGCGCCATCGGCCTAGAGCGGCTGCTGCTGGGTGATGCAGTGGATGCCGCCGCCGCCCGGCGCGATCGCCCGCACGTCCACCGCGACCACGCGCCGCCCCGGGAAGGCACGGCCCAGCACCTCGGCGGCGGCCGCGTCGCTGGGCAGGCCGTAGGCCGGCATCACCAGGCCGCCGTTGACCAGGTAGAAGTTGATGTAGGCGGTGCAGTAGATCTCGTTGGTCGCCACCGCCGGGTCGGCCTCGGGCAGTTCGACGATCTCGAAGGCGCGGCCGCGCGCGTCGCGCGCCAGTTCCAGGGCGCGGCGGTTCTCGCGCAGGGCCGCGGCATGGGGCACCGCCGGGTCGACGCTGCCGATCAGCACGCGCCCGGGCGCCGCGAAGCAGGCGATGCCGTCGACGTGGCCGTCGGTCTCGATCTCCTCGACGTCGCCCGGCAGCCAGACCACCCGCTCGACGCCCAGGCTCTCGCACAGCAGGCGCTCGGCCTCCGCGCGCTCCAGTCCCGGATTCCGGTTGGCGTTGAAGACTACGCTCTCGGTGGTCAGCAGCGTCCCCTCGCCGTCGACGTGCAGCGCGCCGCCCTCCAGCGTGAGGGGCCCTTCGTGGCAGGGCAGTCCGAGGCGCGAGAGCAGCGTCTCGGCGAGCCGCGCGTCGCGCTCCCAGGGCGCATGCTTGCCGCCCCAGGCATTGAAGCGCCAGGACACGCCGCCGAGGCGGCCGTCGGGATGGCGAACGAAGCTCGGGCCGCTGTCGCGGGTCCAGGAATCGTCGATCTCGATCGCCTCGACGGCCACCGCCGGGCCGCAGGCGCTCCCGGCCTCGGCGGCCAGCGCCAGCGGCGCGATCATGGTCACCGGCTCGAAGTCGGCGATCGCCCGCGCGACCTCGGCGAAGGCCCGGCGCGCCGCCTCCAGGTCGGGCCAGAAGTCCTCGCGGCAGGGCCAGGCCATCCAGGTCCGCGCGTGCGGCGCCCACTCCGCTGGCATGGCGAAGCCGGCCGCCCGCGGGCTCCCGCCGGCGAAGGGGCCGGGCGCCGCCTGCCCGGCTGCTTCGGCCGGCCCGGCCGCGGCCATCGGCAGCTACTCCTGCTCGGGCGGCTCGACCGCCGGCTGCTGCTGGGTGATGCAGTGGATGCCGCCGCCGCCGAGCAGGATGTCGAGCGCCGGCACCTGGGCGATCTTGCGGTCGGGAAAGATCGCCTCGAAGAGATCGAAGGCGCGGTCGTCGGCCGGATCGTCGAACGAGGGCAGCACGATGCCGCCGTTGGTGAAATAGAAGTTCACGTAGGAAAGCGCCAGGCGCGTGCCGTCTTCCTGGTAGCGCGCCTTGGGCTGGCGCACCTCGACGACCTCCAGCGGCCGCCCCTCGGCGTCGGTCTCGCCGCGCAGCAGCTCCAGGTTCTCCCGCAGCGGCGCGTAGTTGGCGTCGTCCTCGTTATCGGTGGACAATGCCAGCACCTTGGCCGGGCCGATGAAGCAGGCGACGTTGTCGACGTGGCCGTCGGTCTCGTCGTCGGCGAGACTGCCCGGCAGCCAGATCACCTTGCGCACCCCGAGGTGGTCCTTGAGGATCGCCTCGATCTCCTCGGCGCTGCGCCCCGGATTGCGGTTGTCGTTGACCAGGCTCTGGCGCACGGCCAGCAGCGTGCCTTCGCCGTCGACATGCAGCGCGCCGCCCTCGGTCACCAGGTCGCAGGCGAAGCGGCGTACTTCGCCCTTCTCCAGCATGGCGGCCGCCAGCCTGGCATCCTTCTCGTAGGGCCGATAGCGCTCGCCCCAGGCGTTGAAGGTCCAGTCGACGCCGGCGAGCCCGCCCTTGCCGTCGACGAGGTAGGTCGGGCCGCTGTCGCGCACCCAGGAGTCGTCGTGATCGAGCGGCACGGCGCTGACGCCCGAGCCGCACTTGATCGAGACCTCGGCGACGGCCACGGGGTTGGCGATCATCGTCACCGGCTCGAAGCGCGCGATCGCCTTGGCGACCTCCGCGTAGGCCTCGCGTGCCTCGTCGATCGCGTCGCCCCAGAGCTCCTCGCGTGACGGCCAGGCCATCCAGGTGCGGGCATGCGGCGCCCATTCCGGCGGCATGAAGAAGCCCTCGTCGACAGGTTTCGCCATACGGGTCGGCTTTCGGTGGTTTGTCCGCGGGGTCGTGCGGGCCGGGCAGGTGGCCCGGCCCCGGCTCGACGCGGGCTCGGCGCGCCGGCCGTGCACGTTTTCTGAGCGGCACTCTAGGCAAGGGGTGCGGGGCTGTCCACGTCACGCTTGGCGCGGCGTCGGGTGCTCGGCGGGCGCGACCCGCAGGGACCGGCTCGCCCCGGGATCCTGCGCGCGATACCCCGCCGGAAAGCGACGGTCGGCCGGCCTCAGCCGCCTTCGCTGCTCGCCGGCCGGCGCAGGTCGCCGTCGGCCAGGAAGGCGGCGGCCGGCCGCGGCGCGATCAGCAGCGCCGTGCCGTTGCGCGGCAGGCCGTCCGAGAGGAAGGGAGCGGCGGAAACCTGACCGTCGAGACGGCGGTCGACGGCAAGGTCGGGCGCGGTGCCCGGCAGCGGTTCGAGCGCGGCGAGCGCGGTCTCGTAGACCTGCTCCTCGCGGCAGAGCGCCCCCTCGGTGACGATGTTGAAGAGCGCGCAGTCGCGCTCGGCGACGATCGAGATGCCGTGGTCGGTCATCAACTTGCCGCTCGCCGCGTAGCTGCCCGCGTCCATCATCAGCGTGGCGATCGACAGCGCCGGCGGCAGGGCGCAGCCGGTCAGCGGCAGGACCAGAAGAACAGCCAGAAGAACCTTGCGCATGCCGGTCGAATCCCCCCTGATTCCGAAAGGATTCTAGCCCGCTCTCCGAACGGCTGTCAAAATCTTGGCTCAAGCCCCTGACAGCGCAGGGAAAATTTCTACTTCTTGAGGGGCGGCAGGGCGAGCTTCAGGTGCAGTTCGCGCAGCCGCTCCGGCGTCGTCGGGGACGGCGCCTGCATCATCAGGTCCTCGGCGCGCTGGTTCAGCGGGAAGGCGATGATCTCGCGGATGTTCGGCTCGTCGGCCAGCAGCATGACGATGCGGTCGATGCCCGGGGCCGAGCCGCCGTGCGGCGGCGCGCCGTATCGCAGCGCGTTGAACAGGCCGGCGAAGCGGGCCTCGATCTCCTCGCGGCCGTAGCCGGCGATCTCGAAGGCCTTGACCATGACCTCGGGCAGGTGGTTCCGGATCGCGCCCGACGACAGCTCGACGCCGTTGCACACGATGTCGTACTGGAAGGCCTTGATCTCCAGCGGATCCATCGTCTCCAGCGCCTCCATGCCGCCCTGCGGCATGGAGAAGGGGTTGTGCGAGAACTCGATCTTGCCGCTGTCCTCGTCGAGCTCGTACATCGGGAAGTCGACGATCCAGCAGAACTTGAAGGCGCCCGGCTCGACCAGCTCGAGCTCCTCGCCCAGCTTGGTCCGGACCTGGCCCGCGAAGGCGGCCGCGCCCTTCGGCTTGTCGCAGGAGAAGAACACGGCGTCGCCGTCCTTCAGGCCGGCGGTCGCCTTGATTTTCGCGACGCGGTCGGCCTCCAGGTTCTTGGCGATCGGGCCGCGCGCCTCGCCGTCCTCGCCGTAGACGATGTAGCCGAGACCCGGCTTGCCTTCGCGCTGGGCCCAGGAGTTCAGCTTGTCGAACCAGCTGCGCGCCTGCTTGGCCGCGCCCGGCGCCGGGATCGCGCGGACGACCGCGCCCTGGTCGATCAGCTTGGCGAAGATGCCGAAGCCGCCGCCGGCGAAGTCGGCGGTGACGTCGACGATCTCGATCGGGTTGCGCAGGTCCGGCTTGTCGCTGCCGTACTTCAGCAGCGCCTCGTCGTAGGCGATGCGCGGGAAGGGCGGCGCGGTCACGCTGCGCTCGCCGGAGAACTCGTCGAAGACGCCGTGCAGCACCGGCTCGATGGCCGCGAAGACGTCGTCCTGGGTGACGAAGCTCATCTCGAAGTCGAGCTGGTAGAACTCGCCCGGCGAGCGGTCGGCGCGCGCGTCCTCGTCGCGGAAGCAGGGCGCGATCTGGAAATAGCGGTCGAAGCCGGCGACCATCAGCAGCTGCTTGAACATCTGCGGCGCCTGGGGCAGCGCATAGAACTGGCCCGGGTGGATGCGGCTGGGCACCAGGTAGGCGCGCGCGCCCTCGGGGCTGTCGGCGGTCAGGATCGGCGTCTGGAACTCGGTGAAGCCCTGCTCGATCATGCGCCGGCGAATCGAGTTGATGACCTGGCCGCGCAGCACGATGTTGCGCTGCATCTTCTCGCGCCGAAGGTCGAGGTAGCGGTAGCGCAGGCGCGTCTCCTCGCCGGCGTCCTCCTCGGCGTTGACCTGCAGCGGCAGCGGCTCGGCGGCCGACAGCAGCTCGACCGCCTCGATCCTCAGCTCGACCTGGCCGGTCGGCAGGTTCGGGTTGACCGTCTCGGCCACGCGCTCGACGACCTTGCCGGTGAAGCAGACCACCGACTCGGTCTTCAGCGCCTCGACCTTCTCGAACAGCGGCGCCGAGACGTCGACCACGCACTGCGTGATGCCGTAGTGGTCGCGCAGGTCGACGAACAGCAGCTGGCCGTGGTCGCGCTTGCGGTGGACCCAGCCGGACAGGCGCGCGGGGGAGCCGGCGTCGGCGGCGCGCAGCTGGCCGCAGGTGTGAGAGCGATAGGCGTGCATTCCCGGGGGTTCCCAAGGGTTCGGTGAGGCGTCGGAGGCGCTCGAAAAGCGGGCGCAAGAGGCACGCCCGCCCGGGCTTTGTCAAGGTGGCCCGCCCCGGCCGCGTGGCACTCGCCCGCCCCCTCGTGCGTTGGTCCGGACGATGACGCAAGAAACCCAGCGCGACGACACGCGGGACGAGGTGCGCAACCACCTCTCCCTGAACTCACCGATGATCTACGAGGTCGTGCGGCGCGAGGGCGTCGAGGAGCTGCGCCGGCCGACCCACTCGCTGTGGTGGTCCGGCTTCATCGCCGGCATCGCGCTGTCGACCTCGGTCTTCTTCGAGAGCTTCCTGCGCCACTACCTGCCCGACGCGCCCTGGCGGCCGCTGGTGCAGAGCTTCGGCTACTGCTTCGGCTTCGTCCTGGTCATCCTCGGCCGTCTGCAGCTGTTCACCGAGAACACCATCACGGTGATCCTGCCGATGCTGACCGACTTCAAGGGCCGGGTGCTGGTCAACGTCGCCCGGCTGTGGAGCGTCGTGCTGCTCGCCAATCTCGCAGGCACCCTGGTCTCGGCCGCGATGGCGGTCTACGGCGACATCGCCAGCCCCGAGCAGCTGGCCTCCGCGATGGAGCTGGCGCGCCACTACGCCGACCACACGCCGCTCGAGATGCTGCTGAAGTCGATTCCCGCCGGCTTCCTGGTCGCGGCCCTGGTGTGGATCCTGCCCGGCGCGCGCGGCAACGAGTTCTGGGTCATCGTCCTGGTGACCTACGTGATCGGGCTCGGCGGCCTGACCCACGTGGTCGCCGGCGCGACCGAGACCTTCATGCTGGTGGTCGCCGGCGAGCTGGGCGTGCTGCCGGCACTCTACGGCAACCTGCTGCCCAGTCTGGTCGGCAACATCGCCGGCGGCACGCTGCTGTTCTCGGTGCTGGCCTACGCTCAGGTGCGCCAGGAGCTGTAGCGCCCTCCTCCGGTCAGGCCGGCCCGGGGTCCAGGCCGCAGGCGAGCGCGGCCTCGCGCTCGCGGCGGGCGGCGCGGGCGCAGGCCGGGCGCGCGAGGCAGCGCTCCGCGTAGTCCTGCAGACCCCGGCTCTCGGGAAGCAACCCGACGGTGCGGAAGAAGGCGACCGTCGAGCCGACCATGACGTCGGCCATGGTGAAGCGCTCGCCGAGGAGCCAGGGCCCCGATGCGACGCCCTGCTCGAGCGCCGCGAGCATCGAGTCGTAGCTGCCCCAGCCGTTGCGCCGGTGATGCGTCTCGCTGCCGGCCATGCGCTCGCCGACGGCCGGCTCGGCGACCGCCGCCGTGAAGACCATCCACCACAGGTAGCGACCGCGTCGCGGATCGTCGGCCGCAGGGGCGAGACCGGCGGCCGGAAAGCGGTCCGCGAGGTAGAGGCCGATGGCCGTCGAATCGGCGAAACCCGCCGCGCCGTCGAGCAGAGCCGGAACCTTGCCGAGCGGGCTGACCGCGCGGAACGCGGGATCGTCGCGGGCCCGCGGGTCGTCGATGTCCAGCGGGAGCAGCTCGTAGTCGGCGCCGGTCTCCTCCAGCATCCAGACCGCCCGGGCCGCACGGGTATGCGGCCACCAGTGGAGCCTGAGCATCTATTCACCTTTCGTTCGCACTGCGGCTGTGCCACGATGCGCCCGCCCGCGGACCCGCGCAACCGACGGGCGACCACGTTCGCGTGACCCCGCCGCGCGGCCCGGGGAGACCCCTTGCGATGACCCCTTCCGACCTCGACGCCAAGGCCCAGGCCTTCGCGCGGCTCCATGCCGGCCCGCGACTCTTCGTGCTGCCCAATCCCTGGGACATCGGCAGCGCCAAGCTGCTCGCCGCGCTCGGCTTCGAGGCGCTGGCCACGACCAGCGCGGGCTACGCCTTCTCGCGCGGCAAGCAGGACCAGGTCGGAGAAACCGGCCGCGACGAGGCTCTGGCGCACGCCGCCGAGATCGTCGCCGCCACGCCGCTGCCGGTCAGCGCGGACTTCGAGAACGGCTTCGGCGACCGCCCGGAAGACGTCGCCGAGACGGTGCGCCGGGCCGCCGAGATCGGCCTCGTCGGCTGCACCATCGAGGACACGACCGGCGACCCGGGGCGGCCGATCTACGAGCGCGCGCACGCCATCGAGCGGATCGCCGCGGGCGTCGAGGCGATGCGCGCCCTGCCCCACCCCTTCCAGCTGACGGCGCGCGCCGAGAACTTCCTGCACGGCCGGCCCGACCTGGACGACACGCTGGCGCGCCTGCAGGGCTACGAGGCTGCCGGCGCGCCGGTGCTCTACGCCCCCGGCCTGCCCGACCTGGCGACCATCCGGCACGTCTGCGGCGCTGTCTCGCGGCCGGTCAACGTGGTCGCCGGCATCGGCCTGAAGGGCGTGACGCTGGCCGAGTTGGAGGAGGCCGGCGTGCGGCGCGTCAGCCTGGGCTCGGCGCTCGCCCGCACGGCCCTCGGCGCCCTGCTGTCGGCGGCCCGGCGGATCCGCGACGAGGGCGACTTCGCCGGCCTCGAGCAGGCGGCCTCCTTCGCCGAGATCAAGCAGCTCCTGGGCGAGGCCGACGCGCTGGCCGACCGCTGACCCCTGGCGTCGTGCTGTTCACCGCGGTGCTGCTCGGCCTGACCATCGCGCCGGTCACCCGTCGGCTCTATCCCGCCGGCAAGCGGACGGACGGCCCCCGAGCCCCGGGTCCTAGCCCTCGTAGGTCCAGCGGTAGCCCGGCGGCGTCGGCCCCTTGTTGCGGCCGCCCTGCTGCTTCTGCTCCCAGGCATGGGCCAAAATGCCGACCGAGCGCGACAGGCAGAAGAGCCCGCGCGCGAGCGGCGCCGGACAGCCGAGCTCGGCGTAGATCACCGCCGTCGAGCCGTCGATGTTGAGCGGCACCGGGTTGCCCCCCCGCTCCGCCGCCAGCCGGTCGCCGATGGCGCGCGCGATGGCGGCGAAGCGGCCGGAGACCGCGCCTTTCGCGACCGCCTCGTCGACCAGGCCGAGCAGGCGCGGCCCGCGCGGGTCGACCGGCTTGTGGAAGCGGTGCCCGAAGCCCGAGACGTACTTGCCGTTGGCGGCCCGCCAGGCGTCGAGCTGCTCGGCGACCGCCTCCTCCAGGCCGGCGCCCGCGTCGATCCGTTCGGCGATCGCCTGGTAGAGCTCGACCGCCTGCTCGCCGGCGCCGCCGTGGACGTCGCCCAGCACGTTGACCGCCGAAGCCATGGCGTTGTTGAGCCCGACGCCGCAGGTCACGGCCATGCGCGCGATCGCGATGGAGGGCGCCTGGGGGCCGTGGTCGACCGCGGCGACCAGGGCGGCCTCCAGCAGCTTCGCGCGCTCGCCGTCGATCGCCTCGCCGGTCACCAGAAGCCAGATCATCTGCGGGAAGCTGAGGGTGCCGATCAGCTCCTGGATCGGCCGGCCGCGGATGTCGATCCGCCCCGGCTCCATGTCGATGATCGAGGTCCGCCACCAGTCCGCGACATCGTTGGCGCCGCCGCTCGCCTCGAGCTGGCGCATCGCCTTTCCCTGGTTCACCGCCTGCCGGTCCGTCAAACCACGCCCTCCGCCTTGAGTTCGGCCAATTCCGCCGGGCTCAGCCCGAGCGCGCCGTAGATGCTGTCGTTGTCCGCGCCGAGCCGCGGCGGCGGCGCCGCCACCTCCGGCGCCCGGCCGTCGAGCTTGAAGCCGGTGCGCACGACGCGGATGTCGCGCCCGGCGCCCGGCACGTCGGCGAAAGCCGCGATCATGCCGCGCTCGGCGATCTGCGGATGCTCCAAGATGTCGGGGATCGCGAAGACGGCTCCCGACGGCACGCCGGCACGGTTGAGAACACGCGCCCACTCGCGCGCCCCCTTGGCGGCCAGCGTCTGCTCCAGCTCGGCCTTGAGCGCCGCCCGGCAGGCCTTGCGGCCCTCCCGGGTCCGGTACTCGTCGCGCTGCAGCAGGTCCTCGCGGCCGAGCTCGCGGCAGAGGATCTCCCACTGCTCCTGCTTGTTGGCGGCGATGTTGAGCAGGCCGTCCGCCGTGCGGAATGCGCCGGACGGCGAGGAGGTGACGTTCTCGTTGCCGTGCGGCTGCGGCTCGACTCCGGCGATCAGCCAGTTCGAGACGACCCAGCCCATGGTCGCCAGCGTCGCCTCCAGCATCGAGACGTCGATGAAGCTGCCGCCGTTGCGCTCGCGCCCGTTGAGCGCCGCGCTGATCGCCAGCGCCGCCGTCAGCCCGCCAATGGTGTCGCAGATCGGGTAGCCGACGCGGTAGGGCGCGGTGTCGGCGTCGCCGGTGATCGACATCACGCCCGAGGCGCCCTGAATGATCTGGTCGTAGGCCGGCAGGTTGCGCATCGGGCCGTCCTGGCCGAAGCCGGAGATCGCGCAGTAGACGAGCTTCGGGTTGACCTCCTTGAGCACGGCGTAGTCGAGACCCAGGCGCTGCATCACGCCGGGGCGGTAGTTCTCGACCAGCACGTCGGCGCCGGCGACCAGCCGCCGGAGCAGCTCCCTGCCCTTCTCGCTCTTGAGATTCAGCGTCACCGACTTCTTCCCGGCGTTCTGGGCCAGGAAGGAGACGCCCATGTTGCGCTCGTTCAGGGCCTCGTCGGCACCGAGCTGGCGCGCCAGGTCGCCCCGTCCCGGCACCTCGACCTTGATCACCTCGGCGCCCAGGTGGGCGAGCTGGTGGCAGCAGAAGGGGCCGGCCAGGACGTTGGTCAGGTCGAGGACGCGGACGCCCTCAAGCGGAGCCGGCATGACGGGACCTCACGATTCGGAACAGGGCCGGCAGCGCCACCAGGGCGACGCCGAGCAGGTTGAACGTCAGGCCCTGGGCAAGCACCAGCGCGGCGCCGAGGGCCATGACGAGACGCTCGGGAAGGCCGAGCGGGGCGAAGAGATAGCCGACGTGGGCGGCCGCGAAGCCGACGATGCCGACCAGCAGGAACGGCAGGTAGGCCAGCGCGTCGAGCAGGCCGGTGCCCTGGGTGCCGATGACGATCTCGGGATGGAATACCCAGGCGACCGGCAGGACGAAGCCGACCGCGGCGAGCCGCAGGGCGTTGAGCGCGAGCGGCACCGGATTCTCGCGGGCGATGGCCGCGGCGGCGAAGATCGCCAGGGCCACCGGCGGCGTGATCGCCGACAGGGTCGCGTAGTAGAACACGAAGAGATGCGTGCCGAGCTTCGACACGCCCAGGTCCATGATCGCCGGCCCGGCGACGAAGATGACCATCAGGTACGAGGCCGCGGTCGGCAGCCCCATGCCCAGCACGATCGAGCAGAGCGCGGCCAGGACCAGCGCCGCGAAGAGGTGCTCGCCGCCGAGCGCCGTGATCTGCTGGTTGAGCGCGACGCCGAGGCCGGTCGAGGTGATCGCGGCGATGACGATGCCGATCGCCGCGCAGCTCAGCATCACGGAGAGCCCGTCGCGACCGCCCTCGATGACGAAGCGGATCCAGTCGCCGATCCCCAGCCGGGTGTCGGGCAGCAGCATCGCCACGGCCAGCATCGCGCCGATCGCGATCAGGCCGCAGTAGGTCGGCGGGTAGCCCAGGAACAGCAGGGTCAGCAGCAGGCCGAAGCCGATCACCAGCACGGCGGCCCTCGACAGGCGCAGGCGGTCCCAGCCCGGGGCCCGCTCGCCGGTCGGCTCGAGCTTCAGCCGCCCCGCCTCCAGGGCGACGGTGGTCGACAGCGAGAAGAGGTAGAGCATCGCCGGGACCAGCGCCGCGACCATGATCTCGACGTAGGGAATGCCGGTGATGTCGGACATGATGAAGGCGCCGACGCCCATCACCGGCGGCATGATCTGCCCGACGCAGGAGGCCGTCGCCTCGACGCCGCCGGCGAAGCGGCCGGTGAAGCCGGCGCGCTTCATCATCGGAATCGTCAGCACGCCGGTCGAGGCGACGTTGGCCGGCGCCGAGCCGTTGATCGATCCGAACAGCGACGAGGCGATGATGGCGCACTGAGCGGGCCCCGAGCGGCGGCCGCGGGTCATCATCAGCGCCAGGTCGTTGAACAGCTCGCCGGCGCCGGTCATGCGCAGCGCGGTGCCCAGGATCACGAAGATCAGCACGATGTCGACGACCGAGCCGAGGGCGACGCCGAAGATGCCCCGGTAGGAATAGGAGATCTCCAGGACCCGGCTGAGCGAGAAGGGCCGGTGCTCCAGGATGCCGGGCATGACGTGACCGAACAGCAGGTAGGCGACCGCCGCCAGCACGACTCCGGTCAGCATCCAGCCCTCGGCGCGGTGGGCGCCGAAGATCACGACCAGCGTGCCGACGCCATAGGCGAGGAGGTCCCAGTCGTTGGGCAGCCCCTCGCGGAAGTTGGCGATCGCCTGGTACTCCAGGGTCATGTAGGCCCAGGCGAAGAGCGTGCCGGCGATCAGCAGCAGGCTGAGCAGCAGGTCGAGCAAGGTCCGGCGCCCCTGCCCGTCCCGGAGCATCGGCTTGAGGGCGAAGACCGCGACGAGGGCCAGCGCGAGCGCCGTCCCGTACTGGACCTGGCTGGGGTAGCGGCCGAAGGCCAGCGTCGCCATCACGAACAGCGTGAGCGCGGCGCAGCAGGCGAGGCCGACGACCTGCAGCCAGCGCAGCGCGCCGGGCCGCTCGGCCTGGTCGCCCAGCGCGGTTTCGAGAAGCCAGTTCACGGGCAGGGTCCGCCTGTCAGGTCACGCGAGCTGCGGGTCGCGCCGGCCGCCGTCCGTCCCGGGACGGACGGCGGCCGGCGGACAGCGTCGGCAAGGACGGCGAGCGGCGGCAGAGGCCGGCCGGCCGTCGGCCTAGAGCTTGCCGATCTCGCGGTAGTAGCGCGCGGCCCCCGGGTGCACCTCGCCCGAGACGCCCTCGAAGGCGCCGTCCAGGTTGATCAGCGAGAGGGCGGCCGACTGCTCGTTGACGCTCTCGATGTTCTCCCAGAGCGCCTTGGTGAGCTGGTAGACCGTGTCGTCGTCGAGGTCGCCGCGAACCATGATCTGGTAGGGGAAGGTCCAGAAGCGCGCCGGCCCGTCGGATATCACGCGGTCGCCGTAGGCCTTCTCGATCGAGGCCTCGGGTACCTTCTGATAGACGTAGTACTGGCCGTTCGTCACCGCCTTGCGGAAGGCCTCGAGCGTCTCGGGATCCGGCGAGATGAAGCGCAGCTTCGTGCCGCGCGAGGCGTTGTCGATGGCGGCGGTCGGGATCGAGCCCCAGACCAGCGCCGCGTCCAGGGTGCCGGAGGCGATCTGCTCCAGCGCCGGCACGTACTCGAGATGCTGGCCGTCGACCTCGATCTCGTGGATGCTGAACAGGATCTGCGAGACCCGCCCGGCGTTGCCGCCCGGCCGGCCGATGCCCACGGAATGGCCGTCGAGGTCGCGGAAGCTCTCGATGCCGCTGTCGGCAGCGGTGACGTACTGCGCCATGCCGGTGGGCAGGGCGAGGATCACCCGCATCTCCTTGTACTTCTCTCGGAACTCCTCGGGGTCCTGCTCGAACTTGCCGGTGCCGTTGACCGCGTCGAGGTAGTGCGGCGCGCCGAGGCCGACGAGATCGACCTCGCCCTGCGCCGCCTTGCGCAGGCCGGCGACCGAGCCGTTCTCGACGACCGTCATGTCCTGGCCGGCCTCCTTCGCGAGGCCGGACCAGACCACGCCGAGCGCGTAGTC